>CAYRZU010000107.1:0-7662 GCA_964428895.1 uncultured Planctomycetaceae bacterium
CCGTGACTTAGTTCAACGCCCACGGATTACCATTGTCGCTGACGACGTACAGCCAGGACACCTTTCTTGACGGCTTCAGGTAGGTCGGGCCATGCCTCTATCACATCCCTGAGATCGGTGTCCAGATGCCCCAAATCGGCCCCAACTGCACCGGATTCTGCATCGCCTCCGATAGACTGATTCCCTAAACCCCTTGCGCCATCGTTCGTTGCTGATTCCGGTTCGAGTCCAAGTCGGGGAGTTTAAGACAGCTCGGCGCTCTCGCATGGGGCCGTCTTCTCTTGTCAGTTCGTCGACTTGGGGGAGCAAGATGCCGCTAGCGTCTGAATTCCTTGATCACGGAATCGATCTGATCGGCGGGGCAGTAGATGTCGAGGGCGAAGCGACCATCGTCCAGGTGAGGACGATAGGTGTCCAACTCGTCGTAGTGAATCTGGTCGGGATAAATCGGTGTTTGACGGGAGGCGGCCAGCAGATTGTCTCGGGCAGGGGCAGGGCCGGCCAGGATGTCGCTGACGCGGGGACAGTTTGGGTCGGCGTTGAAGTGTTGGAGGCAGATACCGGGGGTCCTCGCGACCTGGTCGACCTGATAGAGGCCCTTGGTGTGGTTGTGGAAGAACCCGCCGCCGGTCTCGGTGAAGAGACGGCCGGTATAGGGCTGTTCGAACTCAAGCATCATCTCGCGGCTGATCAAGGCGACGGGGTCACCGTTGACCCATACGCCGCCGGGCGGCATGACAAACCCCATGTGGCCGGCGCCCCAGTCGGCCGCGGAGGCCGGGGAGTATTGCTGCAGGGCTCTTTCGATGGTCAATTCGCAATCGACGCACCAGTTAGTGAGTGTTTTGACGGCCTGGGGGTCCGTGTACATCTCCACGAAGATCTCGTTGCCCCGAATACCGTTGGCGGCGTCGAGCGGCGAGCGATGCCAGAAGGGCAGGAAGTGAAAGTCTCCCTCCCACATCGACCAGAGATGCTGACTGATCGAATGAAACAGCTCGTACCAACGGTTGTCGGGGTTGGCGGGAAGGTCGTCGATCTGCTCGTAGGTCAGATTGCAGTCCAGCCACCACGAGCCTTCCAGGCGGGGCTCCATGCCGGTCATAACGGCGGTCTGAATGCCGATGTCGAAGTGGACGGGGATCAGGTGGGGGGAATCGTCGTGGACGATCTCATCCCGCCACGGCCAGTACCGTCGATAACCTTCGACGATTTTCCGGATGATGGCCTCCACCGCGGCGTCGTCGGGCAGTTGGCCATCGTTGGCGAGCAGGTGCTCGTTGACGAGGCCCGGCAGGTGATCGACGGGGGGAGCATCGGGCATGGGATCGAGGCTGGAGACGAAGACCATTCGATCTCCGGCGGTGTTGCCGGCGAAGAATTCTCGCTGCCGCCGGATGACGTCCGCGTTCGGCGTGGCTGTTGCCATGTGAGAGCCTCGGGGAGGACCGACGGAACGGCATCATGCGCCAGCGTCATTCCAACGGAGTTCGTTCTTGAAGGTGCGGAGTTGGGTGTTCGCGTCGATGACGGCCAGTTCTACTCCGAGCATGTCCGCGTAGTCTTCCAGGTGCTCGGGGGTGATGGCCTGGCTGAAGGCGGTGTGGTGGGCGGCGCCGGCGAGGATCCAGGCGGCTGCGGCCGTCGGTAGGTCGGGTTGGGGTTGCCACACCGCTCTTGCGACCGGCAGCAGCGGCAGGGCGGCCGGCGGCGCGATGACGTCAACGGTGTTGACGATCAGGCGGAAGCGGTCGCCCAGGTCGATCATCGAGGCGTTCAGAGCCGCTCCAGCCGGGACGTTGAAGACCAGGCGACACGGGTCGGCCTTCCCGCCGATGGAGAGCGGATGGATTTCCAGGCTCGGTTTGCCGTCGGCGATGGACTCGCAGACCTCCAGCATGTGGGCCCCCAGAACCATTTGGCCGGCGGGGTTGAGATGGTAGGTGTAGTCTTCCATGAAGGAGTCGCCGCCATCGAGGCCGGACCCCATGACCTTGACGGCCCGGAGGAGGGCGGCGGTCTTCCAGTCGCCTTCGGCGCCGAAACCGTACGCATCGGCCATTAGGCGTTGGACGGCGAGGCCCGGCAGTTGGGCCAATCCGTGCAGGTTCTCGAAGGTGGTGGTAAAGGCGGTGAAGCTTCCCTCACCCAGGAAGCCTCGCATGGCCAATTCGATGCGGGCGGCCTCCTGGAGTTCGGTGCGACGCTTGCCGCCTGCCTGGAGTTCCTTGGCGACGTCGTATTGCTCGTCGTATTCAGCCAGCAGGGCGTCGGTATCGGTGTCGCTGATGTCGGCCAGACGGCCGGCGATGTCGCCCAGGCCGTAGCCGTCCACGGAATAGCCGAATTGCTTCTGGGCTTCGACCTTATCCCCTTCGGTAACGGCCACATCTCGCATGTTGTCGCCAAAGCGGGCGATCCGGGCTCCCTGGGCATCGGCGACGGCGCAGGCGGCCCGGGCCCACGTACCGAGTTGGTCCTGGACGGCCGTCTCCTGCCAATGGCCGACCACGATCTTTCGCCGCTTCCGAAGGCGCGTGCAGATATACCCGAACTCCCGTCCGCCGTGGGCGGATTGGTTCAGGTTCATGAAGTCCATGTCGATCTTGTCCCAGGGAATGTCGCGGTTGAATTGAGTGTGAAGGTGGGCGAAGGGCTTGGCTAGGGCGGTCAGCCCGGCGATCCACATCTTGGCCGGCGAGAAGGTATGCATCCAGGTGACGAGGCCCACGCAGGTGGGGTCGGCGTTGGCTTGGAGGCACAGTTCGCGGATGGCTTCGGGGGTGGTGACGATGGGCTTGAAGACGACACGTATCGGCAGGTGTTCGGAATTATCCAGAGCGGCGGCGACTTGTTGTGAGTCGGCGGCAACTTGCTCCAGAGCCTCGGGGCCGTAGAGGTGTTGGCTTCCGGTGACGAACCACGCTTCGTAGTGACTCAGATCCATTGGAGGCATGCCTTTCGCGGGGGTCGGGGCGTACTGGTTGTGGTTGCGGCGGGGACATTATAACGGTGTTTGCAGGCAAGATGCCCGAGAGTAGTGGACATCCTGGGCGGCCGCGGCCGATAACAGACGAATGCCGCGGCCGTCGACGGCCACAATGATGGTTGCGATGCGGCGGCGGTTCGTATAATCACTACAGAACATCTCGCGGACGGCGCAGACGGCTCAATCGCCAGCCGCCCTCAAATAAGGCACAGCCAATGGCCATTCGGGTTAGCTGCAATCGATGCACGAAACGGATATCGATTGATGAAGCCTTCGCCGGTGGGGTGTGCCGGTGTCCGTATTGCACAGCCATCAATAATGTGCCCGGGGGGCATCGGGTGTCTTCGGGCCCGGCCACGGCCGCCAGCGGTGTTGGGGTCAAGGCGGTGACACGTGAGACCCCACCGAGCCAGATTCCCGTGGCCGACCGGGTGGTCTTCCAGGGCATCACGGCGATGGTACTGATGGCGATGCTGGTGGGATTCGTGGTGGTGGCGATCGTGTTGATCGTCAAAGCCACGGGCAGCGACGGCGATCCCAACGGGCAACAGCCGACCCCAACCAATCCGTTCGTGCCGGGCACACGCGCCTCGATTGCGGGGATCTCGGTCCGCACGCCGGTGGTCTATGTGATTGACGGTAGCCGGTCGATGGACGTTGCGTATGACTACGCCCTTCAGATGGCCGACGCATCGATGAAGTCTCTGCCTTCGGGCGCCAAGGCGGCGGTGGTAGTGGCCCTGGAAACGGGGACTCACAGTGCGGGGTCGCTGTCAAGTATGCCGGGAGGACGATCACACGCGATTGCGGTGGCCCGGGAGGTCGACCCCTACGGCGACGCCGACCTCGGCGCCGGGTTGGATGAAGCCTTGGCGATGCAGCCGTCGACGGTGGTGCTGTTCGTCCGGAAGTATGTTGATGATCTGGCGGGCCGGGCCGACCGGGCCAAGCAGCGCGGCATCACGTTTGTGATCATCGTCCCGGGGGGGCGTCCGGACATGGTCGACAGTGCAGACGAACTGGCCAAACGTGCCGACGGGCGGTGTTGTTCGTTCGCTCTGGAGCAACTGGCCCGGTGGCGGCGCGAGGGGGTAAATCCGTAGTTTCGGGCGGGGGCCAAAGGGCCAGTTTCTCTCTTGCCACCGTCGCGTCGGTGGACTATCAGTATCCGATTCGAACGGCCCGCGAGGGGCCCATGTGGGCCGGTCCCACGGTTGACCCAAGCACGCCAGCAGCATAGGAGAGGCAGATGATCATCATTGGTGAAAAGATCAACGCGACGCGTAAGGCCATCGGCGCGGCCATCGAGGCCCAAGACGCCGATCTCATTATCGCCACGGCGAAAGAGCAGGCCGACTCCGGCGCCGATTACATCGACATCAACGGCGGCAGCCCCAAAGAGGGCCAAGAAGCCAAGAACATGGAATGGCTGATGGCTCTGGTCCAAGCCAACACCGACAAGCCGGTAGCGGTCGATTCGGCCGACCCGGCGGCGGTGAAGGTTGGGCTGGGCATGGCCAATCAGAAGCCCATCCTCAACAGTATCTCCCTGGAGGCCGACCGCCTCGGGCCGATTCTGCCCCTGGCGGCGGACCATGAATGCATGGTGGTGGCTTTGCTGATGAGCGACGCTGGCACGCCGATGACCCAGGCGGACCGCACCGAGCGGGCGGACGAATTGATCGGCAAGCTGCTGGAGATCGGCAAGACCCAGGATGAGATCATCGTCGACCCGTGCTTCCTGCCGGTCTCAGCCGATCCGGGCAGTGGGCGGGCGGTGATCGACGCGATTGCCGAGATTCACGCGAAGTTCCCCGAGGTCCACATCGGCGGCGGTTGCTCGAACATCAGTTTCGGCCTGCCGAAGCGCAAGCTGGTGAACTTCGCCCTGCTGACGCAGGCGATCTACCACGGCATGGACGCGGGCATTATCGACCCGTGCATCCCGGGCATCATCGCGACGATCCTGGCCGCCGAAGCGGTGGCGGGTAAGGATGACTTCTGCATGAACTACGTGATGGGCGAGCGGGAGGGCAAGCTGGGGTAGTCGCGCCTCGGACATCCGAACGATTGCCAGAGGGCTTGGCCGGAAAGCCAAGCCCTCTGTCGTGCGCCGAGCCCTTGCCAGTTGCCCGAGGCCGTGGTATCGTTCGCCCCATGTCCGTTACCAAGGCTCGCATCGAAAAGAACCTCGCCGCGATTCGTCAGCGAATCGCCGAGCACTGTCAGATCGCCCGCCGGGACCCCGACGACGTCAAGATCGTTGCGGTCACCAAGTCGATCGATCTGGAGACCATCAAGAACCTTCTGGATGCCGGCATAACCACGCTTGGCGAAAGCCGCGCCCAGCAACTGGCCGAACGGGCCGCGGAAGTAGAGGCGCACGTGAACCGGCGTCAGAACCCGCTGCCGTCGCCGGTGGAATGGCACATGGTGGGCCCGCTTCAGCGGAATAAGGCCAAGGCGGTCTGCGCCGCGTCGGCTGTGATCCACTCGGTGGACTCGCTGCGGTTGGCGGAGGAAGTCAACAAGCGGGCGGAGCAGTTGGAGAAGGTCCAAGATGTCATGCTGGAGGTCAATTGCGCCGAAGAGAGCCAGAAGCATGGCTGTGCGGTCGGAGCCGCGATGCACCTGGGCGAGCTGATGTCCACACTCGACAACCTACGGCTGGTCGGTCTGATGACCATGGCTCCGCTGTCGGACGATGTCAACGAGGCCCGCCACGCCTTCGGCCGACTGCGGGATATCTTCGCGGAGATGCGATCGGAGAAGATCGGCGGACCCGCATTCTGCGAGCTATCGATGGGGATGAGCAGCGACTATTCGGTAGCGGTCGAAGAAGGCGCCACGATCGTTCGAATCGGGACAGCCTTGTTCGAGTAGACCGAGTCTAAGGCAGTCATAAAGAAACGGGCGACCCGCGAAGGTCGCCCGTTCTTTTTGCATCAACCAAAGGTGCGCCTGCTACTTCCTGCGACGCAGCAAGCGTCTTCGCCTAACGGCTTCGCCGTCTCAACAGGGCAGCGCCGCCCACGGCCAGCAGGCCCATGGTCAGCGGTTCGGGGACGGCCGAAGCCGAGCTACCGAAGGTGCCCTTGAGGATCTGAAGGTCCGTGGCGTTGACCACGGTATCGCAGTTGGCGTTGCCGCCGGCATAGCCGACGCCACTGGTGCCAAAGGTGCCCTTCATGATCTGCAGATCGGTGGCGTTGACCACACCATTGAGGTCGAAATCACCCACGTAGGTGCCGTTGCCTTCCGGCGTGCCGTCACCATCGGTGTCGTACTCGACGAGGTTCTCGACGTGATAGATCATGTCGTCTTCGTCGACCACGCCGTTGCCGTCCACGTCGTACGGATCCAGATCGCCACCCATGTTGGCGCACAGCATGTCGATGTCATCAGCGTCGACGTCACCATCGCCATCGAAGTCGCCTTCGACGCCGGCACCCGGGCCGAGGATCGTGCCGGAGACACCTTCGCTGTAGGTGCCCCACGTGATGTCAGTCGGCGCGTTGGGGTGGACGACGCGGAAGGTCATCAGCAGGCCCGTCAGCCCAAAGAAGCTGGACACGCTGGTTTGGTTCTCGAAGGAGATGCCGTCGGGATCGTAGGTCTCCCCTTCGCCTGAACCGGCTTCGGAGTAGGGCCATGAGCTGTTGCCATGAACGTATTCACTGCCCTCGTGCCAAGGGTTGTCGGTGTACCACGCCTGATTGACGGCGTCCGGCCGAGCGTCCTCTTCGAACTCGTAGGTCTGCCAGTTGAGGATCTTGATATCTTTGGGTTGGGCCCACTGCATGACGGAGGGGCCGCCGGGAAACAACGGAACCGCCGTCGCCATTGAGGGCCACTCGTCGAAGTAGATCTGTCCGGAGTAGGCCCTTGGAATGCCTCGGGAGTTGGCGGACCATCGCTGCTTGGGCTCGTAGTTCCACGGGTCCGCCTGCGTACCATCCCACAGGTCGCCGGCGTCGTTCCAGCGATTGACCATCAGGGAGGAATCGAATCCTTCCAGCCACGCGAATCGGGTCCAGCCGTAGTTCTGGCCCGTGCCGTCCACCGTGCCCACCACGTCGTAGACATACTCCCACATCCCGGGGAAGTCGTCTCCGGCGCCGAGCACGCGCGGCGCCGCCGCCGATTCAATGATGGTGTCGCCGGGGACGGCGTCCCGGGCGGTGGCGGGGCCGCTTGTTAGCACGACCAGTGCTACAATAGCGATCACTGCGCTGACCTGTTTCATCTCTCTCGTCCTTTCGTATGTCTCCGTTGTGGCCAAGACGGCACGGGGCCGGCCCAGGGGCTCGGGCGGCAAGAGGCCATTGAGACCAGTATACTACAGAATGGCGAGCTCGCCAGTCGCTTCTCGATCCCTTGATCTCATCTGGGGCCGATAGCCGCGAACAAAAAGAAGAAGGCGACCCCAGGGGAGGGGTCGCCTTCGATACATCAAGCAAACAGCTTCAATCTGAACGAAGCCGACTACTTCCTGCGACGAAGCAGGGCAGCGCCACCCACGGCCAGCAGGCCCATGGTCAGCGGTTCGGGGACGGCCGAAGCCGAGCTACCGAAGGTGCCCTTGAGGATCTGAAGGTCCGTGGCGTTGACCACGGTATCGCAGTTGGCGTTGCCGGCGGCATAGCCGACGCCACTGGAGCCAAAGCTGCCCT
>CAYRZU010000108.1:0-7493 GCA_964428895.1 uncultured Planctomycetaceae bacterium
CGACCAACAACATTTTCTCGCCGGCCAGCGGTTCACCTATCGCCATGCCGATGCAGGACATCGTGCTGGGCGGCTACTACCTGACCGTGGACCAGGGCTCGACCTTTGTCGATTCCTCCGTGAAGACGATCACTCATTCCGACGGCCAAGAGTACCCGGCGTTCCGTCATCCGGCCGAGGCGATCACGGCCTACGAGATGGGCCGCATCGGCATGCAGGCCAAGGTGATTATTCGACTGTCCGAAGAGCAGGACATCGTTGAGGAAGATCGCACGTATCACCCGGAGAACCGTCGGATTCTGTCGACGGCCGGTCGCTGCATTTTCAACGACATCCTCCCCGAGGGCATGCCGTTCTATAACCTCTCGTTGGGCGCCAAGGGCATCAGTCGCGTCATCAGCGACTGTCATCACCTGATCGGTCGGGCGTCGACCATCGATCTGCTGGACGAAATCAAGGCGTTGGGATTCAAGTACTCGACACTGGCGGGCATCTCGTTCGGCATTCGCGACGCGAGAATTCCGGAGCAGAAGGCCGACATTCTCGACAAGGCCCAGAACCGCGTCGACAGCATCGAAGAAGACTTCCGCGCCGACGCCATTACCGACGGCGAGCGGTACAACCAGATCATTGACGTTTGGATTCACGCTCGTGAAGAGGTCACCAAGGCGTTGCTGCGGGCGTTGCAGACCGATTCCCGCGAGAACGACGACAAGTACCTCAATCCGATTTGGATGATGTTCCACTCCAACGCGCGTGGCAACATGGACCAGATTCGTCAGCTTGCCGGCATGCGTGGCCTGATGAGTAAACCGTCCGGCGAGATTATCGAAGCGCCGATTAAGGCCAACTTCCGCGAAGGCCTGACCATTCTGGAGTACTTCGGTTCCACCCACGGCGCGCGAAAGGGTCTGGCCGATACCGCTCTCAAGACGGCGGACTCCGGTTACCTGACCCGGAAACTGGCCGACGTTGCCCAGAACGTGGTGGTCACTCAGGTGGACTGCAAGACCCTCAAGGGCATTCCCAAGAGCGCCATCTACAAGGGCGAGCAGGTTGACGTGCCCCTCAGCGACATGATTGTGGGCCGGGCCGCTCGTGAGAACATCGTCAATCCGCTGACCGACGAGGTGATCGTCAAAGAAAACAAGATCATCACCAAGGACGCGGCCGCCCAGATCGAAGAGCTCGGCATGGAGTCGATTCGCGTTCGCAGCCCGCTGACGTGCGAAACGCCGCTCGGTTGCTGTGCGACCTGCTACGGCCGCGACTTGTCCACCGGACGCGTGGTGGAAGAGGGCACGGCGGTTGGCATCATCGGTGCTCAGTCGATTGGCGAACCGGGCACGCAGCTGACGATGCGGACGTTCCACACCGGCGGCGTCGCCACGCGGTCGGTTATCGAAAACGAAATCTCCGCCGGCGCCAGCGGCACGATTCATTACCGTGAATTGAACGCGGTGGAAGTGGTCGTCAACCGCAAGAAGCAACTGGTGGCGCTAAAGCGAAACGGCGAGATCGCCATCCTGGACGACAAGAGCCGCGAACTGGAGAAGTACAAGGTCCGGTACGGCGCCGCGGTGCTGGTTTCCGACGGGCAGAAGGTTAAGGAAGGTGAAACGCTGGTCACATGGGACCCGCACCGAACGCCGATTCTGGCCGAAGCCGACGGTATCGTTCGCTTCCAGGATGTTGAAGAAGGCGAAACGGTCCGGATCGACGCCGAGCGCGGCGCCCGTCGCCTGGTGGTCATTGAGCACAAAGGCGAGAAGCACCCCCGAGTGGTCATCGAAGACAAGACCGGCAAAGTGTTGGACTTCCACTACCTGCCGAGCAAGGCGCGTATCGAGGTCGAGGAAGGCCAGTCGGTCAAGCCGGGCGAACTGCTCGCCCGTCAGCCCCGTGAAATCGCCGGCACGCAGGACATCACCGCGGGCCTGCCGCGGGTGACCGAAGTGCTCGAAGCTCGCAAGCCGAAAGATCCGGCCGCGATGGCCGAGATCTCGGGCCGCGTCGAGCTACGGACCGACAAGCGTCGCGGCAAGATGACGGTCATCGTTCGCAGTGAGTCGGGCATGGAGCGTGAACACCACGTCGCCCAGGACCGCCACCTGCTGGTGCACACGGGTGACTATGTCGAAGCCGGTGAGCCGCTGACGGAAGGCCCGTTGGTGCTGCAGGATATTCTTGCCATTCGCGGCGAGGAAGCCCTCCAGCAGTACCTGCTGGGCGAGGTCCAGAGCGTTTACCGGATGGCCGGTCAGAGCATCAACGACAAGCACATTGAGGTCATTCTGGCTCAGATGTTGCGGCGCGTGATGGTCGACAGCGTCGGCGACAGCAACCTGTTGCCCGGAGACGTTATTGACAAGTTCCAGTTCGTCGCAGAGAATAACCGTTTGCGCGGTGCGCTGAAGATCCTGGAACCAGGTGACACGTCGCTGGGTGCGGGCGCCATCGTCTCGAAAGAGAAGGTCGAGCAAGCCAACGCCGAGGCCGAGGCCGCCGGCGGACAGACCGCCAAGACGCGTCGGCCCAAGCCGGGAACCGCCAAGACGTTGCTGCTCGGGATCACCAAAGCCTCGTTGCAGTCGGATAGCTTCCTGTCAGCCGCCAGCTTCCAGGAAAGCACCAAGGTCTTCACCGAGGCGTCGCTGGCTGGCAAGATTGACGAGCTTCGCGGCCTGAAGGAGAACGTGATCCTGGGTCACTTGATCCCGGCGGGCACGAGCTTCAAGCCGTATCTGGAAATGGAAATCAAACACAACGTGGAGTTCGGCGAGTTCGTCTCAGATGAGACCGACACCGACTCCCTGACTGACGAGCAGATCACCCGAGCGGTTCAGCAGGCCCTGGCGGGTCAATAGCCGTTCGACGGATAGGTGAACACGAGGACGTATCGATGCCGACAATCAATCAACTGATTCGCAAACCTCGCCAGTTGCAGAAGGCCAAGAAGAAGAACCTGGCTCTGGAGCAGTGCCCGCAGCGGCGGGGCGTGTGCCTCTTGGTTAAGACCGTCACGCCCAAGAAGCCTAATTCGGCGCTGCGGAAAGTCGCCCGAGTTCGGCTGAGCAACGGCAAAGAAGTGACTGCCTATATACCGGGCATCGATCACAACCTGCAGGAACACAGCATTGTGCTGGTTCGTGGCGGGCGTGTGCGGGACCTGCCCGGTGTGCGGTATCACATCGTGCGAGGCACGTTGGATGCCCTCGGCGTCGAAGGACGAAGACAGAGCCGCAGCAAGTATGGGGCCAAACGGCCCAAGTAAGGCCTCAGACGGGATCGCGGATTATGGCATATAAGAGGTTCACAGCATCGGTTCAGCAGTTGACGCCGGACCCAAAGTTTCACAGCAAGATGATCAGCAAGGTCATCAACTACTTCATGCTGGACGGCAAGAAGTCGGTCGCCCGCAAGATGGTCTATGACGCGCTGGATATCATTGGCGGCAAGATCAAGGACGCCCCTCCGGATGAAGTGCTGGAAAAGGCCGTCGGCAATCTCAAGCCGATGATTCAGGTCCGCTCCAAGCGTGTCGGTGGCGCCAACTATCAGGTACCGATGCAGGTCAACGCTAAGCGTCAATTGTCGCTGGCGCTTCGCTGGCTTCGCGACTCGGTTCGGAGCGGCTCGGGCCGTCCGACGTGTCAGCGTCTGGCGAAGGAACTGATGGATGCATACAACGGTGAAGGCGCCGCCATGACGATGCGTGAGAACGTGCATCGCATGGCCGAGGCCAATAAGGCCTTCGCGCACTTCGCTTGGTAGTTGTGGTCTTAGACAACTTAGCCGGTCGGCCCGCTCATCGGGCCGACAAAAACGGTGTTGGTTGAATCGTCGCTCGCCCGTTGGGGCGGACGACCCCGGTCCTGAAGGGGCCGGGGCTCGAGAGAGATAGAACAACCGGGCCGGCCTGCTCTTGGCACGCTGCACGGATATGCGGCGGGTCCTTAAGGTCGGCGTCCCTAGCGGGATGGCTCCACTCCCTGGTTTGGAACGGATTCCGACCCCCAGTTTGCATGGGAACTGTCTGGCCGGATCGGCCGGGCGGGCCCTCGCCCGGATATGAGTATCGAATGGCAAAGGATCTAGCACAACTTCGCAACATCGGCATCATGGCCCACATCGATGCCGGCAAGACCACGTGCACGGAGCGAATCCTGTACTTTGCCGGACGTACGTACAAGATCGGCGAGGTCCATGACGGCACGGCCGTTATGGACTACCTTACCGAAGAGCAGCAGCGGGGCATCACCATTACGTCCGCAGCCACCACGCTGGAATGGGACGGCTGCACGATCAACCTGATCGACACGCCCGGCCACGTGGACTTTACGATCGAAGTCGAACGGTCCCTTCGCGTTCTCGATGGGGCCGTTGCTGTTTTCTGCGCCGTCGGTGGCGTGGAAGCTCAATCGGAAACGGTCTGGCACCAGGCGGATCGTTACGGCGTGCCGCGTATTTGCTTCATCAACAAGATGGACCGCATGGGGGCCGACTTCGAGACCGTGGTCGACGAACTGGTCAGCCGGCTGGGAGCCAAGCCCATCATTCTGCAAATGCCTATCGGCGCCAGTGACGACTTCGTCGGTGAGATCGATCTGATCACCCGCAAGGCCTACAGCTACGTCGATGCCGACGTGGCCAAGGACCGACACGAAATCGAGATTCCTGCGGAGCTGCACGACGATGTCGAACTGCATCGGCACGAGCTGATCGAACGGGCCGCCGATTTCGACGATGAGTTGATGGACAAGTTCCTTCACGACGAAGCGATCGACGACGAGTTGATTTACCGAGCCATTCGAACCGGCACGATTGCCGGCGAACTTCACCCGGTGCTGTGCGGATCGGCCCTGAAGCACCAGGGGGTGCGACTCCTGCTGGATGCCATTGTGCAGTATTTGCCCAGCCCGTTGGACGTGCCACCGGTGACGGGCCATGAGGAGATCGACAGCGACACGCTCGTCGAACGGCCTTGCGATCCGGACGCGCCGTTCTGTGCGTTGGTCTTCAAGATCACGTCCGACCAGCACGGCGACCTGAACTTCGCCCGCATCTACAGCGGCACGCTGACCACCGGCACACGCGTGTTCAACAGTACGCAGCGCACCAAGGAGAACGTCGCCCGCATTTGGGAGATGCACGCCAAGCAGCGAATCAAGCGGGATGAAGCCGTCGCCGGCGACATCGTGGCGCTGGTGGGCCTTCGCAAGAGTCTCACCGGCGACACCCTTTGCGAGATGCGAGAGCATGTGGTGCTGGAGCGGCTGGAGTTCCCCGAGCCGGTCATCACCATGTCCATCGAGCCCCGGACCAACGCCGACAAGCAACGGCTGTCCGAAGCGCTGACGGTGCTGCGGCGAGAAGACCCCAGCTTCCAATACCGTTACGACGAAGAAACCGGCCAGAGCACGATTTCCGGCATGGGCGAGCTGCATCTGGAGATCATCAAGAACAAACTGACTCGCGACATCGGCGTGGACGTCCGCGTCGGTCGGCCTTCGGTGGCCTACAAGGAAACCATCACGGAGACCGCCGAGAAGGAAGGGCGATTCATTCGCCAGACCGGCGGCCGTGGACAGTACGGCGTGGTGACGCTCCGCATCGAGCCCTACGCCGAGGCCGACAGCGAACACCGCATTGTCTTCGAGAGCGACATCAAAGGCGGCGCGATTTCGAAGGACTACATCCCTTCGGTGGAAGAGGGCGTTCGGGCGGCGGCCACCAGCGGCGTCTTAACCGGTTGCTATCCGATGGTTAACGTTAAGGTAACGCTGCTGGACGGCAAGGAGCACTCGGAAGACTCCAGCGATATCGCCTTCCAGCAGGCGGGCGTGTTGGCTTTCAACGCTGCGGCCGCTGCGGCGAGCCCGGCATTGCTTGAACCGGTGATGCGCGTGCAGGTCAGCACCCCGGAAGATTACCTGGGAGCGGTCACGAACGATCTGGCCCGTCGACGCGGCGAGATCTGCCAGACCGAACTGCGTGGGCGGTTCCGCGTGGTCACGGCGACGGCGCCGCTGTCGGAGATGTTCGGCTACGCGACGGAATTGCGATCGCTGACGCAGGGACGCGCATCCTACACCATGGAACCGGATAGCTATGCGGCGGTCCCGCCTCAAGTGGCCCGGTCGATCCTGGCAGCGTTTTGACGGAAAAAGTTTTGAAAATGCAAAAAAAGTGCCAAGTGGAATTTGACATAGGAATTTTTCTCGCTATCCTAGACGAACTCTGCATTTAGAGGGAAGTGCGGGTGCGCTACGCCAACAAGGCAAAGAGGTAAATCCATGAACACGGACAAGATACGGATCCGGATGGAAGCCTACGACCACCGGTCGTTGGATGCCTCGGCGAAAGAAATCGTCGATCACGCAGAACGAACAGGCGCACGCGTACGCGGGCCTATTCCACTGCCCACACGCATCGAACGTTACACGGTGTTGCGTAGCCCCCACGTGAACAAGAAGTCGCGAGAGCAGTTCGAGATGCGAACGCACAAGCGCATCATCGACATTTATGAACCGACCGTTCGGACGATCGAGGCGCTGAACCGCCTGGTCGTGCCGGCCGGTGTGTTCGTGAAGATTAAGGCATAGGTGCGGCGATGACCCCGGCATTGCTCGGCAAGAAAATCGGCATGACGCAGGTGTTCGACGAGACGGGTGTTCTGCATTCGGTGACTGTCGTTCACGCTGTGCCCTGCACGGTACTTCAAGTAAAGACGCTCGAAACGGATGGCTACAACGCCGTTCAGATCGGCAGTGGTGACGTTAAGGCCCATCGCGCGACCAGGCCGCAGATTGGCCATGCCGCCAAGGCGCAAACGTCCGCCAAGCGATTCATTCGCGAAGTGCGGCTGAACGACGCCCCCGAGGACATGGAGGTCGGTCAGACCATCGCTGTGGATGTCTTTGAGGGCGTTCAGTTTGTCGACGTGGTTGGCACGAGTAAAGGCCGCGGCTTTGCCGGCGTGATGAAGCGTCACAACTTCAAAGGCATGGGCGACGGCCACGGCGTCAAGCGCATGCACCGGGCCGGCGGTTCGATTGCCTCTCACGGATCGGACTTGGGCGGCGGCGGCAATGTTAAGAAGGGCAAGCGGATGGCCGGCCACATGGGCGCCGCCCGCTGCACGTCACGCAATCATCGTTTGATTGCCGTGGACACCGAAAACGACCTTCTGCTGATCAAGGGCTCGTTGCCGGGCGCCAATGGCGATTCGGTCTACGTGCGATTGAGCAAAACCGCGAAGGTAAAGAGCTAACGCTTTCAGGATAGAACGATGCTGGACGTTCCCGTATACAACCAAAAGGGCAAGCAGGTCGAAACGCTGCAGGTCGATGAGCGCCTGCTGGGTTCCACCATCAACCCCTCGCTGCTGAAGCAGGCGGTGGTGGCCTATCATGCCAACCGCCGGCAGGGCACCGTCGCGACCAAGGGCCGCGGCATGGTGGCCGGCTCGACCAAGAAGATGTTCAAGCAGA
>CAYRZU010000109.1:0-7467 GCA_964428895.1 uncultured Planctomycetaceae bacterium
TGTGACTTAGCGTTCACGCACACCTATTCCCAAAGTCGCTGACGTTGAACACACGAGACGGGTACATTCACGTCCTATTCACCGACCAGGACGGCCGCCCCCTCTTGCTCCTGGTGAACCCCAGCATAACCTACGGCGGCAACAACGACATGGCCTACATCGCCCTCAGCCAGGAAGACACGTTCCAACGGATCGTGACCTTCGATGAGACGATGGATGCCCGCGTGATCGGAACGGAACGGGACTTCCAGGAAGCCACCGGGGGGCCCGGCTGGCGCGGCGAGGTCGGTGAGCAGTTCGATGACGCTTGGACGCGCGTCATCCTGCCGGCCTTGGAGGAATCGCCGGACGAATAGGTGACTCTACAGTATTGACACACCTGCCCCGCAGTCGCCGCCGGCGCGTTGCCGGTCTGGCCGGGGCGCGGTATGATGGGGGCATCATACGTTTCATTCACGTTATTCAATTGGGTAGGGACACATCATGGTTATTCATCTGGTGCGGGTGCTGTTTCTCTTGGTTGTTCTGGTCATGACCCTGTCGTTCTCGCAGAGCCTGGAGGTCTATCAGGGCGGAACGGCGTTCGTGACCAAGTACATTCTTCTGCCGGCGTTCGTGGCGTTGGCGTTGGTGCTGACGGACATGCTGTGGCGAAAGAAACGGCTGCAGGCGTTGGGCGGGGTGTTCTTCGGGCTTCTTGTGGGGTTGGTGATCGCGTTCGTGTTGGGGTTGCTGGTCGACCTGACGGTCAACATCTACGGCCCCGATTCCGCGGTCGACCCCGGGCCCGAGCCGACCCGCCAGGCCGACCAAACCGTGGCCAGCTTCCGAGCCGAAGTGGTCGCTCACAGCGAGGCCATGGTCGCCTACCAGGAGCAACAGTCGTTCGCCAAGACCATCGAGTTGGTGAAGCTGCTGGTCGGGGCGGCGGCGGTGTTCATGTGCGTCTCCTTCGTGCTGCAGACCAAGGATAGCTTCCGGTTCATTGTGCCGTATGTGGAGTTTTCTCGGGAGATGCGCGGGGCGAGGCCCCTGCTGCTGGACACGTCGGCCATCGTCGACGGGCGCATCGCCGATATCGCCGAGACGCGCATCCTGGAGTCCAACGTGGTGGTCCCCCGTTTCGTGCTGGATGAGTTGCAGACCATCGCCGACTCATCCGATAAGCTGAAGCGCAACCGCGGCCGCCGCGGGCTAGACGTGCTGGAGAAGCTCCGGCAGTCCGAGAGCCTCAACATCCAGATCATGGAGGTCGCCAACGAGGATGTCGAACGCGAGATCGGCGTGGACGCCAAGCTGGTGGCCCTGGCGAGGCGCCTCAACGGCCGGGTGGTCACCAACGACTACAACCTCAACAAGATCGCCCAACTTCGCGGCGTCAACGTGATCAACCTCAACGACCTGGCCAACGCGGTCAAGCCCGTGATGCTGCCGGGCGAGGCCATGACCGTCCGCATCATTCGTCCCGGCGAGGAAGCGGGCCAAGGCGTGGGCTATCTCGATGACGGCACGATGGTGGTGGTCGAAGGCGGCCGCGATCACATCGACCAGCAGGTCCAGATTACCGTCACCAGCGCCCTGCAGACATCGGCCGGTCGAATGATCTTCGGCAAGGTCGGCGTCAACCACGGCTCGGCCAACGGGTAAAGGCCGAACGGGGCTTGTGCGGCGGCGGCCAATGGTTACACTTCTGTCATTTCGCGGTCGGGGTGCGCTCGGCCGTTCGACATTGATTCCCACGAATTAGGAGTACGTTTCCATGTCCAACGCCATCGCCTCCCCCCCGCTGGCCCAAATGGATCGCGGCCGACGGGTCTTCCTGTTCTGGGCGTGTTTTGTCGCCCTGATCGCCACGGCCGTTGCCTTTGTCAGTCGCGCCTTCATCATCGGCGATCTCCAAGGCGAGTTCTTCCTGACCGAAACGCAGAAAGGCGAGATTCTCGGCGCCGGTCTGTGGCCGTTCGGCTTCAGCATCGTGCTGTTCAGCCTGATCATCGACCGCATCGGCTACGGCAAGAGCATGATCTTCGCCTTCGTCTGCCACGTTGGTTGTGTGGTGATGTACTTCGTCGCGGACGGCTACTGGGCGTTGTGGACGGCATCGGCGTTGGCGGGGTTGGGGGCCGGCATCGTCGAGGCGGTGGTCAACCCGGTGGTGGCTACGCTGTACCCCAAGCATAAGACCAAGATGCTCACGATCCTCCACGGCGGCTGGGCCGGCGGTGTGGCCTTGGGCGGCGTACTGACGCTGTGCATGGCCAATTCGCCCTGGCAGATGAAGGCGGGCGTGCTGTTGCTACCAACGCTGCTGTACGGCGTGATGATGATTCTGTGCAAGTTCCCGATCAACGAGCGCGTGGCCGCCGGCGTGCCCTACAAGGACATGCTGAAGGAGTGCGGCGTGCTGGGCATGGCGATCGTGTCCTTCATGATCGTCAGCGAAATCTGCCGTCTGCTCAAGCTGGACGCGTTCAGCCTGGGCGCCCTGCAGGTCAAATGGGTTTACGTGATCACCGGCGCGGTGGTGCTGCTGTTCGGGCTCTATACACGGGCGCTCGGGAGGCTGATGTACTCCTTCCTGCTATTGATCATGATCCTGCTGGCCATCACCGAACTCGGTACGGACGGCTGGATGAAGGAACTACGTGACCCCAAGATGGCCGAACTCGGCATCGACGGCGGATGGATTCTGGTCTACACCTCCTCGATCATGCTGATCCTGCGATTCTGCATCGCCCCGTTCGTGAAGGTCCTCAAGCCCCTGGGCGTGCTGCTGATGGGGTCGCTGTTCGCGGCGGCCGGCCTCTACACGCTGGCAGCGGCGGAACTGCCGATCTGGATTCTGGTCACCGCGACGGTTTACGGCATCGGCCAGGCGTTCTTCTGGCCGGTTACGATCGGCCTGGTCGCCGAAAGGTTCCCGCGAGGCGGCGCGTTGACCCTCAACGCCATTGCGGGAGTCGGCATGCTGGGCGTGGGCATTGTGGGCTTCCCGCTGATGGGTAACCTGCAGGACACGCGGGCGGTCGAAGATTTCGAGAAGACCCCCTACGCCGAGACCTACGTCAGCAAGGACCAGAAGAACAGCATCCTGGGCAAGTACCACGCGGTGGATGTCAAACAGGTCACGCGCATCAATAGCATGGTGGACCTGTATGACCTCCGGCAGAAGGCCCTGGCCGGTCTCGGCGATACGGCCGGCCCCGGTCAGTTGGCGGCGGCCCTGGCCGACAACGCCGACTACGTCGGCAAGGTCAACTGGACTTACGACATGGTCCTGCGGGACAAGGACGACAAGACCCAGAGCTACGCCGACATGCTGACCGGCCTGGCCAAAGCGGGCATGATCGTCGATTCGGCCCAATTCGAAGCGACCGTCAAGGACGAACAAGCGGCCGTGACGGGAATCCGAAAGAGCTCGGCTCAATACGCCATGCAGGCGATCGCAATCCTGCCGTTGATCATGGCGGCGTGCTATCTGGGCCTGATCATCTACTTCCGCGCCACGGGCGGCTATCGGGCGGTGGACCTCTCCGTCGATGGTGAGGTCGTCGGCGAGCATCCGGTGACGCTTGAAGAAGCCCTGTCGGACGAAACGGCTGGCCCATCGGAGTAGCCCAGCGGGTACAATCTGGCCGCCGCAACCGCCTATCGCAGGAGCGACTAGGGATTTCCTCAGGGGAATCAACGGTCGTCGTGTGGTTTTTCCTTTCCCTGTCGCTAGAAGATGGCCAAAATAGGCACCTTTAACATCGGAGCACGATTATGGCTGATACCATTGAGTCGTTCGTTGCCAAACTCCAGGCCGAGGGCGTCGAAGCCGGCAAGGCCGAGGCCGAGAAGCTGCGGGCCCAAGCCGCCGCCGAAGCCGAGCGCGTCGTCGCCGACGCCAAGGCCCAGGCCGAAAAGACCATCGCGAGCGCCCAGACCGACGCCGACAACCTGCTGGCCCGCGGCAAGACCGAACTGCAACTGGCCGCCCGCGATACCTCCCTGAAACTGCACGAAGCCCTCAACCGCGGCATGCAGGCGGTCGTCGCCCAGGGCGTCAAGGAGCCCATGTCCGATCCGGCCTTCCTGGGCAAGCTCCTGCATGAAGTGATCCTGCTGTACGTCAAGGAGCTTCAGGCCAACAAGGACGTCATGCGGATCAACGTGCCCGAGCAACTCCAGGGCGACCTGACCGACTGGGCCCTCCACGAGATCGGTCAGGCCGCTATCGACGGCATGCGCGGCGTGATCGACATGAAAAGCACGCTGGCCGGCGCCGGCTTTGAATACACCGTGTCCGGCGCAACGGTCGAAATTACCCCCGATTCCGTGACGCAAAGCCTGGCCGAGATTCTCTCGCCGGCTCTGCGGGACGCCCTCAGCCAAGCCATGGACAACGCCGACGCGTAATGGCCACCGATACGTACTATCTTCTGACCGCCCTGCCCTCGCTGGGGTCTCTTGGCGACTCGCCCCCTCTGTCGCTCCATGAAATGCTGGACGAAGTGGCCGGACTAGCCGCGGCGCGCGAGCTGATCGAGACGATCCTGCTCGGCGACGATCTGCTTCAGCGAGAAGCGGGGCTCGCCGGGGAATTGGCCGAACTCCAACCGACCGTCCTGACGGTCGAACAACTGCAGGATGAGGCGCCCCTGCCGGACTATCTGAGCGGCGAGGAGGACACCGAGGCCTATCGGGTGGCCGGCGACCGCTTGTGGGCGGCGTATTTCCGCCACATGGCCGCGGTCGCGCACCGGCGACGAAGCGCCTTCCTGGCCGAATGGGTCGGCCTGGAGGTGGCGCTTCGAAACACGCTAGTGGAAGTCCGCGCTAAGGCCTTGGACTTACCCGCCGAGGCCTATCTGGTGGCCACCGATCTGGCCGCAGACGACCTGGACCTGACCGCCATGATCAGTGAGTGGTCGAGCGCGCGGGACCCGTTGGCAGGGCTGCGAGCGCTGGACAACGCCCGCTGGCGATGGCTGGACGAGAACGACCATTGGTTTTCTTTCGCAACAGATGAACTGGCGGCCTACGCCGTCAAACTGATGTTGCTGCATCGTTGGATACGACTGACCGAACCCCATCCGTCCGAGGCCGGCGCGCCGGCGCCGTAGCGGGACGCGGAGGAGATACAGGTGAACGGACGAATTGTTGCCGTTTACGGAAACATGGTGATCGCCGAAACCGAAGGGCGCGTGGTGCAGAACTCGATCGCCTACTGCTGCCGCACCGACGGCGCTCGCCTGCTCAGCGAGACTATCCGCATCCGCGGGCGCCTGGCCGACCTGCAGGTGTTCGAGGAAACGCGAGGCCTGCGCGTCGGCGACGTGGTGGAGTTCCAGGACCAGATGCTCTCGGTCTCGCTGGGCCCCGGGCTGCTGGGACAGATCTACGACGGCCTGCAGAACCCCCTGCCCCAACTGGCGGAGCAAATCGGCTACTTTCTCGAGCCGGGCCAGTACCTCCACGGCCTGAACACCGAGCGCAAATGGGCCTTTACGCCGAGCGTCAACGTCGGCGACAGCGTGATGGCCGGCATCTCCCTGGGGACCGTGCCGGAGGGCATCTTCGATCACCAGATTATGGCGCCGTTCGACCTCGAAGGCAGCGCCACCGTCGCCCAGATCGCTTCGGCTGGCGAGTACGGCATTGAGCATCCCGTCGCCACGCTCAAAGACGCCTCCGGCAATGAAATCACCGTCACCATGCAGCAGGAATGGCCCGTCAAGCGCGCCCTGCGGGTCTGCCGACGCCGACTCATGCCCACCGAGCCGCTGACCACGCAGGTGCGAATCATCGATTCGGTCTTCCCCATTGTCCGCGGCGGCACGTATTGCATTCCCGGCCCGTTCGGCGCCGGCAAGACCGTCCTCCAGCAGATCACCTCGCGCTACGCCGAGGTCGACATCGTTGTCATCGCCGCCTGCGGCGAGCGCGCGGGCGAAGTGGTCGAAACGATTACCGAGTTCCCCGAACTGACCGACCCCCGCACCGGCAAGAGCCTGATGGAACGGACCATCATCATCTGCAACACCTCGGCCATGCCCGTCGCAGCCCGAGAGGCGTCCGTCTACACCGGCGCCACCCTGGCTGAGTATTACCGCCAGATGGGCCTGAACGTGCTGCTACTGGCCGACTCCACCAGCCGCTGGGCCCAGGCCATGCGTGAACTGTCCGGCCGACTGGAGGAGATCCCGGGTGAAGAGGCGTTCCCGGCCTATCTGGAAAGCCGCATCGCCAACTTCTACGAACGCGCCGGCCTGATCGAACTGAACGACGGGCGCACCGGCTCGCTCACCATTGGTGGCACGGTCAGCCCCGCCGGCGGGAACTTTGAAGAACCCGTCACCCAAGGCACGCTGAAGGTGGTCGGCGCCTTCCACGGCCTGTCGCGGGCCCGGTCCGATGCCCGCCGTTACCCCGCCATCGACCCGCTCGATTCCTGGAGCAAGTATACCGGCATCATCGACCCGGCCCTGGTCACCGAGGCCAAGGCCATGCTGCAGCGCGGCCGTGAGGTCCAGCAGATGATGACGGTCGTCGGTGAAGAAGGCACGAACGTGGAGGACTTCACCGTCGCCCTCAAGGGCGACTTCTTCGACAACTGCTATCTGCAGCAGGACGCCTTCGACGAGGTCGACGCCGCCACCTCCGCCGAGCGGCAGACCTTCGTGTTCGACAAGGTCATGACCGTGCTGCGGCTGGCCTTTGACTTTGCCGACAAGGAACAGGCCCGCCGAACGCTGGTGCATGTGTCCGACCTGTTCCGCAACCTCAACTACGCCGCCACCGACAGCGACGACTACACGCGAATCCTGGGCGAAATCGATGCCTTCATCGACACCAAGGGCGCCAACGTCGCGGCCGAACAGCCTGTTGCCCAATAGCATTTGGAGCCAACGCCAATGCGTAAGTACTACGACGAGATTACTCGGATCGCCGGCAACGTGGTCACCGTGACCGCCGCCGGCATCGGCTATGACGAATTGGCCGTGATCACCACCGCACGCGGGCCCAGCCTGGCGCAGGTGATCCACCTCGAGGGCGACCAAGTCAGCCTGCAGGTGTTCGCCGGCACGCAAGGCGTTTCCACCGGTGACCGCATTCGGTTCCTGGGTCGGCCCATGCAGGTGCCCTACACCGACAAGCTCCTCGGCCGCATCTTCGATGGGTCCGGCAACCCGCGCGATGAACGCCCGACCATCGAGGACAATCCCGTGGACATCGGCTCGCCTGCGGTCAATCCCACCCGCCGCCGACGCCCGGACCAGATGGTGCAGACCGGCATCCCGATGATCGACGTGTTCAACTCGCTCGTCGAAAGTCAGAAGCTGCCAATCTTCTCGGTGGCCGGCGAGCCCTACAACGAACTACTCGCCCGCGTGGGCCTCCAGGCCGACGCAGACATCATCATCCTGGGCGGCATGGGCCTGCGACACGATGACTACCTCAAGTTCCGCCAGACCTTCGAGG
>CAYRZU010000110.1:0-7356 GCA_964428895.1 uncultured Planctomycetaceae bacterium
GACTGTGACTTAGCGTTCACGCACACCTATTCCCAAAGTCGCTGACGTTGAACACGCTGTGTTCCAGGCGTTGCAGGGCGTGCCGGAGATGGTCGACCCGGACAACTACGCCCGCCCACCGGCGGACGGCTACAAGCAATTGCTGGCCTCGGCGGTCAAGATACCTATGCTCTTTGCGCTGACGTTGCTGGTGACGTTTCCGTCTCTCTATGTCTTCAACGCTCTCATCGGCAGCCGCCTGACGTTCGTGGCGGCCTTCAAGCTGCTAATGGTGGCCATGGCGGTGATGATTACGGTGCTGACCTCGGTGGGGCCCATCGTGGTGTTCTTCGGCGTCTCGACCACCAGCTACCCATTCATGGTCTTGCTGAACGTGATCTGCGGAGCGGTGGCGGGCTTCCTGGGGGTGGCGTTCCTGCTGCGGACGCTGCACCGGCTGGTGCTGGTGCAAGACCCCAACGCGCTGGTCCTGGGCCAATCGGCCAAGGCCACCCCGCCGATCGGCACACGGGTCGACTCCGACGACAAGACCGTCCCGCCGCCCCCGCCGGCGGCGCTGGATCAGATCGGTGATGAGACCACGCGGCGGGCCAAGTTGGTCTTTCAGGTCTGGATGGTGGTGTTCGCGCTGGTCGGCACGCAGATGAGTTGGGTATTGCGCCCGTTCATTGGCGACCCCGGGGCCCCGTTCGAATGGTTCCGCGAGCGGCAGAGCAACTTCTTCATGGCGGTGGCGAAAGTCCTTGGCAACCTGCTTCGCTAACGGCCGGAGCGCGGAATCGTGGTGATTCTCCAACACGCCGATGACGTTCTGCGAGGGCGCCCGTGGACGATCCTCCAAGGCGGCACGCGCCGTCGGCTGATCCAACTGGCCGGCCTACTGACGGCGTTCGGCCTGGTGTACGGGTCCGTCATGGGCGGCTACGGCGCCAGTACCGGCCGATGGACGGTCCAGCCGCTAATCTCGGCCGTCAAGGTGCCGGTCTTGCTGATCGTGACGTTCTCGGTGGCCATGCCCAGCTTCTTCGTGGTCAACACGCTGCTGGGACTGCGGGATGACTTCCGCCAGGCCGCCAGGGCGTTGATGGCCACCCAAGCGGCGCTGACGATCATCCTGGCGTCGCTGGCGCCGGTGACGGCCTTCTGGTACGCGTCCTACGATAACTACAACGCGGCGATTCTCTTCAACGCGCTGATGTTCGGGGTGGCGGCCTTCGCGGCGCAGATTGTGCTTCGCCGCTACTACCGGCCGCTGATCCAGCGGAACCGCCGCCATCGGCCGATGCTGTGGGCGTGGCTGATCCTGTACGCCTTCATCGGCATCCAGATGGGCTGGGTGCTGCGGCCGTTCATCGGCGATCCGGAGTTGCCCCCGCGCCTTTTCCGCCAGAGCGCCTGGGGCAACGCCTACGTCGAAGTCTTCGACACGCTCTGGAAGCTCATCGCCGGTGGGTAGCCCGACAGTGCGTCCGTCGGCCAGGCGTGGTATAGTGGGTGCCGAAGTTGATACGTCTCCGGCGGAGTTCATATGGCACGCAATTCGGTTAGCATCACGCAGGTGCTGGTGGGGGTCACGGTCGTGGTGTTGCTGGTGGGGTTGTTCTTCGAGCCGGTGCGAACGACCGTTTCGGACGAGGCCGATGCCTATGAGCAGTTGATCAAGATGTACCGGATCTATGAGAATCTCGCGGACTTTCGGGAGATACTCTCCTTCAACGAATCCGATGAAGTCACCGTGACCATAGACGGGCAGGAGTACCCCCTGGAAGACGATTATCAGCCCCGCGAGCCTGCCCAAACCCAACCGGCCACCGCTCCGGCCGACCCCGAAGCCGTCACCTCGCCATGACTTGCCGAAATCGGAATGGTGTGTGATAATCACGTCTGTTCAGGGGCGCATCTCTCGCCGGGCCCCGGATTGAGCAATTGGGGCCGACGCGTCGGCTTAGGCCCCGGTAGGTCCCGTTGTTTTGGGAGACTGGGATGATCCGTTACCATTGCGCGCGTTGCCGATCCCTCTTGGAAAGCGATGACGCTCTGGCCGGCAAGACCGAACAGTGCCCGCTCTGCAAGCAAGAGAACGTCATTCCACAACCACGGATCAAGAGCAAGTCCCCCGTGATCGCCATCGCCCTGATCGCGGTGGTGGCGGTCGGCGTTATCGTCGGCGCCGCGATGCTGCTGAGTGACTCGGGCGATGACGGCGGACCCGAGGCCGAGATGGTCAGCATCGACGGCCAGCCGGACAAGCCCGGCGACAGCAGCGGCGCCATCTCCGACGCCACCCGCAACGCCACCGCCGAGGAGGCCGTCCAAGGGGAGGTCACCGACAACGCCGCGACGGCCGAACTGTTCGCCAAGTATGAGGCCCTCCAGAAGGAGGTCGAGCGGCTCAAGCAGGGCGGCGGAGCCGGCGGCCTGTCTGACGCCGCCCGCGCCGCCCTGATTGCCAAAGTTTCCCCAGCCGTATTTCGCCTGGAGTGCATGAAGGCCGACGGCAGTAGCGCCGGGGGAGGCTCGGGCTTCTTCATTTCCCCCGACGGGCTGGCGGTCACCAATTACCACGTGCTGGACGGCTCGGACATGATGCTGGCCTACCGACCAGACCATGGACGGTACATCGTCACCGGGTGCTACCTGGCCGATCCGGACAACGACCTAGCGATTATCCAGGTTGATGCGGTGAAGGTGCCGTACCTGGAGCTGTGGGAGGGGGAGCTCCCGCCACGAGGCACGACCGTTATGACAATGGGATCCCCCCGGGGCATTGACGATACCCCTGGGTTCGGCCACATCTCCAAGATACGGCTCGGAGTCAACGGGCGCACCCAGATGATTCAGACGGATGCCCCAATCGCCCACGGCTCTAGCGGGGGGCCGATGGTGGCCATCGACGGGCGGGTGATCGGCATCAATACGTGGGCCATCACCGGCGAGGAGGGGCTGGACCTCAATGGCGCGATCATCGTGGACTACCTGCATGCGGCGCTGGCTAAGAAGCCCAAGGAGACCCAGGCGCTGGCGAGCTTCCATGACCAATGGAGTGACCGACCCAGTTCCGGCGGGGGGCGCGGGCAGATCACCTTCACGAAGAACCATGAAGCCGCCCTGAAGGCGATGATGGCGGGGGAACTTCAGGATGCCCTTCGGATTCTGGAACGCGCCGTCCGCGGCGACGAGGCGGACAACGGCCTGACCTGGTTCTTGTTGGGCAAGTGCTATCGGCTTCTGCACAACTACGAAGAGGCATTGATCTCCCAATCGGCCGCCCTGGAGTTGCTGGGTCGGGACCCGACCTGTCTGGTCGAGTGTGGAATCTGCTTCGTGGGGTTGTCCGATTACCCCGCCCCAGAGAAGATCCTTCGCGAGGCCGTCCAAACCGACGCCGACTACTTGGCCGGCTGGTATGATCTGGCCACGCTCTGCGGCGAACGAACCGACAAGATTGCCGCCGGCAAGAACCGCAATACGCCCACCGCCCGCAAGGCCCTGGCGAGGTTGAAGGAGTTTCGGTCCGTCGCTTACGCCATGACGGCCAAGTCCGAGGCTAAGTCCAGCGAGGACTTCTGTCGTCAGGCCAAGGCCTTCCGCGCCCTGGACGAGCCCAAAGCCGCTATCGAGTGTGCAAAACAGGCGATCGGCCTGGCCGAGGAGTGGCCCGAGCCTTACCGGATGCTTGCGGAAATCGCCGCGGAGGATCTGGAGGACTACCAGACAGCCATCAACGCCATCGCGCTGATGATGGATCGGACCGGCACTTTCACTGCCGGCGACATGTTCAACCTCAGCCACTACGCCACCGCCGCGAACGACCACGACTTGGCCTCGGGGGCCTACGCCAAGGGCATCGATACGCTCGTCGGCAAGGGCTACACCGTCGATCATTCGCGGTGGTACGGCTTCGGCCGGGCCCTCTGTCGGAGCAGAAATTACCGCGAAGCCAGTCAAGCGTTCGCCAAGGCCGTCAAGTCCTGTAACGATGAACCCAAGCTCGGCGACTATCACCTGTGGCTGGCCTACGCCCAGCGCAAGAGCGGCAACATTACCGAGGCGTTGAGGAATATCCTGATTGCCGGGGTCAAGGGCATCGACGATCACGAGACCAACTATCAGTTGGGGCTGTGCTTCTGGGCGGACAATCAAAAGGAACGGGCGAAGAAGCACTTTCAGAATTGCATCAACGCTGACCCCAACGGCCCCCGCACCGAAGAGGCCCGGAAGTACCTCTGGCAGTAGGGGCAGGTCAGCCCTCGGTTTCACCTTCGGCCTCGAGATTCGCCAGCACCTCCTCGTCACCGTCGGCGGTGGCGGCATCGACGAACCGTTGATGGTTGGCGTCAACGTATTCCTGGGTGTAGTACTCCGGCTCGTAGTCGTGCATCAGTAGGAAGTGGCCGAACTCCGGGGAGACATCCAATGCCGCCCGGTAGGACTGGCCGTGCGCCCGCACGATCCGACGGTTCAGGTCCAAATCCTCCGACCCGTAGCCGACAAAGCCCTCGTCGTACCGAACGTCCCCCAAGGCGCCTCGGCGAATGGAGAACATGCTATTGCCGTAAACCCGACCGGCCGTGCTGGCCGGATAGACCCTCGCCGTGCCGTCGCCCAGGGTCTCAGCCATGACCGAGAATATCTCCCACGAACGGAATAGCTGTTTGATGAGTCCGTCCGGCGGAGGCCACAGGCTCGACAGCACCTCGGCCGTCTCCTGGCGGATCTTGCGGACGCGGTAGCAGACCTTGGTCAGGGCCTGATCGGCCAATCGCTCGGCCCCGAGCATCCACTTGGTCCCGACCAGGGCGTCGGCGTCCTGGAATGTCAGCACGTCGTCGGGGCGGGGAGGCCGTGGTCGGCCGTCGCGGTCGACGGTTCCGGCGGCGTCGATGCCTCGGTTGTTCAAGATCGCGCGGCTGAAGACGGGCATGTCCGTGGTGTCGTGGACGACCCGCACGGGCCCGCCCGGCTCGGGCGGATGGTCCGACCCGTTATCCACAATGACGATCTCATAGTCGCGCACCCCGCACAGCTCTGCCGACCGACCGATCGACCACAGGCACAGCCGCAGGTGGGCGTTGCGATTCCGATGGGTGATGATGATCGAGTGCATGGGCTTTCTCCTGAGGCATTGTCGGTGTGCGTGGGGCGCCGGGCCAGTCTGGGCCTTACAGGGTGGTGGCCGTGGGGGTCGCGCTGTCTGGCCGACAGCCGGATTGCGTTCGCCGGACGCTGCCCCTGACGTCCACCGCCAACAGGTAAGCCTGTTTGCGTGTCGCTAGGCCCGGTCGGCGTAGCTTGTCGGGCCAGATACGTCCAACGGAATCGCTCGCAAGGGGCTCCGAGCGAGATGAGAGGAGATGATGACCATGTCGAAAACTCTCACATTCATTGCATTGGTACTTCTGATCGCCCCGGCGGCCATCGCCGACTGGGACCCCGGAGACGGACACAAGATGCACTACCCACAGATGCCGGACCCCAACGGCTGGGACGTTCGCAACGGGATGGGGGCGGGGCCTGGCCGATCTCCGACTGGGCCCGCAGGCGTCGATTTCGGGGATTTCTTCGACTGGCGTTTGGAAATCGATCCTGCCGATAAAGAATCCCTAAGACATCGCTCGACATTAGGGGCGTGGCCTCGGCGAAACGGGGCCCGCATGCACATGCAAAGGAGATTCTGATGAATGGTAAAGGAATGGTCTGCCTGCTCTGTACGCTCGCCTTGGCGGCGTCCGCGCAGGCCGTGCCCGTTGCGTCATTGGTCGAATGTGTCGGCCAAGTCGGCGGCGAATCCGGCGGGCCGCTGGGGTTGGACTACTGCTACAAGATCACCCTGACCGGTATTGACATGATGGACTTCTTTGGCGTGGCCACTCACGCCGGTAGCGGGGCGGGCTTTACCAACGTGGCGGCGGTGGACGAGTTCGGCACGTCGCTGGCGGGCTGGTTTGGCGGCTGGCAGGCCATTCCCGATGACGACCCACCGGATTTCAGCGGCTTTACCCCGCACGGTGGTCACTCCACCCCGGACGGCACGTGCGAGGCCGGTTTCGGCTGGGAGGGACCGGCGCTGGGCGCGGGCGTGTACTACTTGGGCTTCGACCACGGCGGCGCCCCGCATGATGCCAGTTGGCTGGCCGAGGTGAATGACGCCGAGGTCGCTACCACCGACTGGTACTCATCGGTCGGAGATGGCTTCGGCCCGGTTCACAGCCCCGTTCCCGAGCCGATGACGCTCAGCCTGCTCGGCCTGGGCGCCATTGGCCTGCTGCGAAGACGGCGAAACAGCTAGCGGCCATTCGATGGCAATCCAAGCGGCCTGGCCTAACCGCCGGGCCGCTTTGTTGCGCCGAGATCGGCCGAAAGGTACGGCGAACACCTGGGGCGGAGCGGCCGTGGGCCCTGTTTCGTCAATCTTTCTGCGAGTGGCGTTTGGGTTTGCGGTCGGCCGATACAACAATCTCGCAGACTCAGTTCGACAATCAGCGGTGCAGGCGGGCCCTGCAGGTACGTGCCGCTGAGCAGTTCGTTGCATATCTGTGGCCGCCCTTGGCCCAGGGGAGGCGGGACGTATCCGTTCTGACATAGGGACGCAGTGCGTTGTTGCGCTGCGCGCGAGAGGAGCTTCAGGCGTGCGCCCCCCGAGCGATGCGCCTGTGGACTGGTTTGAAAGGAGACACGGGATGATTACTAGGAGTCTGACCACCCTTGTGGTGGCGGCGGTGGTGTGTACGTCAGCGCTGGCCGGCGAAATCGTCATTCGTAACGGTAGCTTTGACGACAACTGGTTGGCCAATGGCGCATGGTCGAGCACCGCGCCGGACTTTTGGAGCATCGGCGGGGACGATGCCGACGATGTGGGCTATCAGAATGCCCCCGCGAACTGGATGACGCCCGAGGCCATCGACGGTGAGATGTCGGCTTTCATCGATGGGATGGACGGGGCCACGCCGGCGTGGCTCGCCCAGGACCTGCAATACTCCGATGGTAGCGCGGTCCTCGCGGCCGAGGGCCTGCTGGTGGACCTGGCGTTCTACGTCGGTCGAAAGAACGGCCTTCCGAAGCCCCCGATCGTGGAGGTCACCCTGGAGTGCGAGGTCAGCGGCTCTTGGCAGACCTTCGCCAGCTTCACCTATGACACCGGCGCCGCCGGGCTGCCCCAGGGCGAATGGGACTACGTCTACGCGCCGCTGACCATGACGGGCCTGACCGGCAGCGGCTACGAGGGACAGCCGGTCGTGCTGACGTTCCTCAACCAAGCCACACACGGCACGGACTACTACGCCCAAGCCACCTTCGACGCCGTCGCCTGTACGTCGTCAGCGACAATGGTAATCCGTGGGCGTTGAACTAAGTCAC
>CAYRZU010000111.1:0-7318 GCA_964428895.1 uncultured Planctomycetaceae bacterium
GTGCGGTACGCGTCGTTGACGTACAGCTCGCCCAACGAGGCCAGTTGCCTGACGAAGCCCGCGTGGGCGTCCTCCTGGGCGCTGGTGAGCTTCCCGTCGGGGTTCTTCTTGGCCTTGTCGGGCATGGTCTCGCCGGCGTTGAAGCGGACGTTCTCCAGCAGCATCACCTCGCTATCGGCCAAGGCGCTCGCCATGGCGACCGCGGCCCCGCCAACGACCTCGGGCGGGCCGAGTTGGACGGGCTTGCCGAGCAATTCGGCCAGGCGCTTGGCCACGGGCTTGAGCGAGAGCTCGGCCTCGAATCCTGTGCCGGCGGGGCGTCCCAGATGACTGGCCAGGACCAGCCGTCCACCGGCGTCGAGGACGGCCTGGATGCTGGGCAGGGCCATTTCGATCCGGCGGTCGTTGCTGACGACGCCATCCTTGAGCGGCACGTTGAAATCAACGCGCATGAATACGCGTTTGGATTGGACATCAATATCGGAAATCGTCTTGGTGGCCATTGGAGGTCCCTCGGTCATTACGCTTGCTGATCTACGGTAACCGTTATTGTGCCGGTGGCTACAGAGAGGCAAAGTCTATCGTCGGAGCCAAGACAAGTCCAGTCTGGCTGGAAACCGACGGGCCCAGGGGCAGGAGGCGTGATGTTGGGCGGGCTAGTCCAGTTCAGGGGTCCAAGGGTCTGGGTTGAGGTCGGGGTAGAGACTGGCCGGGCCGACAGTGTTGACGGCGCCGTCCACGGTCAGGACGTTAAGCATGTCGAGATGGCGGGCCGCTTCGGGCCCGCTGAGGCGGTCCACAATGGCGGGGTCGTCCGGGTCGACGTGCAGATAGTCGTAGTCCATCAGGACGATGGTGTCGGACGTTACGGTGGGGGCGTCGGATAGGTAGACGTTGTAGCCGTAGTTCGTGCCGACGTCCTTGAACTTCAAAGGAACGCCCACGTGGGCGCCGAGGTTGTCCCAAACAAATTCGCCGTTGATCCAGAGCTCGTTCGGCCACCAGCAGTCATAGTAAACGAGCGTAACGGTCCGCATGCCTTCTTCATCGATTCGATCGTACACGCGCCAAATGCCGTCATTGGTGGACCACGAAGCGACACCGTGGCAGTCCTGGTGGCTCCATTTGGACTTAACGCCGGGATTCTCTTCAATGACGTATTCGGTGTAGGGCTCGCCGGCTTGGTCGACCCCGCGCCTGGAGGCGCACAGGAACTCCGACGGATCGAACGGCACGAAGACGCTCAGATCGATTCCCGACCGATACATGATGTTCGGGTGGCCCGAGGAGGACGCCGACGCAGTCTCCGGACACATGAAGACGCCGCTCATGGCCACGTCGACCTCGGCGGCTACCATGCCGGGCCAGTAGTCCTTATCCAGGAACGGGGTCTGGGCGTTGACGCCATGTTGATTCCACTTGTTCTGGACCGTCGTGGCGATCATGGTTGACAACTGACGTAGATTACTGGCGCACAGGCTACGCCGGGCCAAGGCGAACCCCCGCGTGGTGACGGGGACCGTAATGGCCACCAGCATCGCCAAGACACCGAGGACGACAAGCAGTTCCACTAATGTAAAGCCGCGTTTCATAGTCGGTGCTCCTACGGTTCCAGGCCAGGCGGCGCCTTGAAGGCTTCCGGGGGCTTACCTTCGGGGTGACACAAGGCCGCATGCTCATCGTGCATCTTCCTGAGTAAGACCATGTCGTGCTTGATGGGCGTGCCGGTTTCGGCGAAGGCGTTTCGGACGATATCGCTGAACTTCATACTGGTCACAACTCTCTGCCATGCGTCACTGCCGATCGTTTCGGGAATGGCAACCCGCATTTTGAGCTTCCATTTGATGGTCTCGGCCGCCAGCTGCTGGAGTTGCTTCTTGTCCGTCTTATCCAGCATCTGGACAAGCGCCACCACGGCCAGCGGATCGTTGCTGGTGGCCAGGGCGAGGGTGGCGGCCTTGAGGACCTTGGGGTCCGCTTCGGTCAGGCAGACGGCGACGAGCCTTCCGACGGTATCTTCATCGTCATGGCAGAACACCAGCGTCTTGGCGGCGGCGGCGCGGACAGTGGGGTCTTCGTCGGCCAGGGCCTTTTCGACGACGGGCCGGTGTTCGGGCCTCTTCAGGCGGTTGAGCCCGACCACCGCGGCGCGTCGTACGGTGGGGCGGGGGTCTTCCAGGACGGCCTTGGTCAGGGCCTCGGCGGCGCCGCGGGGAAGATCATCGGCGATTCGGATGACGGACTTGACGGCCTCGGCCTCGGTTTCGCCGACCACTTCGGCTTTGGCGGGGATCAGCGCCACAACACCCACCGCGATCGCGCAAGCTAGACCTACGATGACAATTCCCCGTTTAACAGTCGCACTAGACGGCATTAGCGGCATCTCCGATCAGCCGGCCTGTGCCGGCCCGGAAGGGAAGCCCGATGGAATCCCATGCCCTGATTGTAGCATCGGCGACAGCCCAAGAAAACCCCAGCCGAAGATTGTGGGCCGGATATGAACTTCGCTCATGCTGGCGGCCAGGGGGACGGTTGGGGTTGAAATAACCGAAGCCCGAGGCGCTGTTTGCGCCCCGGGCTCTGGCGTGGTCAGTCGGACGGCTATCGGTAGTAGCTGTCCGGGTTGTACATGAAGTAGGAGTCCATCGGTCGCAGCCGCGGAAGAACCACGTACTGGCGGCCGTTCTCGTCGGTTTCGAACGTCAGCAGCGAATAGAACCACGGTTCGGGCGGGGCGCCCCGGTGGGTTTGGTGGTGATCCCTTCCTCCCGGACCTCGACGGCGACGTTGTTGACCCACTTCAGCTCGTGGGCCTCATCGCCGAAGACCTCCCACTCGCCTTCGGAATTCACTTCGTACATCCGCTTGACGAATTCATCGAGCGTCAGGCCCATCTTCTCGGCGACGGGCGTCAGCAGTCGCTTCTGCCATCGCTTGGCGTCCTTGAGCCCTTCTTCGATCTGTGTCATGTTGCCGATGGCGCCACTGGACATCTGGTGTTGCATGATGACGGCGTCGGGCAGGGAGTAGGAGTTCTCCGACCGGGCCAGGATGGTCGCCGCCATGGAGGCCGCATAGCTCTTGGCGACCACGTGGACGGGCGCCTCCGACGACTCGATAGCCTTGATGATCCGGAACCCTTCCATCACCGAGCCGCCCACGCAGTCCTCGATCACCAGGAAGATGGGCTCGTCCGTGGACTGGTTGTTGAAGAAGTTGATCCGCTCGGAGATGTACTGCGCCGAACCTTCCAGGATCACCTCGCCTAGGTCGACACGCCGATCGCTGATGTACAGCACGCCGTCGACGAAGGGCTCGAGCCGGTGGGGCACGTCCTGATTGGTGTGCTCGTTCCAGCTTTCCCGCTCCACGCGCTGCTGGGCTTGTGTCCGGAGCAGTTGGAGCTCCTCGGTCGCCTTGGCCTGGGCCGCCGCCAGTTGCTCTCGGGCAAGCTGTTGCTTCGGGGCCAGGGCCTTGAGCTCCGTCTCCATCATGCCGATTTCCTGGTCGACCTGTTGTTGCTGGACCTGGTGGGCCAGGCTCACCTTCTGCAACTCCAAGGTCGTCTGCTGGTTGGCCAGTTCCATTCGTTGGCGTTGATGGTTCATCTCCGCCAGTTCGGCCTGGAATTCCTGCTCGGCGACGGCCTGTTCGAGCGTGAGCTTCTGCTGCTCGGCGGTCAGGTCGGCCAGGGCGCGGGCCAGTTCCAGGTCGGCCTTGTCCTTGGCCAACATCAGTTGTTGGTTTTCGAGCTCCAGCCGGGCGATCTCGATCTGCTGCTTCTGGGTGATTGCCAGGCCCTGAAGCTCCAGCGTGGCCCGTTCGCGGTCGAGTTCGGCCAATTGCTTCTGCATCTGGGCCTGGGCCAGGGCGTTCTCAGCCGTGAGACGCTCGGTCTCGGCCACCGTAGCGGCCAGGGCCTTTTGGTTCTGGGCCTGCTGGACGGCCACCTCGAGGGTGAGCTTCTGCTGGGCCTCTTGGAGTTGCTTGATCTCTTCCTGCTCGGGCGTCAGGGCCTGTTGCGTGGTGGCCGCTTCATCGTCGCCGACGAGCGTAACCGGCAAAGCCAGCAAGATCGCGAGCATCAGGATCCACGTGAATCGATGTTGGCGCATGGTTGAAACTCCTTCCTAGTTCGTTCGCTCCACCCGCAAAATAAGAACGGGGCCCGCCGACCATCTCGACGGGCCCCGATGAATCCGTTGGAACCGTGCGGCCGGTTACAGTGCAGCGAGTTTCTCGATCAGGTCAGCCGTCCGATTTGAGTACCCCCACTCGTTGTCATACCACATGGTAACCTTGACCAGATCGCCGTCGACGACCAGCGTGTTGGCGGCGTCGAAGATCGAACTGTGGGGGTTGTGGACGATGTCGGCCGAGACGATCTCGTCGGCGTTGTATTCGAGAATGCCCTTGAGGGCGCCTTCGGCAGCGGCGCGGACGGCCTCGTTGACCTCTTCGATGCTGGTCTTCTTGGACACCAGCACGTTGAGGTCCGTGATCGAGCCGACCGGCACGGGCACGCGGAGGGCGAACCCGTCGAGCTTGCCCTTCATCTCCGGCATGACCTTGCCGACGGCCTTGGCGGCGCCGGTGCTGGTCGGGACGATATTGATCGCCGCCGCCCGAGCGCGGGTCCGTTTGGTGTGGACCTGGTCGAGAATATTCTGGTCGTTGGTGTAGCCGTGGACCGTGGTCATCGCGCCTTTGACGATGCCGAACGCTTCGTGCAGCACCTTGACCACGGGAGCGAGGCTGTTGGTGGTGCAGGAGGCGTTGGAGACGGTCTTGGTCTCGGCGGTCAGGACGTCGTCGTTGACGCCGAGCACGACCATGGCGTCCGGGTCGTCTTTCGTCGGGGCCGAGATCACGACTTTCTTGGCGCCGGCGGCCAGGTGGCTGTCATAGCCGGCCTTGGTGTCGGTGGCTTTGGCGGTGAAGATGCCGGTCGACTCCAGCGCGACCTCCACGCCCATCTCGCCCCACGGCAGCTTGGCGGGGTCCTTTTCGGACAAAATCTTGATCTCTTCACCGTTGACGACCAGCGCGTCCTGCTTGGCGACGACCTTGCCCGGGAACGGGCCCTGGGTTGAGTCGTACTTCAACAGGTACGCCAGCATGTCGGCATCGGCCAGATCGTTAATGGCCGCGATATCGAAGCGGTCGGGCTGCTCGCACATTGCGCGGAAGGCCAGTCGCCCGATGCGCCCGAATCCGTTGATGCCTACTTTCACTGCCATGACCGTGTGCTCCTTTTTCGATTGCTCTGGGGGGTTGTCTGGGTCCTGACGACGCCAGCCGGCCCGGCCGCCATCGGCAGAACGGACAACCTATCGATGCCCGGAAGGACTGTCAAGCCCATTCATGATCCCCCCAAAAGCGCCTTGGCAGATCGCGACGGCATTCTATAATGCGGGCCTGGATCGGCGGCGACGCCCGTCGACGTGGGAGACAGGTCAATGAATGATGAATCAGCCAAGACGGTTGATCGAGTGGAATGTCGAGCGAATCGAGACCCGGCGGTGCGGTTACTGATCGCCGCGGTGATGTGTCTGGGGGCCGCGATCTGGTGCTTCCTGGATGCTTACGTCAAGGGGAAGTATCCCAAGCCGGAATCGGGCGATGAGGAATTCATGAACAAGATGGCCGCCCATCTATTCAATCACTACGTCCCGTTCATTGCGGGGGTGGCTCTGATTGTCCTGGTCGTTTGGGCGTGGAAGGTCACCCGGAGACTCATCGTTGCCGACGGGACGGGCCTCACCGTCAACGGTCAGGCCTACGCCTGGGGCGATTTCACCGGCGTGGACGCCTCCCGCTTGCCCAACAAGGGACTGCTGGTGCTCAAGCGCGCCGGCGGCGACGACGTTAGGCTGGATCGGTACAAGTACCACAACTTCAAGGAACTGGTCACCCTCGTCGAGCAGCATGTGACGGTCGATTCGGACGCCGGGCCGACCGAGGCGCCGGAGGCGGCCGGCAGCGACGACGCGTAGCGGAACAAGAAACTGCAGTGCATTCTGATCGGGCCTGTCGCGCTGGCGGCGGGCCCGATTCGTTGGCGATCGAACCAACCGCGCCGTTTGCAGGCCGCCCTCGGGGCCCTAGAATGGATTGAGAGGCCTGTGACAATGACAGAGCGGTTCTATCTGATTCTAGCCGTCTGCACGCTCCTGGCGGCCGGGTGTGACCAGCCGAGCCGGGGCGGCGATCGAGAGGATGCGATGTCTGACAACGCGGACACGCCGACGAGCATGCCGGCGCTGAACGATCACGAACGGCATGTCATCATCAATAAGGGAACGGAGAGGGCTTTCTCCGGCACGTATTGGAACCACTTCGAGGCTGGCGCCTATGTGTGCCGCCAGTGCGGCGCGACGCTCTACGAATCGGACACCAAGTTCGAAAGTCAGTGTGGCTGGCCCAGCTTCGATGACGAAGTCCCCGGGGCCGTCAAACGCGTGCCGGACGCCGATGGCCTTCGGACCGAAATTGTCTGCGCCGCCTGTGACGGGCACCTGGGACATGTGTTCGTGGGCGAGAATCTGACGGACAAGAACACGCGACATTGCGTCAACTCCGTTTCCATCGTGTTCGTCCCAGCCGGCCGGGAGTTGGAGCCGACGTCGGCCCCGGCCCCGCAGACGACACAACGGGCCTACTTCGCCGGCGGATGTTTTTGGGGGGTGGAGAACCACTTCGACCTGGCCGACGGTGTGATCTCGGCCCAATCCGGCTACATGGGCGGGTCGGCCGATGAACCGACCTACAAGCAGGTCTGCTCGGGCCAGACCGGACACGCCGAGGCCGTCGAAGTCGTCTTCGATCCGGCTAAGGTGACCTTTGAGCAACTCGCCAAGCTGTTCTTCGAGATCCACGATCCGACACAGGTCGGCCGCCAGGGCCCGGACGTCGGCACGCAGTACCGCCCAGCCGTGTTTTACGTGGACGACCAGCAAAGGGGCGTCGCCGAGAAGCTGATCGCCCAACTCCGCGAGCTCGGCTACGATGTGGCTACCGAACTGGTCGAGGCCCAGACCTTCTGGCCGGCCGAGGACTACCACCAGGACTACTTCCAGAAACATCCCGGCCACCCGACCTGTCACGTTCCCAAGGCTCGCTTCGAGACGCCGGCCGACAGCCAGTAAGTTCGAGCTTGGCCCCCCATGCCGCAACAGGCTTGACCGACTCGTGGTAGATACGTAGAATGCCCCCTCGATTTCGCGCCCTTAGCTCAGTTGGTAGAGCAGCTGACTCTTAATCAGCGGGTCGTAGGTTCGAGTCCTACAGGGCGTATCGATGTAACCGAATGGGGCCG
>CAYRZU010000112.1:0-7293 GCA_964428895.1 uncultured Planctomycetaceae bacterium
CGCTCGGTCACCGACGCCAGCATGATGTTCATGATGCCGATGCCGCCGACCAGCAAACTGATGCCCGCGATCGACCCCAGCACGATGTTGAACATCCGCTTGTTCTTCTCGGCCTGTCGCAGCAGCGTCAGCGGCACGGCGACCCGATAGTCCTGTCGCTTGTGGAACCGCCTCAGCAAAGCCTGAATCGCCTCGGCGGCCGGTTCGACGTCGTCTTCCGATTCGACCTCCACGATAATCTGATGCAGCTCGACGCGTTCGCTCTCCCGGCTGCCGGCGGTTCGGCGGTACATATTGTCCCCGTAGCGCTGCCGGGCAAAGCTGAGCGGAATGTAGGCGTCCACGTTCTGGTCGGGGGCCTGAATGCTTCCGCTGACTTCCTCGCTACGGACAATGCCGATCACCTCGTAATGGTGCTGGCCAATGCGGATCGACTCCCCCACCACGTGCTCGGTCGCCAGCAGCCGCCGGGCTCCGTGCTCGGTCAACACGCATACGTTGGCTCGCCGCTCGGAGTCGCGTTGAGTCAAGGCCCGCCCGACGAGCATGTCCCGCTTGACCAATTGGAACCACTCCGGCGTCGTGCCGACGATCCGAAGCTCCAACGCCCGCTCGCCCAGGCGGCCGTCCTTGCGGATGACCTTCACCGGAACCGTGCGGACCACGCTGCCGATGCCCAGGCGGATCCGTTCGTCATCCTCGTAGAGCAGGCCGTACATGCTTAAGAAGCCCTGCTGGGCGCCGGCGTTCTCATCGGCGGTGGGCTTGATCGACTCCAGCATGATATTCTTGACCCCGAGCTTCTCAAGCTGGGCCATCACCTCGCGACTGGCGCCTTCGCCGATCGACAGCATCGCAATCACGCTGCCAACGCCGAAGACCACACCCAACACCGTCAGCAGTGACCGCAGCTTGTGGAGCATCAACGTCTTGATGCCCAGGCGAACGTTGCGAATGACCCGCCACTGTCGCATCAGCCCTCGCCCTCCATGCGTTCGATCTGCCCGTCGACCATGTGAAGTTGGTGAGTGGCGTATCCGGCGACGTCCATCTCGTGGGTGACCATGATGATGGTCCGCCCCTCGGCGTTCAGTTGCGCCAGCAAGGCCATAATCTGCTCGCCGGTGCCGCTGTCGAGGTTGCCGGTGGGTTCATCGACCAGCAGCACCTCCGGCGCGTTGGCCAGCGACCGGGCCACCGCCACGCGCTGCTGCTGTCCGCCGGACAGTTCGGTCGGCCGATGCTCCAGACGGTCGGCCAGACCGACCATATCGGCCAGTTCGCGGGCGCGGGCGGCGCTGGCCGGGGCCTCCCAGCCCATATAGAACAGCGGCAGCTCGATGTTCTCGGCCACCGTCAGTTGTGGGATCAGGTTGAAGCTTTGAAAGATGAACCCCAGCTTTTGCAGGCGAATATCGCTCAGTTCGTCATCGGTCAGTCGGCTGACATCGCGCCCGTCCAGGGCGTAGTGGCCGTGGGTGGGTCGGTCCAAACACCCCAGCAGGTTCAGCAGCGTGCTCTTGCCCGATCCGCTGGGGCCCATGACGGCCCAGAAGCTGCCCCGCTTGAACGACATGCTCACGCCGTTCAGGGCCCGGACCTGCACCACCCCCATGTCGTAGACCTTGTGCACGTCGCGAAGCGCCACGACCACGTCCGACTCCAACGACGGGAATAGTGTGTCCGAGCTCATGGCTTGGTGTCGGCCGGCGGAGTTGTCGGCTCGGCCGTTGTGGCGCCCGCCGGCTTGGTCGTGGGCTCGCCTTGTCGGCGGCGGTCCGGGCGCCCTGCGCCTTCCGGACGATCCGGGCCCGTCGATGATTCCGCCAACGGCGGCGCCAGCAGGACCTTCTCGCCTTCCCTCAGGCCGCTGATGATGTGAACCATGCGATTATTATCCAAGCCGATCTCAACGGGTCGGGCTACAACGTCATCGCCGCTCTGAACGTAGACCATGGGCTGTCCGTTGACCCGCACCACCGACTGGACCGGCACGTAGATGGCCGCGTCATATCTCTCCACCACGATCCGGGCCTTGCAGTTCATGCCGATCCTCAGACCTTCACCGTCGCCCTCCAAATGGATATCGGTGCGGTATTCCTTCAGGTCCGGGTTCAGCCACGCGCTGCGGGCGTCCGGCAGGAGATCGATTTCCGCCACCCGCGCCGAAAAGATACGGTCGGGCAACGCGTCCACGGTCACTTGCACCGGCATCCCGGGCTTAACCTTGCGGATGCTGGCTTCGGGGATGTTCACCTCCGCCATCATGGAACTGGTCGTCGGCAGGTAGATCAGCTCTTGGCCTTCCCGGACCTCTTGGCCCTCAGACAACGGCTCGGACATGTGTCGCCATCGCCCGCTACCGGTGGTGGAATAGACCACCATCCCGCCGACCGGGGCGCGGATTTCACAGTTGGTTATCTGGTCCATGACCTTCTTGAGTCGCAACTCGTTCCGCTCGTGGTCGGCCTGCTTGGCCTCCAGGGTCGCCTGGGCCTGGCGGTTGTTACGGACCGCCGCCCGGCGCGTGCGTTCCAGGGCCTTTTCTGTCTGCTCCACGTCGCTTTCGAGTTCCGCCAGTTGCCGCTCGTGCGTGTACTCCTTGAGCACCGCCAGTCGCCTCTCGGCAAGCTGGAGGTCGAGCTGGCTCTTTTGGAGCGCCAGTTCGTCGGCCTGCAGTTCGGTCTGGGTGATGTAGCCCTCGCCTTCCAGCCGGGTGGACCACTCCAACTTGTCCACCGCCCGTTCGAGTTCCTCTCGCGCGATGGTGATGTCCGCCTCGGCCTTTTGGATCTGCTCGGGGTAATCGCCCTTGACGTATTTCTTCAGATCGAGTCGAGCCAGCTTGTAGTTCAGTTCCGCCACGGAGACATCGCTCTGGCCCTGGCTTTCGGTTAGGGCCAGGTCCTCTTCGGCCTTGACCAGGCCGGCCTTGGCGTTATGGACGGCGATCTCATTGGAGATCTTGGCATCTTCGAAGCCACTGGCGTCTAATTGCACCAGCAAGTCGCCCTCGGCGACGTCCACACCCTCGTCAATCAGCCAGAGGATCTTGGCTTGACCCCAGACTTGGCTCTTGACGATGACCGGGTCACGGTTCTTGATCGTACCGGACTCCACGATGTCGATGGTCATGGGCCCGCGCTGCGCGATGAACACCGGGGCGCGCTGACTGTTGTCGTCGCCGCGGAACCACAGCGCATACACGCCGGCCGTAATGGCCACGCAGGCCAGCAGCACCACCGCCCAGATCACAGGCCACCTGCGTGGCAGCCTGGCGGGATCAGTTGTCGTCGGAATGTCCGGAGGGGTCGAACTCATGCCACAATCCATCATCATCTACCTGCAATACGCCCATGTCACGCTGCAGGCTCAGTTCGGCTACACGATAGTCTACCAGCGCCGCGGTCAAAGCGTTCTGGGCATCCACCAGAGCTTGCTGGGCTTCTAGAACGTCCCGAACCTGGGCCCGGCCGGCCTTGAGGAACAGGGCCGTGCTTTCCACGCGAACGTCGGCCAGTTCGGCCGCTTCAACTTGAATCCGATAGCTCTCCCGGGCCTGCAACAACGTGCGCAAGGCGTTGCGGACCTCCAGCTTGATCTGGTCTTCCAGTTCCTGAACGTTGCGGACCGACCGCTCCAGGGAGATGTAGGTTTCGCGGTAGGCGTCCTGCTCAGCGGTTCGTTCCATGGGCAAGTCCACGTTCAGCCCGAAGGTGTAGACGCCGTGCTCCGGCCGAAGCGCTGCGTCGGCCAGCCCGGCCGTGCCGATCGCCCGGCGGGCGCCGGCCCGGCCCGAGCCGACCAGTTCCAGCCCCATCTCCAGGGCATTGGCGGCCACGACCACCTTCCGCTGGGCGTCGTAGACCTCCCCCACCGACGTCTGCAGATCCAGCCGATTGGCCAGGGCGATCACGACGGCCTCGGCGGCCGGCATCTCCAGCGGGCCGGCGCCATCGTAGCTGGGCGGGACAATTTGGGCGGCCCCGTCGGGTTGGCCGGTCTCGGCCGACTCGGCGATTTCAAGAATTTCGTCGGCCATGTCCGGCTGGGTGGTCGGCTCTTCGACGTCGCTCAGAGCGGGCTCTTCGACGTCGCTCAGAGCGGGTTGGGTGGTTGGGGCGTCCGGCGCATCGGTGTCGTCCATGCCGACGTGTTCAGCGGCGGCCTCGGCCAAACGGAGCAGTTCATCGCGATCCAACTCGATGGTCGCGTCGGTGGGCAGGCCCAGCGTGATCTTGAACTGGTCCAACCGCTGGGCGTAGGTCTGTTGGGCGGCGATCCACGTATCGCGGGCCCGAAGCGCGTCCTGGCGGGCCTGGTCGGCCTCCATCTCGGGCAGTCGGCCCGCCTCGGCCAGGCGATGGGTGCGCTGCGTGCCGGCGACCAATCGCTCGTAGTTCTCCAGCTCGTTCTGTACGCGGTCGGCCTGCTGCAGAACGGACAGATACTCACTGGCCACCCGCACCGCCAAGACCCGTTTGAACCGCTCCAACGCGTAGAGGCTGTAGACCACGTTCCGCTCGGCCTGGGTCAGCGGTTCGGTCACGATGTGGCGCCCGGCGCCTCGCATCAGCGGGATCGTCAGCGTGGCGTCGGCCAACAGGCCGAACGAGGAGCGACCTTCGTTGGTGATCAGGTTGGCCAGGTCCAGCGCCAGCCCGGCGGTGATGACCGAGCCGGTCTTGAGCTTCTTGGTCCAATCGAACTCGGCGCTGCCCTCGGTGCCTTTGACCTGGGCATCATGGGCGAGATTCTGAACGTGCAGTCCGGTCAGCACGCCGTTGAAGGTATGGCGGAACTCGTCATCGGCGACATCCCAATCGAGGGCGGCCTGATAGACGGTCTCCTTGCGGGTCTGGTACTCGCGGGAATTGCGGGCGGCAATCTGCAGCGTGTCGATCAGCGTCAGCTTCAGCACCTCCGGCAAGGGCGGCTCGGGCGGGCCCACGTCCGGCGGGGCTGTGGGCGGGTAGTCGGCCTCGGGCCAGTGGGGAATCCGCTCCAACTGATCGGTGCCCAGGCCGGCCTCGGAGCTGACCGGCAGGTCCTGGTCGATCATCAGCCGGCGACGGAGCGTGTCGATGGGGCGCTCGACGGTGAAGGGGTTTTCATACCCGAGCTCCTCCGCCCGTTCGCGTTCGATGATACCGGTGGCGCAGCGGTCGGCCTCGCGCCGATACCACGTGGGGCTGCAGCTTGAAACAAGGAAAACCACGGCCGCCAGCGCGCACAGATACAGTGCGGCTGTGGACCGGGGTCTTTCCGTGGCCGTCCCTGGCCAAAATTGGCCGGAAGACCTAGTACGCATAAGATTAAGTACCTAAGGTGCTTATCGCCGTCACACAGATCGTCTTCGCTACGTCCCCTGCGCGTAGCAGCGGCGCACCATGAGGCATGTATCGACGTTTTCGCCCCTTCCCCTACACATTTAAACCCTTGTTTATTCAAGGGCTTACAGACAATTGTGGTGAATCTGGTTTTGCAGATTTCGGGGCGATTCAGCCCTCCCCCGCCATGGTCTTGTCGCGCGCCTACGCCAATCCGTGCTTGGCCTGCATTTCCCGGATGAAGGCGACGCCTTCCTTTAATAGCGTGTCGCCGTCGGGGGCGAGCTGGCGCCACACCCAGGTGTTCATGTTGTCGGTGCAGTCGACGAAGCTTTCCAGCGCCGCAAAGCCCTGGTAGTTGATCTCCGCCAGGGCTTTGAAAATGCCGTCCCAGTCAACCAAGCCCGTCCCCGGGATGCCGCGGTCGTTCTCGCAGAGATGGTAGTGGATCAGATTGTCGCCGGCGGCGAGGGTGGCGTCGTAGAAGCTCTTTTCCTCGATGTTCATGTGGTAGGTGTCGAGGTGGACCTTCACGTTCGGCTCGCCAATCATGGCCTTGAGCCTCAGCGCCTGCTCGCAGGTGTTGACCAGGTAGGTCTCGTAGCGGTTGACGGGCTCGAGGCCGACCGGCATGTCGAACTCGGCCGCGAGCTGGGCCACTTGCCGCAAGTTCTCGGCCGACCACTTCCACGCGTCCTCGGTGGGGCGCTTGATGGTCTGCTTGACGTGCTGGGAGTAGATCACGCCCGAAAAGCTCTGCGAGCCGATCTCCCCTGCCGCCCGCACGCAGGCCAGCAGGTATTCCAGCCCCTTGGCCCGGATGGCCGGATCGTCGCTGGTGATATCGGTATCGCCCAGCAGCACCGTGGAGTTGACCACGCCCAGATCGCAGTCGGCCAGCCGCTTCTTGACGGCCGCGGCATCGAACGTGTCCAAACACATCAGCGGGATCTCGATGAAATCCAAGCCGAGCTTCTTGACCCGGTCGATCAGATCCAGCGTGTCGTTCGACCACTGCGAACACCAAGCGTAAGCGTGTATGCCGAGCTTCATGATAGGCCTTCCTTTCGCCGGTGAGTCTATCGCACTGGATGGGCACAATGCCAGACGTAGGGTGCGTGCTCTGCACGCACGCTGATCGGATCTACGCAACCCCTTGCGACCGCGTTCCGCCGCGAGTACAATTGGGCTCAAAGGGATAAGGGTATTCGCAGGACGGAGCCACTTCCTTAACACATCCTGCGGGAGATTGCCATGCTCGTTGGGCGACACACCTCAATGCGGGGCGGACCAAACGGGCCCGCCGACCATCGACCTTGTCTGGAAGTCCTTGAACCGCGCCGGATGCTGGATGCGGCCGCGCCGGTGCCGATGCTTCAATCCTCGACTGCTGACTTCGTCGAGAACATCGGCCAGTGGGACAGCGACATTCGCTACCTTTATCGCACCAGCGGCGCCAACGTGGCCTTTACCGACCAAGGCCTGAGCTTCATCGGCTTCCGGCCAGGCGCCGACGAGACCGACCTGCTGGCTGAGGCCGTCAACGTCCACTTCGACGGCGCCCAGACCGTTACGCCGGTCGGCCTGGACCGGACCCCGGGACGCTTTAACTACCACGTGGGCTCGGATGCGGCCCGTTGGGTCAACGGCGCGCACGGATACGCCACGGTAGCCTACGAAGGCCTCTACGACGGCATCGACCTGCTCGTCTCCGGCAGCCGCAGCAACCTCAAGTACGAATATCACGTCGCAGCCGGCGCCGATCCCGCCGACATCGTCGTCCGCTACGACGGCGCCGAGGACGTCTATCTGGACGAATCCGGCGCGTTGCACGTGGATCTGGGCGAGGGTGAACTGATCGACGATGCGCCGATCGCTTACCAGGACATCGACGGCGTCCGCGTGGCTGTCGACAGCGCCTTTGCCATCGGCGACGGCGGCGCGGTCAGCTTCGCCCTTGGCG
>CAYRZU010000113.1:0-7229 GCA_964428895.1 uncultured Planctomycetaceae bacterium
CGACCGTGCCGTCGGCGTGCTTGCCGCCGTTGAGGATGTTCATCATCGGGACGGGTAGCGTGACGGCCGAATCGCCGCCGAGGTATCGGTAGAGGGGCTGCCCTGCGTCGGCAGCGGCCGCGTGGGCGACAGCCAGCGATACGCCCAAAATGGCGTTGGCGCCGAAGCTGCCCTTGTTGGGTGTGCCGTCGGCGTCGATCATGGCCTGGTCGATGCCGGGCTGGTCGGCTGCGTCCATCCCGACCACCAAGTCGGCGATCTTGGTGTTGGCGTTGGCGACCGCCTGGGTGACTCCCTTGCCGCGATAGACGCTCTTGTCCCCGTCACGAAGCTCGACGGCCTCGTTCTCGCCGGTTGATGCGCCGGAAGGAACGGCCGCGCGGGCGAAGACGCCATTGGCCAACTCGACGTCCACTTCGACAGTCGGGTTGCCGCGGGAGTCTAGAATCTGACGAGCTTGAACGCGTGTAATCTTGGCTGCCATGAGTCGGGTCCTCTATCGGTTATCGGTGTGTAAGTTTCGAGTACGTTAGCCATTCCGGCCGCAGCAGGCGGGGCCAAACCGGGCCAAACAAGGTCGCACATCCTAGCAGGTTGCCGGGCGATTGCAAGGGGGGGCGACGAGGCCCGGCGAAGGAGGCTAACGATATTGGTTGCCACGCGCGCGTTCGTAGTTCGCACGGATCCGAAGGACCTGGAGGAGGGTTTGCTCGTCCTCTTCTGGCCGAAGCCAACCCACGTACGCAGCCACAAAGGCGATGACGAAGCCAGCCAGGAGGCCGCCCACGTGGGCCCAAAGGGCAACACTCCCGCCCGCGCCTAACAAGATGAAGGTCACATCCCAGGCGACATAGAACAGGACCAGCCATATTGAGGACATCGTGAAAGAGGTCGGCATCAGCCGCACGAACAGCAACACCTGGACATCATTGCGAGGGAAGAACACGATGAATGCGCCCATGATGCCGTTAATGGCCCCTGAGGCGCCAACAAAGGGAGAGCCGTCCATGGCATAGTGCAACAGTCCGGCGGCAACGGCACTTGCGATATAGAGACTGGCGTAGCCGATATGGCGGAACTTGTACTCGACCGCATTGCCGAACACCCAAAGAAAGAGCATATTGCCCGCCAGGTGCAGCCACCCCCCGTGAAGTAGGGCGCTGGTGACAGACAATATGGCCCGGGGAAGACTGTCTTGTGACAGAACGATCCGGTCTTCCTTCACGGCTTCCATATCGACACCGGCGAGCCTCTCAAATAGCGATGTTTCTCCGACCAAGGCCACGATACTGATAGCGCAGGTGATGACGATGAGACTGACGTTGACGAACGGCCGTTCGTCTGTGGGCACGTAAACGCGGACAGGAATGAACACGGAACGGTCCCCTTTCGCCTAGCGGCTGCGCGTGTAGCGTTTTGGGTCGACGCCCAGTTGTTTGATGCGGTAGCGGAGGATGCGGGCGGTGGTTTTGAGGTCGCGGCTGGCGGCGGCCACGTTACCGTTGGCGCGTTTGAGGGCGTCGACGAGGATGTCGCGTTCGAACAGCGCCACCCGGTCGGCCAGGGAGCCTTCTCCGACGGTATCGGAGGCGTCGGACGTCTGCAGCGAGGGCGGCAGATGGTGGGCGTGGATCACGCCGTCGGTGCTCAATAGCACCGCCCGCTCGATGCAGTTCTCCAGCTCCCGAACATTGCCGGGCCAATGGTAGGCGACCATCATGTTGATCGCGGGCGTGCTGATGCGGCGGACGTCCTTGCCCATCTGCGTGGCGTAGCGTTCCACGAAGAAGTCGGCCAACAGAAGCAGGTCGTCCTTGCGGTCGCGCAGAGGCGGCAGGAACACCGGGAACACGTTCACGCGGTAGTAGAGGTCCTGGCGGAACTCGCCGGCGTCGATACCTTTCTCCAGGTCGCGGTTGGTGGCCACCAGGATGCGGACGTTGGCCTTGACGGGCGTGCTGGACCCCACCCGCTCGAACTCACGCTCCTGCAGCACGCGGAGCAGCTTGACCTGCGTGGCCGGGGAGAACTCACCGATCTCGTCCAGGAACAGTGTGCCGCCTTCGGCCTCTTCGATGCGCCCGCGACGGGCTTCGACCGCGCTAGTAAAGGCGCCTTTCTCGTGGCCGAACAGCTCGCTTTCCATGAGGCTCTCGGACAGGGCGGCGCAGTTGACCTTGATGAAGGGCCCGTCGGCCCGCGGGCTGGAGTAGTGGATCGCGTGGGCGACCAGTTCCTTCCCCGTGCCCGATTCGCCGCGGATCAGCACCGTGGTATCGGTTACCGCCACTTGGTGAATCGCGCTGTACAGCTCGCGCATGGCGTTGGAGTTGCCGATGATGTTCTCCGGGCGGAACCGGTCGGCCAGCTCGTGGCGCAGGCGTAGATTCTCCTCCTCCAGGGCCTCTCGCTCAGCCGCCAGAATCTGCCTGGCTTTGGCATCGTTGGCGATCATGCTGGCGACGATGCTGAGGATGCGGACGCTCTCGTCCAGGGAGACCGATTCGTCATACAGGCGGTCGACCGACAGGGCCCCGATGACCTCGTTGCCTACCGCGATCGGCACGCAGATGTAGCTGATCTCCTGTTGGTCTCCGAGGCGCTGATGAAGCTGGTCGATGAACTTCGGTTCTTCCGATATCTTCGCGACGACCGCAGGTTGGCCGTCCCGGACCACCCGCCCGACGATGCCCTCCCCGATGGCGAAGCGGAGGTGCTTGCGGCGGGCGTCGGCCAGATCGTGGGCGACCTCGACCAGCAGCTCCTTGCCGTCCGGCGAGAGCAGCAAGACCGTTCCTCTTCGCATTCCGAGTTCACTGTCCAGCGCATCGAGGATCTCAGCCAAAGTGGTCCGCTGCTGTCCTCCCTCGATGGCCAGCATTCCGTTGATGCGGTACAGGGCGTCCAGTTCGTTGGCGTGGTGGTTCTTCTGGACTGAAGGGGGATCGGATCTCTTCATCATTGCCAGATCTCACTTACTGTCATGTCGTCTAGTGTAGATTAAACAACATAATTGTCATCATTCCTTCTCAAAACACAAGAATGTTACTTCATTCAGGATCCTTGAGATTCGCGGAAACCTCTCAATCCATTAGTTATCAATACGTTACGATGCCGTTTAGTTTCTGGCACGGTTCGTGCAATGTCCTTCCTCGTTGTTCTACTAGCAATTGACGGGCCAACGAACGCCGTATTCACGTTTCCAGGCCGGTCACGTTGAGAAAGGGCCGCGACATGAAACGTACCTGTTGGATGAAAACGCTTCTGGTGATGATCGGGATTGGGATGCTCTTCCCGATCCCGGTAGCCGGGGCTGAAGGTGACGGCGAATCGGTCGTGACGAGCATCAACGGGCTCGACACGGTCTGGGTGCTGCTCGGCGCATTCCTGGTGTTCTTCATGCAGGCGGGGTTCGGCATGGTCGAGGCGGGCTTCATCCGCGCCAAGAATGCCTGCAACATCCTGACCAAGAACTTCCTGGACTACTGCACCGCCAGCATCATGTTCTTCCTGGTCGGCTACGCGTTCATGTTCGGTGAGGGCAACAGCATCCTGGGCTGGTCGGGCTTCGCGTTGGCCGCGGACGAACTAACAGGTCTGGTTCCCGGCTGTCCCAAGAACCTGCCGATCTGGGCGTTCTGGCTGTTCCAGGCGGCGTTCTGCGGGGCGGCGGCCACCATCGTGGCCGGCGCCATGGCCGAGCGGATGAAGTTCCAGGCCTACCTGCTCTACACGATCATGATCAGCGCGGTGGTGTACCCGATCATCGGGCACTGGGTCTGGAACGATGCCGGCTGGCTGAAGCAGATGGGGTTTGCCGACTTCGCCGGTTCGACGGTCGTCCACGCCACGGGCGGCTGGGCGGCCTTCATTGGCGCGTCGTTGCTCGGCGCCCGGATTGGTCGCTACGACGGCCGACCGAAGGCCATCGCGGGCCATTCGATTCCCCTGGCGTCGTTGGGCGTGTTCATCCTGTGGTTCGGCTGGTTCGGCTTCAATCCGGGCTCGACGCTGGGGGTGACGGGCCAGGAGTCGCTGATCGGCCTGGTGGCCATCAACACCAACCTGTCGGCAGCGGCCGGGGCGATCTCGGCGATGGTGGTGGTGTGGTTGCTCTACGGCAAGCCGGACCTGTCGATGACCATGAACGGCGCGTTGGCCGGTCTGGTGGCCATCACGGCGCCATGTGCGTTCGTTCAGCCGTGGGCGGCGTTGGTGATCGGCGCCATCGGCGGCGTGATTGTTGTCTTCGGCGTGGCCTTCATGGACAAGATCCGCGTGGACGACCCCGTCGGCGCGGTTCCCGTTCACGGCATGAACGGCCTGTGGGGCACGTTGGCGGTGGGCCTGTTTGCCACGGATAGCGGCCTGTTCTACACCGGCTCGGCCTCACAGTTGGGGGTCCAGGCGCTCGGCGTATTTGCCTGTGCGGGCTTCTCGCTGGTGGCGATGGGCACGGTGTTCTTCCTGATCAAGAAGACGGTCGGCCTGCGGGTGAGCAAGGACGAGGAACTCCGCGGCCTGGACATTGGCGAACACGGCATGGAGGCCTACGCCGGCTTCCAGGTCTTCTCGACCGTCTGAGACCCTCGAAAGATCCCAAGGAGCAAGACGATGCGATTGATTGTCGCTTACATACAGCCGGAGAAGCTCAACGACGTCAAACAGTCCCTGTACTCGGCCGGCGTCTACAAGATGTCCGTGACCAACGCCATGGGCTGCGGCGAGCAGGGGGGCTACCACGAGACCTATCGCGGCGTGGACATCGAGGTGAGTCTGTTAAAGAAGGTCCGCCTGGAGATTGCCCTGAACGACAACTTTGTCCAGCCCACCATCGACGCCATTGTGTCCGGCGCCCGGACGGGCCGTATCGGCGATGGGAAGATCTTCATTCTGCCGCTGGAACGGTGCGTACGAATCCGCACTGGTGAAGAAGGGAATGAGGCCATCGGATAACGTTAGCTGAGATGCTGAGCGCCTATAGCGACTGAAAAGGCCTATAATTACCGAAGGCCCTCGTTCCGATCTATAGGTACCCGACGAGGTTGCCCGGGATTGCCTTTCAACTAGGTCCAATCGGCCAGACGTCGCTATGACACCGATGCCGCATCAACCCATCTCGGATGTTGGGCTGTACGAATGTCGCCGCGAACACGACGCGTGCGGCATCGGCGCCGTGGTGCGTATCAACGGCGGGGCCGACCATGAGATCGTCCGCATCGCGCGGCGCGTGCTGACCAACCTGCGCCATCGCGGCGCGACCGGGGGCGATGAATCCACCGGCGACGGGGCGGGCGTGCTCTTGCAGATTCCCCATGCCCTGTTCGCGGGGGCGGCGGATTCGCTCGGTATCGAGTTGCCCGCTCCCGGGGCGTACGGCGTGGGCATGGTGTTCGGCCCGCCGGACGCCGAGCTGCGCCAGCGTTGCGAGGATGCGCTCGGTGCGGCGCTGACCGAACAGGGGCTGGCCGTGTTGGCCTGGCGTGACGTGCCGGCCGACAACGGTTGCCTTGGCGCTGCGGCCCGGGCGGCCGAGCCGGTCGTCCGCCAGGTAATCGTCGCCGGCGAGGCGACCGACCTGGCCCTGGAGCGTCAGCTTTACATCGCCCGCCGCCGGGCCGAGCTGCAAGTCTACAGCCAGTTCCCTGAAGCGGCGGGGGCGTTCTACGTATGCTCACTGTCCTGTCGAACGATCGTTTACAAGGGAATGTTCCATGCCCAGCAATTGTTCGACTACTACGGCGACCTGGCCGACGAGCGAACCACCACCGCTCTGGCCGTTGTGCACCAACGATACAGCACCAACACCTTCCCCAGTTGGGCCCTGGCTCAGCCGTTCCGCATGATCGCCCATAATGGCGAGTTCAACACCCTCAGCGGCAACGCCCACGCGATGCGGGCCCGCCAATTCCAGATGCGGTCCAACGCCCTGGGCGCCGCTGACGACCTGGCGCCCGTGTTGATTCCCGGCGGCAGCGACTCGGCCTGGTTCGACAACGTGGCCGAACTGCTGGTCCGCGGGGGCCGATCCTTGCCGCACTCGGTGATGATGATGATCCCCGAGGCGTTCGGGTCGGCCTACCACATGAGCATCGACAAGCGAGCGTTCTACGAATACCACGCTGCCATCATGGAGCCCTGGGACGGGCCCGCCGCGGTGCTGTTCACCGATGGGCGAATTGTCGGGGGCACGCTAGACCGCAACGGGCTTCGGCCGTGCCGATTCGCCGTGACCAACGACGACTTGCTCGTAATGGCCAGCGAGACCGGCGTGATGGACTATCCACCCGAGAACGTCAAGATGCTGGGGCGCCTTCAGCCCGGGCGCATGTTCCTGGTCGACACCGTCGAGGGCCGAATCGTCACCGACAACGAGATGAAGAGCAAGATCGCCCGCCAGAAGCCGTACCGGCGCTGGCTGAGCGAGAACCGCATCGAACTGCGCGGCCTGTTCCACGCGTCACGGGCGGTCCGATCGGATCAGGAGACGATCTCCCAGCGTCTTCGGATGTTCGGCTACACGCGGGAAGAGCTTCGCATGATTCTGGCGCCGATGGCCCGCAACGGCCAAGAGCCGCTCGGCTCGATGGGCAACGACGCGGCGCTGGCCGTCCTTTCCGATCGGCCCCGACTGCTGTTCGACTATTTCCAGCAGCTCTTTGCCCAAGTCACCAACCCGCCCATTGACCCGCTCCGTGAAGGCTTGGTGATGAGCCTGATGCAGTTCGTGGGCAAGCAACGAAACCTGCTGGCCGAGACGCCCGAGCACTGCCGTCAGCTCAAGCTGCCTCACCCGATTCTAGCCAACGACGACATGGACCGACTGCGCGAGGCGCATCGGGACGATTTCCGGATTGTCACTGTCGACATGCTGTTCGACGCTCAGGCCGACGCTCATGGCCGTGAGTTGGCCGATGCGCTCGATGCGCTGGGCGATGAGGCCGCCCGGGCGATTGAAGGCGGGGCATCTCTGTTGATCCTGTCGGATCGCGGCTCGTCGTCGTGTCGGGCGCCGATTCCGTCGCTTCTGGCGACCGCGGCGGTTCACCAGGGCCTGTTGCGGCGCGGCCTGCTGGGTGAGGCCGGGCTGGTTATCGAAACCGGCGAGGCCCGTGAGGTGATGCACTACTGCCTGCTGTGCGGTTTTGGGGCCAACGCGGTCAATCCGTACCTGGCGCTGGAGTTGATCGACGAACTTCAGCACCGTGGCGACTTGCCCACCGAGATCG
>CAYRZU010000114.1:0-7209 GCA_964428895.1 uncultured Planctomycetaceae bacterium
GCGACCGGGTGATCAAGGAAATGCCGTTCACCGCAGGCATCTGGTACCCCATGGGCGGCGTTCAGATCGGACGCAAGCTGTGGACGGCCCAGGGATGTTGGGTGACGAGCATTGATATCGCCACCGGCGAGTGCAAGGGCCAGCCTTACCGCGGCGCTTGGGCGCGCGATCTGGCCTACGACGGCCAGGCACTTTGGGGTATCGACAACATGATGCCGGCCCTCTATCGCTATGACGTGCAGGGAAGGCTGCTGGACTTCGCCGAGGTCCCGTTCTTCGAGTCCATATCAAAGATCACGGCTGATCTGCCGGATAGGCCGGTCTCCGGCATCGCCTGCACCGATGAAGGCCTGTGGGTGCTGAGCAATTCGACCGGCCAGATCGCCTTGATCGAACGGGTCGGACCGGTCTTTGCTGGCGCGGCGCCAATAGCAGGAGCCACAGCCGCGCCGGGCGCCCCGGTCGCCGGCAGTGGACAGCCGATGCAGACGGTACAGGCAACGCCGGTGTTCGACATTCCGAAGGTTGAGTTCGACGGACTCACCGTGGAGGGGAGGCCGTTCGATTGGGGCGAGCGTGGCTTCCGTGTGGACGTGATGACGCCGTTTGGGCCGCGCAGGCCGGTCAGTGAGTTCGGGGCGCGGTTCCGGCTCGGGTGGGACGATACCGGCCTGATGCTGTTGGCGACCGTGACGGATGACCAGTTTCATTCGGCCGAGAGCGTCGAGAAGCTCTGGGCCAACGAGGCCGACCTGATCCTGCTGTACCTGATTCGCGAGGCCGGGGAGGTCGTGAGAATTGTCATCGAGCCGGGCATGACGGCCGATCAGCCCAGCCCACGCACGATCACCGACGGCGGGGGCAACAGTCTCGGCGTCCGCGTAACGCGTGAGACGACCGACGGCGGCTATGTCCTGCAGGCGTGGGTCCCGTGGACGGAAGTCGGTATCGAGCCGGCCGCCGGCGCCGAGCTGCGGGCGCAGGTGATTGTCCTGGACGTCGATAAACGCGGCGAGAATATCCAAATGGGCGGGGCGCTGTGGTACCCGGCCGTCGGCACGCAGCAAGACACGAACATTTCCCACCGGCTGCGCCTGGCCGATCAGCCCAGCACGCCGCAGGTCGCTCTCGTTGAGGCGTTGGACGACCACATCACCATCACGGCCGCGGCGGAACAGGGCGGCAAGCCCGTCACCGTCGTCGAAGGCGGCCGTACATTGGCCGAAGCAATCCTCACGGGAGATGACGCTACGGGATATGCCGTTGGTAACATCCCGTTGCCTCTGCCGCCGCTAAGTTCACCCATCGCGCAGCCGACGGTGATGCTGGACGGCCGACCCATCGCGGCATTGAACCCGCTGCAACTTCGCTTGGACAACTACGCCGCTCGCGGACACAACAACGACACGATGTCCATGGCCCTGGTCGCGGCCGCCAAAGCATTGGGGAAGGACGCCGACTTCGAGGCGGTGGTTTGTCTGTCGGCCAACGCCTTTGCGCCCATGCTGGACACCGGCGAGACCTGCACCGCCTGATGGATGTGCCAGGCCTGGCAGGCCGACCGCTGCATCCAAACCGTCGCCGGGCGTTTGGGCCTGACGATTCGCCGGCTCGAATTGCCCGAACAGGAAGGCCAGTGGGACGATAAGGACGCGATGCTTGCCCACCGAAAGAAGATCGCCCCGATCCTTCGGGATGTGATGGACGGCGGCGAGGTCATCGTCACCACCGGTGGGTGGGAGGCCTGGCAGGACAGCGGCCTGGTGCCGTGGTGCTGGGCGGGCATCATCACCGAGGCCCGCGACGACGGCACCATCCTCGGCGCCTTCGTCAACGGGCGGACGGACAACATCATCTACCATCCCAATGCGATGTACGCGATCTCCGCGGCCGAGCCGACGCTTTCGGCCCACGAGGCCGACCTGATCATGCTCCAGCAGGCAGTTGATCGCATTCGCTCCACGGAGCGGTTCGAATCCGACGATCTCTCTCGCTACGGACTGGCGGCGATGGACGTGTGGACCGCGCAGATGCGGAAGGTCCCGTACTGCGACCCGTGTCAGGAATCCAATCCTGGCGACGGCCCCAAGGGCTGCGCCTACAGCTCGGCCTCGCCCGTCTACAGCGGCGCCAAGTTCGCCGCCAGCTACCTCCGCCGGCGGATCGGCACCTTCAGCGTTGAGGCCCGGCCCCATATCGAAGCCGCCGCCCGCCACTACGACCGCATCTACCTGCTGCTCCACCCAGCCATGACCGGCCAGGGGGGCAGGAACTACAGTCGAATCATTCCGAACAAGCAACTGCAGAATACGCATGCCGATGACGTCCTCGTGCCCGTTCGCGCCCAACTGGTCGCGGCGGCCGAGGCGATGGAGCGGACGCTGGCCGCTGAAGGGGTCGAAGTAACTCCTGCAGACCCGGTTGAGTTGAACGATCCAGCCGCGGCGCTGACCGAGGAGTTCACGGTCGAGCAACTGACGAAGCTGGCGGCGTGGAGCAATGTGTACGGCAATTTGGAGATCGTGCTCCGTGAGGCGGCGACGAATCCGGAGTTGCTGGAGCTGCTCCGCCAGGAGGTGGCGCTGGGGTCGCTCTCGGGCGTGGCCGCTACCATTCGCAGCTACACCGGCCGACTCGAGCCGGCGGAGGACACGTACCTAACACACGTGGAGAACATCGTGCAGGCCATCGGGGCCGGTGAGTGGGGCGATCGCGAGCAGCCGTTCTTCAAGCCCGGTCGCGCCGAACGCCTGGCGGAGCTTCGTGCCATCCTGACCGACTGGGTCGACGGCGTCAGCTTGGCGGACGCAAAGTCGAAAGCGACCTCAAAGACAGAGACCATCGCCATCCAGCGAATCTATGGCCTCCTGAGCGAGCACACCGAGGCCAAGGCGGAGGCCGTCGCCGGGCTGGTGGGCAAGTTCTCGCCCGATGGCGACTGCGATGAGGTGTTCTATGAGTGGGAGGCCATGAAGGATAAGGCCACGGTCGCCCAGAAGATGGCCCACCACATCACTATGCTGGACAAGCCCCTTTGGCACTTGGAATACTCGCTGTCGGTGACGCTGGCCGGCATCGGCCATGGTGAGTCAATCGGTGATTGGCGCAAGCCCGGCGGGCACCTGGGCTGGAAGAACTGGATCAACCCCAAGGACCTGCCGCGGATCAAGCTCATCACCGAAGCGCTGGAAGTGTGGCTGGCCGACGGCGACGCCCAAGGCGAAGTCGCAGAGATCGTCGCCGCCCTCGGCGAGCGCAACGCCTACCGCGAAAAGGCCTGGCTGGCCGGCTGCCTGCTGCACTACCTCCGCACCGACGGCGGGCGAACGGATGAGTTCGTCGAGCAGCTAGAGTCCGACTGGCTGCCGCTGGGGCCGGACGGCTTCACTATGGACGATCTGACGGATTCCCTCGTCACCGGCGACATCAGTTGGTACTGGCCCCGGCCGACAGAGTGACCGAAAGAACGCGACGATGACAGACAAGAACCGTGCCGAAGACGACGGGCCTTTGAGCGACGCCTGGTGGGAGGAAGAACCGGGAGAACCATCCGGTATCCCAAATGATGTGCCGATCCTCGCACCTTGCGAGAAGGTCCGGCCAGGATTTGAAGCACTCACTTCCGAGGCCTGGCCGGACACGGAGTACCGAGACTTCGGCGACGGGTGTGTGGAACTGTGCCTCTGGAACATCTTCGATTACGGCGGCGACGATCCGGCCGAGCAGGATGACGTCAAGCAGAAGATCAACGAGATGCAGCACGCCGCAGGTGAATTGAGCGACGATGATCGTTACATTCGCGTCCAAATCGCGAGTTTCGAACGATGCTTCTTCACCTTCCCGAAGAACGTTGACCAGATCATAGAAGGAATTGCCGCCGGTCAGGTGAACCTGGATAGCCCGATTTCGTGCGAGCCGCCGTGGAACCATGTTTTGGGCTTGCTTCGTGAGCGCCGCGGGCACGGGGCTTCAAGGGACGAGCCGTTGGATCCCCGGGACCTTCTCGCGCGCGCCTACGCGGAGATCCTCGCGGCCTGGTCGGCCTTCGGAGATATTGAGCGTCTGAAGCAAGTGCTGCCCGAACATGCTGAGCTGGCCGAGACGATCTATCGGCGTCTCGGCCCGCCGACCAAACTCAGACAACTTCAGGTCGAACGACTTCGTTTCTCGCTAGGCCACTGCGCTTTCTTCCCGAAGGACTTCTTTGCCGCCTTTGCGGCCTGGGAGGAAATGAAGACGATCTTTGACGCTCTCATTCAGCAAGAACTCGGAGACGCCGACGACATGGCCGGGCGAATGACCGAGCACTTGCACGTGACGGGAATGTGCCATCACGCCTTCTTCCGCCATATCGACCACATCGTCGCATGCATCGGAAAGGGCAAGCGGGTCACCTTGCCGGGCGCCGGCGATGAAGGCCGACGCGTCCGGGGGGCGACCACCAACTACGTGCACGCGCTGGGCTCGTGGCTGGCCGGCCGGACCGAGGACGAAACGGTGGCCATCTGGCCGGACGGCAAAGAGGTGACTGCCTACGTGTTCGAACGATTGGGCTCGCCCTCGCCGCGGAAGCGATGGCTGGCGGCATCGCTATGGAAACAACTGCAGGATTCGCAGCGCGATTCGGGGCACGGCCCGCTGACCGACGATCCCGAACGCTTCGCCGTCCCGGAAGCGGCGCTGGCCGCCGAAGGCTAGGGCAGGGGGCGCCTGCCACACGAGATTCGGCATTGGCCATTTACGCGCCTGCACCCGCTCGATAGCATTTGGGTTCCAATCGAAAGGAGCCTCTCATGGCGATCAAGCCGAATCCTGCCTGGCCCGTTCTGAAGACGTACGACGCCGATCATCTCCGCCGCATTGCGCTGCCTTTGGGCGGGATCGGTACGGGCACCGTCAGCCTTGGCGGGCGGGGCGACCTTCGGGACTGGGAACTGGCCAACCAGCCCAACAAGGGCCCGCGCTCGACCGGCAATTACGCCATGGCCCGGTTCGAGGCCGCCACCTTCGCCGTATGGGCTCAGCCGGAGGGCAAGGCCGCCGCCGCCAAGATCCTCGAAGGCCCCATCGACGTCGTGGACTACGAAGGCCAAGCCGGCTGCCCCATCGAGAAGCACGGCATGCCGCGATTCCGCAAATGCTCCTTCGCGGCGGCCTACCCAATGGGGCAGGTGCTGCTATCCGATCCGGAGTTCCCGCTGGAGGCGCGGCTGGAAGCGTTCAATCCGCTGGTTCCGCCCGACGCCGACGCCAGCGGCATTCCCATGGCTGTCATGCGCTACGTGCTGGTCAACAAGACCAATCGGCCGGTCAAGGCCTCGGTGCTGGGCTCGGTGCCCAACGCCATCGGCCAACGGATCAACGCCGAGTTCGACCCAGCCGGCACGAAGATCGCCTTCCGCAAGGACGGCCGCCTGCGCGGGCTGGTCTTCACCAACAACAATCTCTGCAAGACGGCCGAGGAGGCCGGCACGATTGCCCTGGCCAGCCCCACGCCGGGCGCGATGACGTACTGGTGCGATTGGCCCGCTGAGCAGCAGCTTTGGTCCACCGGTTGGCTGCGTCTGTGGGATGATTTCGCCGATGACGGCAAGTTGGAAACCGCCCGTGGCCACGGGTGCGGCATGAAGCAAGGCTTCATGACCGTCAGCGTGACCGTTCCGCCGCGCGGCGAAAAGGAGGTCACCTTCCTGCTGACGTGGCATTTCCCGAACCGCTATAGCTGGTCGCCGAAAGAGCCCGTCTCTTGCTGCTCTCAAGGCGACTGGATCGGCAACTACTACACCACCAAGTACCGCAACGCCTGGGACGTCGCCCACAAGGTCGCTCCCAAGCTGGCCAAGCTGGAGGCCGACACGGTGCGGTTCGTCGGCGCAATGGTCGACAACGACCTGCCACTGGAGATGCGGGACGCGGCGCTATCGAACATCACCGTGTTGCGGACGCAGAGCTGCTTCCGCACGCCGGACGGGTTGTTCTACGGATTCGAAGGCTGCTGCGAGACCAACGGGTGCTGTCACGGCTCATGCACGCACGTGTGGAACTACGAGCACACCACGCCGTTCCTGTTCGGGCCGCTCGCCCGGACGATGCGCGAGGTCGAGTTCGCCCATGCGACGGAAGGCTCGGGCTTCATGCACTTCCGTGTCTATCTGCCGCTGAATCGCTCCAAGACATACCGCTACGCCGCCGCCGACGGGCAGATGGGCTGCATCATGAAGATGTACCGGGACTGGCAGCTCTCCGGCGATGACAAGCTGCTCAAGAAGCTCTGGCCCAAGGTCAAGAAGGCGCTGGCCTTCGCCTGGAAGAAGCACGGTTGGGACTCCGACGGCGACGGCGTGATGGAAGGCTGTCAGCACAACACCTTCGACGTGGAGTGGTACGGCCCGAACCCGCTGATGCAGTGCTGGTACCTGGGCGCCCTGCGGGCGGGGGAGGAAATGGCCCGGGCCATGGGCGAGACGCGCTTTGCCGCCACCTGCCGCAAGCGGTTCGAGTTCGGCAGCACATGGATGGATAAGAATCTATTCAATGGCGAGTACTACGAGCAGCACATCCAACCCCGGCGGATGGACCAGATCATCAAGGGCCTGCGGGGCGGCATGGGCGGGGATACGCCCACCAAGCCCGCCTTCCAGCTCGGCAAGGGGTGCCTGGCCGACCAACTGCTGGGTCAGGCCACCGCCAACGTCTGCGGCCTGGGGTACCTGCTCAAGCCCACGAATATCCGCAAGACGCTGCGGGCGATCATGAAATACAACTGGCGCGAGGGCGTGTGGAACCACGCCAACCACGCCCGGAGTTACGTGCTGGGCGATGAGAAAGCGCTGATGTGCGGCAGCTTCCCCCGCGGCGGACGGCCGGAAATCCCGTTCTGCTTCACGGCCGAGGCGTGGAGCGGCATCGAATACACGGCCGCGGCCGGCATGATCGCTGAGGGCATGAAGACGGACGGCCTCAAGATTATTCGGGCCATCCGCGACCGCCACAACGGCCAGAACCGCAGCCCCTTCAACGAGGAAGAGTGCGGCTACCACTACGCGCGATCCATGGCCAGCTACGGCACGCTGATTGCCCTGACCGGCTTCGGCTACTCGGCGGTCGAGCAGACGATGACCTTCGCCGCCGCCAATCGCGCCAAGCCCACCAAATGGTTCTGGGCCTCCGGCGACGCCTACGGCACCGTCACCCAGAAACGCTCCGGCA
>CAYRZU010000115.1:0-7160 GCA_964428895.1 uncultured Planctomycetaceae bacterium
CGACTGTGACTTAGCGTTCACGCACACCTATTCCCAAAGTCGCTGACGTTGAACAAGTAGCCTCGTCGTACTCGCAGCAGCCGATGCAGCACTTGACCGCGCCGGGCGAGTACGGCTCATCTTCCTGCGCCGAGGCCGGAACAATGCAGACGGGTTCGATCACGCCATCGCCCAGACGAATGTCCGTGCCGCGCCCGGCCATGGGGGTCGCCAGCGTCACAACGCCCCACATCGCGCCCGAGCCGTCATCGGCCGGGCGCTGCTGGCCCGCGGCGGCGACGATTTCCGCTTCCCGCGCCGCGCTTTCGGGACGCGGGGCGAGGACCTGATGTTCGATGCCGGCTTCGCTAAGCACGCCTGACAGTTCATCACACTCATCGAGACCGCCCACACCGATCAGGACCGGCCGGCCAAGGTCGCGGCTGACGTGACGGACTTCGGCAACGACCGCGTTGGACTTGGCCTGTCCGGTTGCGAGCACGCGGTCGTCGTGGTCGACCCGGCACATAGGCTGACGGGTCGGCACGACCGACACGTCCAGGCCATACAGATCCTTGAGCGCAGCCGCATGCGCCGCGGCCGTGCCGGTCAGCCCGGCCAACTTGCCGTACCGACCGAAGTAATCGGCCAGGCGAATGTGCCCCTTCCGCGCGACCGGTCGGGCGACGGCGAGGCCCTCCTTGCACTCGATCACCTCATGCACACCGTCCGCCCATCGTCGTTCCGGCAGCAGCCTACCGGTGCTCGCATCGACAATCACCACACGGCCGTCATGAACAACGTAGTCCCGATCTCGCTTGAGGTCCGGCCGGGCCTTCGGGCCCGGCCGGGTCGGCTCGCCGTTGACACCGGGCTCGGCGATGATCACGGCCGTCCGGGCGTCGGCGACTAGGACGCTGTCGACTTCGTCGATGATGGCGACATCCAACGCGCCCTGGATGGGCCGTTCGCCGTCCGCCCGAATCGAGTCGCGGACACAATCGAACGCGAACTCCGCGTAGGCGCCATAGGTAACGTCGCAGGCGTAGGCATCGCGCCGGGCCTGGGCGCCTTCGCCGCAGGCGGGCATGTCGGCTGTGATGTGGCCCACCGTTAGGCCCAACGGGCCGAACACCTGCCGGGCGGCTTCGGCGTCGCGCGTCGCCAGGTAATCGTTCACCGTGACCACGTGGACCCGAAAACCCTCCAATGCCGCCATGTAGGCAGGCGGGTAGCAGGTGAGCGATTTGCCCTCGCCGGAGGGCATTTCGGCGGCCATGCCGTCGTCGAGCATTAACCCCGCAATGAGCTGCACGTCATAGTGCGGCCGGTCGTGGGCGCGTCGGGTAGCTTCACGGACCAGAGCGAAGGCCTTGGCCTTGACGACGTCGCGGTCATCCCCACCCGTCAGACGGCGGCGAAGCTGATCGCGGGCCTCGGCCATCTGCTCATCGCTCAACTCACGCATTCGATCGGCCAACGGGTCGATCCGCTCCCGGACAAAGTTGAGCTGCACCACAACCTCGGCAAACCGATCCGGCAAGGGATGAGATTTCAATGTGCTGTCAACCATGGCCAGCATTCTCTCTTTGAGCCGCTTCCGCGAGGCGGCCAGGCGGCTCTTGACCGTGCCGGTTGGGACCTCCAGGAATGCGGCGATGTCGTTGGTGGTGTAGCCGTTGATGTAGAACAGCGTGGTGACGGCCCGTTCGCGGTCGGGCAAGGCGGGAATCGCTTCCAGCACCTTGGCGGATAGTTCGGTTCGCTCAGCCATCTCTGCGGGATCGATAGTGTCTGCGGCCACACCGGCGGCTGCTTCCAGCGGGGCCGGCGCTACCCCGCGACTGCGGGCCACGCGGCTGCAGCGGAACTGCACGATCCGTCGCAGCCACCCGGGGAAGGCGGCCAACTCGTTGAGCTTCCCTAGCGACCGGAACGCCTCGACGAACGCATCCTGCGCGGCGTCCTCAGCCAGGTGGAAATCGCCCAGCAGCGAATACGCGTAGCCGTAGGCCATGTCCTGGAACCGCCGCACCACGCGGCCGAACGCGCGTAAGTCCCCGGCCGTCGCGGCCGTCAGCAATTGCTCGAGCTCGTTCATGCCCATCCGCCACAAGAAGGTGCCACCCCCACCCACACCGGTTCACACAATATCGCCGCATCGCAGAAATCTCTCGCCGCCGCTCCCCGCATTCGGCAATCCGCAATAGCCTTCATTTGTCCGGGGCCGCCTCATCGTGCTATACTGTTCGGTTCAACGCACCCCGTAGGAGATATACCCCCATGTGCTTGGCTGTGCCGGGAAAGATTGTTGCGATTGCTGAAGCCGCCGACGGCGCTGCCGGCGCCGGCGACCCGGCCGCGGCGCGCACGGCCACCGTGGATTTCCAGGGCAACCAGATCGAAACGTCCCTGGCGGCCGTCCCCGAGGCCGTCATCGGCGATTGGGTGTTGGTCCACGCCGGGTTTGCCATCACCACCATGGATGAGGCCGAGGCTCGCGAAACGTTCGAGGCGCTCGGCGAGGCGCTCGGCGAGGTCCCCCTGCCCGGCTCTGACAGCGAAGGCTAACCGCCCATGGACCGCCAAGCCGCCGCCGCAATCGCCCATGACATCAACGAGACCGCCGCCGGTCTCAACGGCGTGCGGATCATGGAAGTCTGCGGCACCCACACCGTCAGCCTGTTCCGCACCGGGCTGAAGGATCTGATCGCCGAACACGTGGAGCTCATCAGTGGCCCGGGGTGCCCGGTCTGCGTCACCAGCCAAGGCTATCTCGACGCCGCGTGCGAATTGGCCACCCGCGATGACATCACGATCTGCACCTACGGCGACATGGTCCGCGTTCCCGGCAGCCGCGGCAGTCTGGCCGAAATGCGGGCAGGCGGAGCGGACGTGATGGTCGTCTACTCCGCGCGGGATGCCCTGGCCCACGCTGTCGACAACCCCGAGCGGCAGGTGGTGTTCCTGGCGGTCGGCTTTGAGACCACCACCCCGCCAACGGCGCTGACGCTGCTGGCCGCAGCCGCCAAGGGCGTGGCCAACTTCACCGTGCTGCCGGCCCACAAACTGGTGGTCCCCGCGATGCAGGCCTTGCTGGCGGCCGGCGAAGTGCCCATCGACGGCTTCCTGTGCCCCGGGCACGTGAGCATCATCATCGGTGCGGGCGCGTACAGGCCCCTCGCCAACGACTACGGCAAGCCGTGCGTGGTCGCCGGCTTCGAGCCGTTGCAGATGCTGGAAGGCATCCGGGCCATCGTCAACCAACTGGCGGCCGGGGTGGCCGAGGTCGGCAACGTCTACGGCGTGGCTGTCACCGACGAAGGCAACGCCCCCGCCCGCAGCTTCATGGACCAGGTTTTTCAGCCGGGCGATGCGGTGTGGCGAGCGATCGGCACGATTCCCGCCAGCGGCCTCGACCTGCGCGAAGAATACAAACGCTTCGACGCTCGCCAGCGCTTCGGGGTGGCCGAAGGCCCCGACGTCTGCCCGCCAGGGTGTTTGTGCGGGGATGTGATCCAAGGCAAGATCACGCCCGACCGCTGCAAGCTGTTCGGCAACACCTGTACGCCGGTCAAACCAGTCGGCCCGTGCATGGTCAGTTCCGAAGGCACGTGCGCAGCCTGGTACAAGTACGGGAGACCGTCCCGTGCATGAAATGTCGATTGCCATTCCGCTGGTCCACCAGCTTCAGCAGCTCGCCGCCGAGCATAACGCCGGCCGTGTGGAAACGTTGACCGTCACGGCCGGGGCGATGCGGCACATCGTGCCGGAACTGCTGGTCGACGCGTTCGCCTCGGCGGCGGACGGCACCTGCGCCGAGGGGGCGACGCTGGACGTGGTGATCGAGCCCGTGGTGGCCCAGTGTCGCTCCTGCGACACCCGTTACGACGCCACGATTGACTCCTTCGAGTGCCCCAAGTGTAATCAAGCCGACGTGGACATCGTCGAAGGCAACACCATCATCCTGAAGTCCGTCACGTTCGAGAAGTCAGATGAAGATTAACGTGGTTAAGAACGTCTTGGAGGCCAACGAGGCCGCCGCCGAGGAAAACCGAAAGCGCCTCACCGACGCCGGCGTGCTGACGGTCAACCTCATCAGCGCCCCCGGCAGCGGCAAGACGAGCCTCCTTGAAAAGACCATCCCCGCCCTTGGCGCGGAGCTGCCCTCGGCCGTCATCGTCGGCGACCTGCAGACCACGCGCGACGCCGAGCGCATCGCCGCCCTCAACATCCCGGCCGTCCAGGTCAACACCGAGGGCGGCTGTCACCTGTCGGCCGCCCAGGTCGCCAAGAGCCTGGACGCCCTGGACCTGACCGCCCTGCGCATCCTGTTCATCGAGAACGTTGGCAACATGGTCTGCCCCACCAGCTTCGACCTGGGCGAGAAGCTCCGCGTGGCCATGCTGAGCATTCCCGAGGGCGACGACAAGGTCGCCAAGTACCCCACGCTCTTTCAGCCGGCCGACGCCGTGATCCTCAACAAGATGGACCTGGCCGACATCCTCGACTGCGACCTGACCCGCATCCGCACAGACCTCGACAAGCTCAACACCCGCGCCCCCCGCTTCGAACTGTCCACCAAGACCGCCGCCGGCCTGGATGCCTGGCTGGATTGGCTGCGCCAGCAAGCCTAACAGGGATTCAGGAGATGCAAGGGATAGAAGCCAAGTCCTTGTAGGGCGTGCAACTCGTTTCACGGGCAACACTGGCGCTCAATTCCATCTTCGCGGGGCGGGCCCTTTCCCCTCTTCGTGGCCTTCCGGCTGTGCCGTGACAAGCCGTGCCCTCTGTGGTGAATCCGTTGGCGTTTTCGGCCCCCAAATAGCCCCAATTTCGGTGCTGAAATGGGGGGGTTTGGGCGTGTTTTTATGCGGCTTTGTGTGGACATTCCGAGGATTGTGAATAGAATCACAGACTTCCAACTCTTGGGTCGTGACAAGAAGGATTAGGCCCAAGAATCGGACGTTTCTGGAGAGCGTTTCTAATGAGCTAGTGCCAGGCCGTCGGTGTGTTGGCGCGACTTGGCTTCGGATCAACCATTCGAGATTCAGAGGAAGCCGCATGAGCAAACAAAAGGCCGTCAAACAGATCTGCAACGACTGCGGCAATGACCGTACGCGGATGATGGACATCGTTCGCGCGGTCCAGGCCGAGTTCGGCTGCGTCGACGGCGAGGCGCTGGAGGCCATCGCGTCAGCGGTCGGCTGTCAGCGTGTCGAAGTCGAGAGCTGCGTGTCGTTCTACGCGTTCCTTTCGACGCAGCCACAAGGCGACATCGTGATTCGTCTATGCGACGACGTCATCGATGAGATGAAGGGCGCCTGCCACGTGGGCGAAGCCCTGGTCGACGAGCTCGGCATCGGTTTCGGTGAGACCACCGAAGACGGGCTGTTCACGTTGGAAAAGACCCCCTGCATCGGCATGAGCGATCAGGCCCCGGCCATGCTGGTCAACGACGTGGTGTTCACCTACGTCGGCGCCGACCAGGCCCGGTCGATCGTCCAGGCCCTCCGGACCGACAACGACCCGCGTAAGCTGGTCCACCGCCTGGGCGACGGCAACAACGCCCACGACCTGGTTGGTTCGCCCGTCCACAACAACATCCGCAAGGCCGGCCCGGTTGTCCTGGCCGACCTCAAGCCAGGCGAGGCCCTCAAAGACGCTGTGGCCATGACGCCCGCGGAAGTCATCCGCGACGTCAAGACCGCTCGCGTCCGCGGGCGCGGCGGGGCCGGGTTCCCCACCGGCATGAAGTGGGACTTCACCCGAGCCGCCGAAGGCGACCGCAAGTTCGTGCTCTGCAACGCCGACGAGGGCGAGCCCGGCACCTTCAAGGACCGCGTCATCCTGACCGAACGGGCCGACAACCTGTTTGAAGGCATGGCCATCGCCGGGTACGCCGTGGGCGCCGAAGAAGGCATCCTGTACCTCCGCGGCGAATACGCCTACCTCCAGCCGTTCCTGGAACAGATCCTGGCCGACCGCCGCGAAGCCGGCTGGCTCGGCAAGAACGTCGCCGGCAAGGACGGATTCAACTTTGACATCCGCATCCAGATGGGCGCCGGCGCTTACATCTGCGGCGAAGAAACCTCGCTGATCAGCTCGGCCGAGGGCACGCGGGGCGACCCCAAGAACCGCCCGCCGTTCCCGGCCCAGAAGGGCTACCTCGATTGCCCCACCACGGTCAACAACGTCGAAACGTTCTGCTGCATCGCTCGCATCCTGCAGCAGGGCCCGGGCTGGTTCGCCCAGATGGGCACCCAACAGAGCGCCGGCACGAAACTGCTAAGCGTTTCCGGCGACTGCACCCAGCCGGGCGTCTACGAAGTGGAGTTCGGCACGACGCTCAACGACCTGCTGGAGATGGTCGGGGCCGAAGACCCCGCCGCCGTCCAGATGGGCGGGCCTAGCGGCCAGTTGGTGGGCAAGGCCCAATTCGACAAGACCATCTGCTACGACGACCTCGCCACCGGCGGGTCGGTGATGGTCTTTTCCGGCCAGCGGGACGTGGTGCACATCGTCGAGAAGTTCCTGGAGTTCTTCGTCGAGGAAACCTGCGGCTACTGCACCCCCTGCCGCGTTGGCAACCGGCTGTTGTTGCGGAAGATTCGCGACATCCGCGCCGGCAACGGCGAACCGGACGACCTGGACTACCTCGAGACGCTGGGCCAGTCCATCAAGACCGCCAGCCGTTGCGGCCTGGGGCAAACGTCGGCCAACCCCGTGTTGACCTCGTTGGCCAATTTCCGCCCCGTTTACGAAGCGCTGCTCAAGCCCGTTGAGGACGGCCGTCAGCCGACCTTCAGCCTGGCCGACGCAGTCGCCACCGCCGAAGACATCGCCGGACGCAAGAGCGTCCACGCGGAGGCATAACATGAGCGAAAAGATTACTCTGACAATCGACGGCGTGGAGATCACGGGCGAAAAGGGCCAGACCATTCTGGAAGCGGCCCAAGACGCCGGTGTCTACATCCCGCGCCTCTGTGCCAAAGAAGAGTTGTGCCCGTTCGGCTCGTGCCGCGTGTGCACGGTGATGGTTAACGGCCGCCCGCAAGCGGCCTGCACCCAGCCGGCCGCCGACGGCATGGCCGTCGAGAACAACACCGTCGAGTTGCTGGGCATTCGCCGCGACATCATCGACATGCTGTTCGTGGAAGGAAACCACTTCTGCATGTTCT
>CAYRZU010000116.1:0-7026 GCA_964428895.1 uncultured Planctomycetaceae bacterium
TTCGGCATCTGACAGACGGTCTTTGGGGTTGTTGTATTGCTCGCCCGACGTCGGTCAGGTCCGCCCCGGTCAGGTCCGCGTTGGTGAAGTCGGCGTCGTCGAGCCTGCCGTAATCGAGGCGCGACCCCATCAGGTGGGCCGTTTGCAGGGACGTGCCCTCCATCCAGCACCCCGTGATGTCCACGCCGACCAAGTCCGCGTAGTCCAGCGTTTGGCCGGAAAGCACCACCCCCGGCACGGGCGAATCCGGGCTGATCTGGACCCCATTGTCCCAGCGGTAGATTTGTCCCGAAGCGGCCGAGCAGGCCAGCCCCACGCAGATGCATGAGAGAATCAGCGTTCGCCTCATGGTCTTCTCCCTGTGTGCAGCGCAAGTCACGGCGCCCGTTATTGCCGCTATCCGTCCTTGAGATATGAGCTTTGGGCCGCCCAGTGGGCGGGCCCGACCCTCCTTATGATATCTCACCTGAGAGCGCGGTCAATCAATCTTAGGACGTTCTTTTCATCTCCAGGCCGGGCCGCTATACCTTACGGTTTCTCAACCTAGCCAAGGAGATCATCGCTGATGGCCGCGAAGCCCTATGCCGAACGTTACCGTCCACAGTTCCACTTTACCTCCGCTAAGGGGTGGCACAACGACCCCAACGGGTGCGTGTTCTACGACGGCGAGTACCACCTGTTCTTTCAGCACAACCCCAAAGGCACCAACTGGGGCAACATGACCTGGGGCCACGCCGTCAGCGCCGACCTGGTCCACTGGGAGCAACTCGACCACGCGATCCATCCGGATGAACTGGGCACGATCTTCTCCGGCTCGGCCGTCATCGATGAAAACGACACGTCCGGCTTCGGCGGCGGTGAGCATCCGCCGTTGGTGGCGATCTTCACCTACGCCGGCGAGCCGTTCACCCAGGGAATCGCCACCAGCACCGACCGCGGGCGAACCATGACCAAGTTCGACGGCAACCCGGTCCTGGCCAACCAGACCGGCGGCAGTGACCGCGACCCCAAGGTGCTCTGGCACGAGCCGACCGGCCAATGGGTGATGGTGCTCTACCTGGACGCGGGCGGCCAGCGGCTGGCGTTCTTCACCTCGCCCGATCTGAAAGCCTGGACCAAGGTCTCCGAACTGCCGAACTTCTTCGAGTGTCCCGACCTGTTCGAATTGCCCGTCGATGGTGATGCCGCCAACACCAAGTGGGTGCTCTACGGCGCCAACGGCCACTACCTGCTGGGCCAATTCGACGGCGCGACCTTCACCCCGGATTCGCCCGGCAAGCGGCCGATGGACACCGGGGGGAACTTCTACGCCGCCCAGAGCTTCAACAACATGCCGGACGGCCGATGCGTTCAGATCGGCTGGATGGCCGGCGGCGTTTACCCGGATATGCCCTTCAACCAGCAGATGAGCTTCCCCTGTGAACTGACGCTCAAGACCTTCGGAGACGACGTCTGCGTCTGTCGCTGGCCGGTCGAGGAAATCGAGGACCTGTACACCGATTCGGTAACCTTCAGCAACGTGCCGCTTAAGATGGGCGCCAACCCGCTGGCCGAGGTCGAAGGCGACTTGTTCGATATCGAGATGGCGTTCCGCCCCGGCAGCGCTTCGGAAGTGACGCTCTGCGTCAACGGCCGAACCATCAACTACGTGGCCGATTCGGAATACCTGTCGTTCGGAAAAGGCACCGCCTGGCTGCCGGCTGAAGACGGGCTGGTCAAGCTCCGCCTGCTGATCGACCGCGCCTCGGTGGAGATGTTCGCCCAACAGGGAAAGGTATCGGTAAGCACCTGTTTCGTGCCCGGCCAGCAGGCGACCACACTGGACCTGTTCGCTCGGGGTGGCGAGGCCGTGCTGGAATCGATGACCATCACCAAGCTGCGTTCGGCCTGGCCGGCCTAGGCGACGCGAAGCTCACGAAAGGGCTCTGATCATGCTGCGCATTGAATCGGTTCAACCGACCTGTCTGTTCGCACACGGCCAGCCGGATCTGCTCCAGGCTGTCGACGTGACGATCAAGAATACGGCCAAGGCGCCGACGGCCGGGGCCACGCTGACGTTCAGTTTCCCCGGGCGCGAGTCGGTGGTCTGTGACCTCGAAGCCGTCGAGCCCAAGATCAGCACGTGCCGCGTGAAGGTCCCCGACGTCCGCGAGGCCTGCACGGTTCCCGTGGAACTAACGGCCTCGCGCTGCAAGACCGACACGTTCTCCCTGGAGTGGACGCCGCGAAAGCACTGGGAGATCCACCTGATCCCCATCGCCCACCACGATTACGGCTACACCGACCCGATCGAGGACATCCTCCACTTCTACGTGGATCTCTACACCAAGGTCGCGGACTACTGCGAGGCGACGGCCGAGTGGTCCGAAGAGGCCCGCTTTCACTACACCTGTGAAGGGGCGTGGTCGCTGCGCCACTTCATGAGGACGGCCGACGAGGCGGCTGTCGACAAGCTCGCCAAGTATGTGGCCGAGGGCCGCGTGGAAATCCCGGCCCTGCTGGGCAACCAGACGTCCGGCATGTGCGCCCACGAGGAAATGGTGCGATTGGCCTATCCGTCGCGACAGCTCCAGGACCGGCTGGGGGGTGAGATCTGCGTTGGCAGCATCACCGATATCCCGGGACTGAGCTGGGCCTTGCCCACCGTGCTGGCCGGCGCCGGCGTGAAGTACTTCTTCGCCGGCCTGCCGCATTATTTCACCTGGCCGGAATCGCACACCAGTTGGGATGAATCCCAAATCGTCCGCGAGACCGGCGTCTCCGAGGCGTTCTGGTGGGAAGGGCCCGACGGGTCCAAGGTGTTGGTCTCCTATCAGGGCGGCTACGGTGGGTTCGGCAGCCCCCAGTCGGTCGACGACGTCATGGAATGGCTCCCGCCCGCGCTGGACGGGATGGACGCCAAGGGCAATCCGTTCTCGGTCTTTCGTGCCCCGGCCTACGGTTGCGGCGACAACACGCCCACCAGCACGATCGGGTGCGAGATCGCACGAGACTGGAACCGCACCTGGGCGTTCCCCAAGCTGCGGATGTCGACCAATACCAAGTTCTTCAAGGCCCTCGAGCCCCAGTGCGAGAACCTGCGGACCTTCTGCGGCGAACTGCCGCACACCGATTACGCGGTCGGGGCGGTCTCGACCGCCAAGGAGACATCGCTGAACCGCGTGACCCACGATTACCTGCCGGCCATTGAGCGGTTCGCCACCATCGCGTCGGTCGAAGACCCCGGCCTGCTGACCCCGGGCAGCGGCCACTTCCACAACACGCGCGTCATGCCGCTGGACATTCCCCAGATGGGCCAGAGCCACCGCCTCGACGACGCCTATTACGACATGATGATGTTTGACGAGCACACCTGGGGCATGTGGTGCCCGGTGGGCTCGATTCAGGACTTCAACTGGCACGACAAGGCCCGCCACGCTTACCGGGCCGCCAGCACCACCACCATCCTGGGCCGCCGCGCCCTCAACAGCATCGGCAAGGGCATCGCCCGCGAAGAGGGCACGCACGTGGTCGTCTTCAATCCGCTGACCCGCCAGCGCAGCGACGTGGTTCGCATCACCGGCCTGGAAACCGACAACATGTGGATGATCAATGAGGCTAACCTCACCGGTAAGCCGTTCGAGCTGATCGATCTGGCCACAGGCAAGCCCGCGCCGTACCAGCTTCTCGAATTGGACTCGCCGCAAGGGCCTCATCCTCATACGTCCGGTCGGTACGCCATGGGGACGCTCCAACAGAACCTGAAATACGAACTGCTCTTCAAGGCCGCGGACGTCCCGCCGGTCGGTTACAAGACCTTCAAGTTTGTCCCGGCCGATGAGGCGCCGACATTCGAGACCACCTTGAAGGTGACGGAGAACACCGTCGAGAACGAGTTCTTCAAAGTCACCGTCAATGCCAAGACCGGCCTGATCGAGAGCGTCTTCGAGAAGCAACTCGGTCGTGAGCTGATGGACGCCGATGCTGAGCACGCCGCCAATCAGTTGGTGGTCAAGCACGCCAAGACCGCTCGTGTAAAGACCGGCTCGAAAGGCAAGGTCAAGATCGGCCAGACCGGCCCGGTCATGGCCAGCCTGGTGGTGACGAGCCAGGCCCCGGGCTGTCCGCAAGTGACGCAGGAAATCGCGTTGCTGGACGGCGTCAAACGCGTCGACTTCAACAACCGCGTGCTGAAGGACTCCACGCCGCTGCTGGAACTGCACTTCGCGTTCCCGTTCAAGGTGGATCAACCCCAGTTCGCCTTCGAAGCCGGCAATGCCGTTATGCAGCCCTTCGCCAATCAGTTCCCCGGTTCGAACACCAACTACTACTCGGTCCAGCACTGGGCGGACGTCTCCGACGGGCAGGTTGGCATTACACTGACCCCGATCGACTCGCATCTGGTGGAGTTCGGTGGGATCCATCCGTTCCATGTTTCGCCCGCTCACCGCAACGTGGAGCCCAAGGATTTCAAGCAGGGCTACGTCGACAAATCGGCCGTTACGACGGGCCACATGTACTCGTTCGTGCTGGCTAGCAACTTCTGCACCAACTTCCAGCCGAGCCAGCAGGGAGATCTGCTGTTTCGCTACTCGCTGACCACGCACGAGGGCGACTGGCAGACCGGGCAGCCGCGCGACTTCGGTTGGGCCCGGGCCAATCCACTCATGGCGTCGGTCCTGAACCACCACAGCCAAGGCCACCGGTCGGTGACGGATAGTTTTTGTCAGGTCGATCAGTCGAATGTCGTTCTGACCACACTCAAACGGGCCGACGACGATAACGGTCTGATCGTTCGCCTGATGGAAACCCAAGGCGAGGCGACGGAGACGACGGTGTCGTTGCCGTTCGTCAACATCGCCGGGGCGAATCGAACGGACGTGGTCGAACGGAACGGGAAGCCAATCGCGTGCGAAGGCAACCGCGTGACGGTTACCGTGCCCGCGTTCGGCATCACCACGTTCCGCGTGAGGACGGCCTAGGCCGCGGGAGTGCAGCAATGAACGAGACGTTCTGGGGTCTATTCAGCGAGGATTCAGCCGCGAATTGCGCCCGGTGGACGCGTTCGCCGGCCAATCCCGTCATTCCGGCCGAGGGTGACTCGTGGAAGGCCGTCTGGACGGCCAATCCGGACGTGCTGGCCATTGGCGGGCGGCGGTTGCTGTACTACCGCGGGCACGCTAAGGACGGCCACGATCGTATCGGCGTGGCCGAGATCGTCAGCGTGTCGCGCGACGGTATTGAGATCCATGACCTGCACGAGACCCCCGTGGTCGACGTCGGCGGGCCCGGCCGATTCGACGATCAGCACGTGCTCGATCCGGCGGCGATGGCCTACTGCGGCGCGGTGCTGCTGCTGTTCTCGGCGGTCGGGTCTGAGGGCGACTGCGTGGGTCTGGCGATGAGCCACGACGACGGGCAGACGTTCTGGACGTTCGGCAATGTGTTCGCCGGACGTGCCCCCGAGATCGTCGTGAAGGACGACCTGCTTCACATGCTGTTCCAGCGCGAGATCAACGGCACGCACTACGAAACGTTCCTCGCTAAGAGCCCTGACGGCATGAAGTGGGAAATGATTCGGGACGAGCCGGTGCTGGCCCCGGGCGCGGCCGGTTCGTGGAACAGCTTCGACGTTTGCACCGCCCGCGTAGCTGAATCCGACGGCGTGTTCTACATGCTCTACGCCGGCAGCGACAGCAAATGGGACGTTCCCGACGCGTTCGGCCTGGCCCGCTCGACCGACCTGATCCACTGGGAACACCACCCGGGCAACCCGGTCTTCGGCTTGGGTGACAAGGACGGCCCCGATGGCGGCGGCATCTGGTTCCCGGCGCTGCTGGAAGAAGGCGATTTCTTCGCCATGCTCTATGAAGGCACCCGGGCCGACGCCGTCACCAGCCAAATCTGCCAAGCCAGCATCGACAAATAGGAGCGCTCGGCCATGCCGAAGTCCATGACCTCCAAGGAACGCGTCCTTGCGGCGATTCATCACGCCGAGCCCGACCGCGTGCCGGTCAACTATTACGGCGAGCCGGACGTGGATCGGCGGCTTCGGGAGCACTTCGGCACGGATGATCTGAACGTGGCGCTCGGCGTGGACTTCCGCAGCGTGGGCGCGGCCTACACCGGCCCGCAACTGCACGAGAGCAAGGGGGACATTCTGGTCGACAACTGGGGCATCCATGTTAAGCGTGTGGAGACGTCCGAGGGCGAGATATGGGACTACTGCACCTGGCCCCTGCAAAACGCCACGCTCGAGGAGATCGAAGCCTGGCCCATGCCGCACCCGGACGACCACGATTACCAGGGCGTGCTCGCCCAGTGTGAGGCCGTCAAGGACTTCTGCATTTGCGGCGGTTCGTGCGGCCTGCCGGATATCATCAACGGCTGCGGCATGCTGCGGACCATGGAGCAGGTGCTGATCGACCTGATTACCGACGATCCGGCCGGCCTGCGACTGATCGACAAACGCAATGACATCAGCGTGGAGGTCACGCGCCGCACCTTCGAGGTTATCGGCAAGAAGGTCGACCTGATGTGCCTGGGCGAAGACCTCGGCACTCAGCGCGGGCCCACCATCAGCCTGGAAACGTTCCGCAAGCACATCCGCCCCCGCATGCAGCAGTTCGTGGACATCGCCAAGGCTTACGACATCCCGTGCATGATCCACTCCTGCGGGTCGAGCAGTTGGGCGTTCGACGATTTCCTGGAGATGGGTATCACCGTGGTCGAAACGCTCCAGCCGGAGGCCAAGGATATGTCGCCGGCGTACTTGAAGGACCGGTGGGGGGACCGCCTCGCCTTCCACGGCTGCATCTCCACGGCCGGGCCGCTCGCCTATGGCACGCCGGAAGACGTCGACGCCAACGTCCGCGAGACGCTTGAGATCATGATGCCGGGCGGCGGCTACATCTTCTCGCCCACCCACACCGTGATGGAAAACACCCCGACCGAGAACGTTCTGGCGATGTATGAGGCCGTCCGCAAGTACGGCGTGTACGTCGTCAGCGACAATGGTAATCCGTGGGCGTTGAACTAAGTCACGGA
>CAYRZU010000117.1:0-6980 GCA_964428895.1 uncultured Planctomycetaceae bacterium
GCCCCGACGCCGGCGACGCCCACCTGTGGATGGTCTGGCACGGCGGCGCCCCGTTTGAATGGTACTACTCCAGCTTCCACCGTTTCGTCAGCGAGTTCGGCTTCCAAAGCTTCCCCGAGCCGCGAACCGTTCGCGCTTACACCGACGCCGCCGACCGGAACGTCAGCAGCCCCGTCATGGAGCACCACCAGCGGAGCGGCATCGGCAACAGCAAGATCATGACCACCATGCTGGACTGGTTCCGCCTGCCCAAGGATTTCGATTCCACCTTGCGCCTCAGCCAAATCCAGCAAGGCCTGGCCATCAAGACCGCCGTGGAGCACTGGCGCCGCCACATGCCGCGGGTGATGGGCGCGCTGTACTGGCAGCACAACGATTGCTGGCCCGTCGCCAGTTGGGCCTCGCTCGATTACTTCGGCCGCTGGAAGGCCCTCCACTACGCGGCCAAGCGGTTCTTCGCGCCGGTCCTGGTTAGCGCCGTCGAGAAAGACGACACCGGCCTGGTCGGCATCCACGTTACCAGCGAACTGCCCGCCGTCACCCCGGCCAAACTCATCTGGCGACTGACCACCACGGACGGCCACGAACTGGCCGCCCGCACCCAACGCGTCCAAGCCCCGGCCGACGCCTCCAAACGCGTCGAACAAATAGACCTGTCCGATCCGCTCGCCAAGTTCGGCCGTGAGAATCTGTTGTTATGGCTGGAGCTTCACGTCGCCGGCGAGCGCGTCTCGGACAACCTGGTGATGTTCGCCAAGCCCAAGCGGATGGACCTGCCCGACCCCGCCATCACCACCAAGGTCAAGACCGGCCCCGACGGCTGTTTCGAGATCACGCTGAAAGCCAAGCGCCCCGCCCTCTGGGCCCACCTGGACACCACCGGCCCGGAGGCCTTCTTCACCGACAACTACCTCCACCTGCCGCCCGGCCAACCCCGCGCTCTCATCGCCCAGCCGACCAAGCCCATGACGGTAGCCGCATTCAAAAAGCCCCTGAAGGTCCGCAGCCTGGTCGATACGTTCTGACATCCAAGGCGCCGGCCTAGTACCCCGGCGCCAACTCCTCGGCCAGGTTGGCCAATTCCTCTCGCCGAATGTCCCGCAGAAGCTGTCCACTGCCGGGCCAGCGCTTCTCTAGTTCGTCGGCGGACCAATACGCTTCGACTTGCCGAAGTGTATCGAGCGCCCTCTGCTGATCGCCCGTCTTCATGTAGGCCATGGCCAGCTTCAGCCTGACGTCCGGCTCGACCCTGGTAAACATTTCCGCCGCTCGGAGATGAAGGCGAGCGTCTTCGTATCGACCCGCGTCGAAATAGGCCTCGCCGAGCACTCGGTCGCTCAGATCGATCCAAGGCCGATTCAGATTCACCGCAGTCTTGATGTGCTCGACCCCGACATCAAGCTGGCCTTGGGCCAGCAGCAATTCCCCCAGTTGCCAATGGGCCCACGCCCACCACGGGTCAAGTTCGACGGCCCGCGTGAATGACGCCACCGCGTCGTCTGGTCGATCCGCAGTCTTATGCAACCACCCGATCCGGCCGTGTAGGCCCGCTATCGTCGCGTCCGCCGCGACGGAGTTCTGATAGGCTGCCAACGCCGCGTCGGCATCGCCCCGTTTCTCGCACACACGGCCCACGCCGCGGTAGCCGCGGGCCCGCAGGTCCGGCCGTCCGGATTCGATCCCTATCTGATAGGCCGCCAGTGCTTCGTCCAGACGGCCCAGATCCGCCAGGCAATCCCCGATGGCGTTGCTTGTGCTAGCACCGGCGTCGAAGGCTTTCCGATAGCCTCGCAGGGCGCGCTCGTCTTGCCTCATGAGTCGGTATGAATTGCCCACCCACGTGTAGGCCCGAGCGCGATCGACCCAGAACCATGACAGGCCGCCCATGCCGATCCCAATGGCTGCAAGGACCAGAGCCGCCCACGCCACCACCGCCACCGACCGCCGAGCCTTCGGTCGGATCGGCGATCTCCCCAGAGCGAACCCCGCCAGCACCCCTCCGATCAGCCCACCCAAATGCCCGGCGTGGTTGACCGACATGGTCAACGTCACGTAGATCTGATACCCCACCGACGCGGCCAACAGCCAGAACCACCACACCCGAATCGGCGAGCGCGGAAAGGTGCGCCAGTAGCGAATCACCGTTACGATCAGGGCCCCGCCCAGCCCCCACACCGCCAGGCTGCTGCCGTAGCCGTCTCCTTGCGGACGTAACAGCAGCGACATCAGACTGCCGAACAGGGCGCTAATCACGATCACACCGGCCGTTCGCCATCGTCCTTGCAGCCATTCCATCCGCTGCCCCACGAAGATCAGAAAGGCGCTGTTGAAGAAGAAGTGATAGAACTCAGCGTGGAGGAGGCCGTTCGTTAGCGCGCGCCACCATTGCCCCTCCCACAACAGCGGGCCGCTGAGCTGGCCCCAGCAAAACACCCAGCCGTGCCAGCCGCCCACGTAGACCGACCGCCGGGAAGCCGCGCAGGTCAGGAAACCCATCAGGATAATGAGTGAGAGCGTCAGCGCCGGCCAGGATCGGCCGCCGGCGCGGAGGACCTTTCGGCGGTAGGCGCTGACGCGCCATGCCCGCGGCGTGGTTAGGGGACGCGCGAACCAGTCGTTCGGATCGGACTCATCGACCATCATGTTGCGGAGACGGCGAATCAGCATCCGTTACCTCAGTACCAGCCCCCAGCGCCCCCACGGCGCCATCGGGCCGTTGCTACTCTATCAGCATCGCGTCGCCGTAGGAATAGAAGCGGTACTCGCGGGCGACGGCCTCGGCGTAGGCGGCCAGGATCATGGGCAGGCCGTCCGCGCCCCCAGGGCAGCAGAAGGCGGCCACCAGCATCAGCAGTGTGCTCTTGGGTAGGTGGAAGTTGGTTACAAGAGCATCGGTGGCCCGAAAATCGGCCGGCGGATAGAGGAAGATGTCGGTCCAGCCGCTGGCGGGGCCGAAGAGGTCGCCGTCGGGTCCGGCATCTCGCGCGACGGTTTCCAGCACGCGCACGCTGGTCGTGCCGACGGCGATGAGGCGTCGGCCGGCGGCGCGGGCGGCGCTCAAGCGTTCGGCGGCGCCCGCCGATAGGTCGTACCACTCGGCGTGCATGTCATGGGCGTCGAGGGCATGGGCCTTGACAGGCAGGAACGTGCCGAGCCCCACGTGCAGCGTCAGTGTGACCCGTTCGATGCCGCGCTCATCGAGCGCGTCGAAGACCGCGGGCGTAAAGTGCAGCCCGGCCGTCGGGGCAGCCACGGCGCCGGGTTGCCGTGCGTAGACGGTCTGATAGCGAGGCCGATCGGCCTGCTCGTGTGAATCGTCAGGCCGACGGATGTAGGGGGGCAAGGGGGTCTGGCCGATGCGATCCAAGACACTCACCGCCGACTGGTCCGTCTCGGCCCGAAGCGCCCATCGCCCCTGGCCCAAGTTCTCCACCAGTTCCAGCCGCAGGTCGTTGTCGGCCGTCAGCCGCTCGCCAGCCTTGCATCGGCCGGCGCCTTTCAGCATGACCCGCCAGCGGCCTTCGGAATCTTCGCGAAGGAACAACCCCTCGATCCGCCCGCCGGTCTCGCGCCGCCCGAAGAACCGCGCCGGGATCACCCGCGTGTCGTTGAGCACCAACACGTCCCCCTCGCGTAGCAGTTTCGGCAGATCGGCGAACACATGATGGGCCAATGCCCCCGTGGCGCGGTCCAACACCATCAGCCGCGACCGATCCCGCTCGGCCAGCGCTACCTGGGCGATCCGCTCGGCCGGCAGATGGTAGTCAAAATCGTCGGTCGTCAGCACCATGGCAGCCTATGCAAAGGTCATTCCGCGCGGGTCATAAATACCCACAAGTCGCCTACATTGTCCTTGAAACGTCAACTTCAGCAAAATCAGCCGGTTGCGTCAAGATTCCACGCCTTGTCCACAGGTTATTCACAGGCTTCGGCAAGGCGAAATCGGCCCAAGGTTCTGTCATGCTTCTCGGTCTGAAGTCCGATAAGGCTGAATGGACCGTATTCGAGCCAACTTCACGGGCGAAGGGCGAGACCATGAGCACACTAACCATTGCCAATCTGCCGGACGTCATTGCACGAATGGATCGGCCAAGACTGCGAGACGTGCTCAGCCAGCTCGACTGCGGATTCGCTCTGGACTTCACCCAGGAGTTCCTCCGCTCGGTCAGCCTGGCGCGGCTGAGGCACATCGTGCTGGCCGCCGCCCAATCCGCGGGCAATCTTGAACAGCTCATCGCCCACGGCGCGTTCCAAGACGTCGGCCGCACTGCCGGCAAGCGCCCTCACTCCGTCTCGGCCTGATCGGCCTCGCTCAGCGCCTCGTGGCGGTGGCCCACGATTGCAATCCCCATCTTGTCCGCCAGCGCTAACGTCTGAGGCTTGTCCACGATCAGCGTCTTATGCGCCTCGACCACCAGGCACACGCACTTGGCCGCCTGGAGGTTCTCCAGCGTTTGCGCTCCGACCGCAGGCACGTCCAGCCGCATGTCCTGGTTCGGACGAGCGACCTTGATCATCGTCCACCCGCCCTTGCGGCACAGGCGCCCGGCGCGGCGGATCATCGCGTCCGTGCCTTCGACCGCCTCCACCGCAATGATGTCCTGCTCCTTGACCGCCAGCGATTGGCCGATGTCCAGATCGGCGCTGGCCCGGGCAATCCGCCAGCCGAACTCCACGTCCACCGCCGACTTGGCCGGGACGGGCGTCTGTGTCATCACACCTTCGCTGGCCAGATGCTCTTCGCAGTATTTCGCGCTCGACACCAGTTCGATCCCTTCTTTGCCCAAGACCTTCGCCAATAGCGTCAGCAGCGACTGGTCGCGGTAGTCTTCCTTGTTCGACCGATCATACCACAGGCGAATGGTCTTCCAGTCCGGCACATAGGAGAACACGCGGAACCGCTTGTGCATCTCCCGCTTCTTGACGCTGCCGATCAGCACCGCCTCGGAAATCCCCCGGCGCTTCATCGCCCGAATCCAGCCGCCCAGGCGGACCACGCCCACCTTCACGAAATCGTCGGCGATGTCCTTGAGGCCAGGCTCGGCCATGCCGCGAATCGCCAGCACCGTGACCTTCCGCCCGGCGCGGCGGATGCCGTCAGCGACCAGGAACGGCAACCGGCCGCCGCCCGAGATCACCGCCACCGGGGCCGACATCACTCGGACTCCTTCGAATCGCGGCGCTTGGGTGTCAGCAGATTGTTGACCTGCCGCGTCAGCCGTTTGATCTTCTCGCGCATCTCCGGCAGTTGACTGAAGGTCGCGTACACGCGCTTGGCCCGGGCCAGCGGGAAGTGCGGGCTGCCCAGCACCTCCTGGCCGTCGGCAACATCGTTGATCACGCCGGTCTGGGCGCCAATGCGGGCGCCGTCGCCAATCTGGATGTGCCCCACCGCGCCGGATTGCGCCGCGAAGGCCACGTAGTTGCCCACCACCGTCGAGCCGGCCACGCCCGACTGGGCCACCATCAGGCAGTGCTCGCCCAGCGTAGCCCCGTGGCCGATCGCGATGTTATTGGAAAACTTCGTGCCGGCGCCGATCACGGTGGCGCCCATGGTGGCCCGGTCGATGCTGCAGCAGGCGCCGATCTCCACGTCGTCGCCGATTTCGACCCAGCCGGCCGGGGGAATCTTCTGGTGCTCGCCGCCGTGGGTGGCGTAGCCGAAGCCGTCCTGGCCGATCGAGCTGCCCGCGTGAACCGTGACCCGATCGCCCAGAATGCAGCGGTCGTAGATCACGACGTTGGGGTAGAGCATGCAGCCGGCGCCGACCTGGACGTTCTCGCCCACGTAGACGCCGGCGTAGAGAATCGTTTCGGCGCCGATCTGTGCGCCGCGTTCGACCGTGGCGAACGGGCCGACGCGAACGCCCTCGCCGACTGTCGCCTCCGGATGGATCGCCGCACGCGGGTCGACACCCTCGAAGGGATGCTCCCGAAAACCGTGGAAGGCCACCATCGCCTCGCGGAACGCGAAGTACGGATCCCCGCAACGGATCAGCCGCTCGCCCGGGCCGTCGTAGTCGTCGGCCACGATGACGGCGGCGGCTTTGGTCTCGGCCATGAACCGTTGATACTTCTCGTTGGCCAGGAAGGCGACCTCGCCCACGCCGGCGGTTTCCAGGGGGGCCAGGTCCGTCACCACCGTCGAACCGTCGCCTTCGAGGCGCCCGCCGATCCGCTTGGCCAGCTCTTGTAGTGTCATGGTCGCCATGGTGTGGCCCGCCGCGCCCCCCGCGCGTTGGTGGGTCCTATTGTCGTCGCCGGCGGCGCTAACGTCCAAGCTTTCCGACCGCCTGCATGGCGTCCCAGCCGCGGCGGGCGTAGAACCGGTGCCCGCCCCCGCCGACCACCATCCGGCAGGCCTTCGGCGCGCCGGCGGCTTTGTAGATCGCCTTCAGACGAGCGAACTCGCGCCGGGTGGCTGCGATGGGGAAGATCGGATCGACCTTGCCCGCCACGACCACCACCGGCCGCGGCGCAAACAGGCCCAGCACGTCGGCCATTTCGGCCTGAGTCAGCAGGCCCGGCACGAAGTTGCACGGGCAGTGCGGCATGGCCATGATCGAATGCTGGAACGTGCAAAAGTAGCAACTCGGCATGCAGAAGTTCAATCGATCCAACACCGCGGCCGAGAAGGTGCTGATGGTGCCGCCGCCGGAGTTGCCCATCACGCCGATGCGGTCCATGCGGACGTCGCTCCGCGAGGCCAGGTAATCGATGCCGCGGTCCACGTCGAACACGCGCTCGCCGATCAGCGTGCGCCCCAGTTGCAGCGCGTGGTAGGCCGACTCCATGTCGTGGTGCGTCGGGCCGTCGGGCACATACGTGACCGCTCGCTCGCCGAAACCCCGCTGCTCGATGCACAGCGCCGCCACGCCACGCCGCATGCAGTGGATGGCGAAGTCGCGGTCGCCCGGCGCGTGGATCGGCTTGCGGTTGGTCTTGAAGTCCACGCCGATCGAGTTGTGCATGCCGGTGGA
>CAYRZU010000118.1:0-6914 GCA_964428895.1 uncultured Planctomycetaceae bacterium
AAGCGTTCTTCAAAAACCTTCTGGTGCAGGCGGGCCGAGTTGAAGCCGGCCGCCAGCGACAGCTCGATGTCGGCGATGAGGGCTTCTTCCGAGGGAGCGGTCAGGATGCCGTCCTCGTAGTAGCCCTGGTCCAGCACCTGACGCTGGAAGACTGCTTGGCCGTTGAGCTTGACGGCCTGGCCGTCGATGGACGTGCTCCGCAGGCCGCAATAGCTGTCGGCCGTGTCGATGACGCTGCCGTCGGCGCCGACCAATTCCAGCTTGAGGTCGTACAGGTTGCCTTCGCCCGCCGCCCACAGGTGGACGTCGTCATCGGCCAGTTGCAGGTCCATGGCCGGTGCGAAATCGGTGTCGGCCGCCACTTCGCCGGAAGCGACGTCCTTGCCGTCGAAGCTCAGCGTCGCGCGGACTTTCGTGCCCGGGCGGTTGTTGCTCAAGGGCTGGACGAGGTGGAAGCACTTGTTGGTGACGTCCGGGGTGATGCGGGGGCGCTTGAGGTGCAGCTCGGCGACGGGCTCGAGCCAAACGGTCTGCCAGATGCCGGTGGTGCGGATGTAGAGGCAGCTATAGCGTTCGTAGCGGTCGGACTGCTTGCCGCCAGGCTGGTTGCCGCGGGTGTTGTCGCGGGCGCGGACCACGATGGTGGCCTTGGTCCCCGGAGCGGCGACTTTGGTGATATCAAAGCTAAAGCCCACCCAGCCGCCGCGGTGACGGCCAACTTCTTCGCCGTTGACCCAGACGGTGGTGTCGTAATCGCAGGCCTGGAAGTGCAGGAGAACGTTGCGGCCTTTCCAATCCTTGGGAATCTCGACTTCGCGTCGGTACCAGACCGCCATCATGAAGTCTTCGTCGCCGATGCCGCTGAGCGGGCTTTCCGGGCAGAACGGGACGGTGATTTCGGTGTCGAGTTTGGCCTTATCCTTCAGGCCGCGCTGCAGGCCGGTGTCGCCGTTGTCGATTTCGAACTGCCACTGGCCGTTGAGGCACAGCCAGTCGCTGCGTACGAATTGCGGGCGGGGATACTCGCTTCGCGGGATGCTCATGATGATCCTTTCGGTCGTCCTCACAACCGGCCTCGGGGCCGGCAAGTTGGGTTGGGTAAGCTGAAACCATCCGCCCCAGCCGGGGCGAAAGCGCGGAGTCTAGGCCCCTACCGGGCCGATTGCAAGAGCGCGAACGGGCGAAATCGGCGGGCTAGTCGCCGCTCGACGGGTAGTGTTCGTAGCCGGTCAGGTCGATGGATTTCCCCGGTCGAGCCCAGGGGATGTCGCCGAGTTCGGACGGCAAACAGCCGCGGTCGAAGCACGCGTCGAAGACGTCGGCGAGGCCCGGCATCCAGGTTAGTGGATCGCCGTCGTTGTCGTCGATGCGGACGGCATCGGCCGCGAAAGGCGTGATCTCAGGCATGGATTCATGGGCCCCGTTGACGCAGAGCGTCTGGGCGAGGGCCGCTTCGATGGGGCAGTCGACTTGGGCGCCGTCGCGGACGGCCTCGACGGTCTGCCAGAGCTTGTTGAAGTGGTCGGCCTCGGGGTCGCCGTAGTTGACGCGCGAGCCGTCGTTGAACTCGACGATGAGGTCTTCGTGGCTGTCCTTGTCGTGATGGATGGTGGCGTGCTCGAACTCGTAATGCCACACCGGGCCGCGGCCGTCGCGGGTCGAATGGCTGGTCAGGAAGAGCAGCTCGGCCCCGCACTCGACCCGAACGCGAAGGCAGCCGGTATCGAAGCTCTCGATAGGCTTGGCCCGGTACAGTTCGGCCTCGATCTCCACGGGACTGGCACTTTGCGTGGGCGCCGGCCCAAGCAGGTAAAGCATGTTGTGCAGGAAGTGGGCGGTGGCGTTGTTGACGGGGCTGTCCAGGACCCATTGACCGACATCGGTCTTCAGTCGGCCGGCCCAGTGGCTGCGGGCATAGTAGCTCACCGGGCGAGGCCAACAGACCATGGACTTCAGCCGCTTGGCCCGGCCCAGCTTGCCGGCAATGATGTCGCGCTTCAGGGCGCCGACGGCCTCGGAGAACGACCGTTGATAGCCGACCGCCACGGGTCGGCCCGCCGCCGCGGCGGCATCGGCCAATCGACGGGCGTCTTGGATCGTCGCGGCCAGAGGCTTTTCGCACAGGACGCCCGAGCCATGCTCCAGCGCCACGCACGCCTGCGACACGTGCCGGTGAATGGGCGAGGCGATCACGGCCAGGTCAGCGGCGGCGGTGGCGTAGAAGGCGCCAAGATCGTCAAAGATCGGCACGCCCGCTTCCCGCAACGCCGGAAACAGGCTGGACTGCTGGGCGTAGGGATCGACGGCGCCGACAAACGCCACCCCTCGCTCGGGGCTCGCATCCAACATCGCCTTCGCGTAGGAGGCCGCATAGCCGCCGATGGCGACCACCACCACACGGACCGGATCGCCCATCCTCACGAGCCGCCCTCACGGTCGAAAGAGATCACACGCCCTTCATCGGCTGATTGACGCGCCAACAGGCACGCCTCGGCCACCGCGACCGTGTCGGCCGGGCCGATCAAGGCCGGGCCACGGCCCTCAACCTGATTGACGAAGTCCTCGAAGATCCACCGGTCGCGGTGAGGTCGCAGGATCTCGGCCCCATCGGCGCCGATCAACGTGATCTGCCCGTCGACGACCTCGATCACGCCGTCGGTGCCGGCCACGCGGATGCGGTCGTCGCCGTGGCTTGGGGCGCCGTCGGGGCGGTAGTAATCGATGCTGGCCGAGGCGACGATGTCATCGGCGAGGGTGAACTGGCACAGGGCGGAAGTCTCCAACTCGCCGTGGTCCCGGTTGTGGGCGGTCGAGTGGGTGGCGTAGACACTCTCGAACGGTCGGCCCGCGAACCAGTGAATCCAATCGATGGCGTGGCTGCCTACCCAGGGGATCGTGCCGCCGTAGGTGTCGCGATGGCGGTAGAACTCGGCCCGCTGCCCCAGCTTGTAGCTCTTGCGGGTGTTGATCAGCCGGATCTGCCCGACCGCCCCGGCCACCACCGCCACGTGGGCGGCGTAGAAGGCCGGATCGTACCGCATCCCCATCATGGCCGCGAAATGCACGCCCGAGGCGGCATGGGCGGCCCGGAGCATTGCCAACTCTTTCAGCGTCATCGCCACGGGCTTCTCGCAGAACACGTGAAGGCCGCGCCCGAAGGCCTCGGCGCAGATCTCGGCGTGCTTTTCGAACGGGCCGGCCACCACCAACACGTCCGGCTCGGCCCGGTCCAGCATGCGGCGCCAGTCGGCGAAGATCTGCGGAGCCTGCCCCAGCGTCTGACAGGCCTCGACTAGCGGCGAGACGTCGTCATCGCAACCGGCGCAGACGCCCGTCACGGCCACTCGCGGCATCTCCGCCAAGCTATCCAGCACATAGCCGGTGTGGCCGCGCACGCCAATGAAACACACCTTCATGAGCGGCGACTCTCCATTCCCAGAAGTATGCTTCCCCCGTCGCCGCTTGGCAAGGCCGCGGGGGGAGTTGTCCAAGGCAAACCCCTTCCGCATTCGCCGACCATCCCTTTGACCGGCCGCTCACAAACCGGTATAGATGGCCGCCATGGCTATCGATTTTTCCTCCGAACGTTGGGATCAGGTCCGCCAGACCGCCGCCAAATGGTGGGCGGGCGAGCTCGAACGGCCGCTGATCGTCATGGACGCTTCCGGCCGAGATCCCGGCCGAGATGAACCCAAGCAAACGAAATTCATCGAGTCCGACTTCTACGATCCGCGCGTCCCGGTCGAGCTGATCGTCGACGCCTGGGATTACGGCCTCTGCTGCAAGGAGTTCTGGGGCGACAGCTTCCCCTACGTGTGGCTAAACCTGGGGCCCGGCGTGCTGGCCACTTTCGTCGGTGGACGGGCCGAGCCCAAGGGCAACACCGTCTGGTTCTACGGCGACCACGAGGGCGAGATCGCCGACTTGCACATCGAATACGATCCGGACAGCGTGGTCCTGCGCCGCATCAAGGATCTGGCCCGGGCGGCCATGGAGCGATGGGGCGATCAAGTCCTGATCGGCATGACCGACCTGGGCGGCACGCTGGACGTACTGTCGACGTTCCGGCCGTCCGATAAGCTGCTCCTGGACCTGTACGACCATCCCGACGAGGTCAAACGCGTCACCTGGGAAATCCACGAAGCGTGGTTCGCCGCCTACGACGACATCACCTCGGTGCTCCAGCCCAACAACCCCGGCCACACCAACTGGGTGCCGATCTACTCCCAGCAGTCCAGCTATATGCTGCAGTGCGACTTCTGCTACATGATCGGCCCGGACATGTTCGACGAGTTCGTCAAGCCGGAGTTGGCCGCCACGTGCGAGCGGCTGGGCAATCCGTTCTACCACCTCGACGGCATCGGCCAACTGCCGCACCTGGACTCAATGCTCGAGATCGACGCGTTGGCGGGCATTCAATGGGTGCCCGGCTCGGGCGAGAAGCGCCAGACCGAATGGCCCGAGGTCTACCGGAAGATCCGCGACGCCGGCAAGTTGGTCCAGCTTTACGAATGGGCCGGCGACGAAACCGACACCGTCTCGAGCCAAGTCGGTAGCCCCAAGGGCATCATCAGCGTGGCGCACTCCTCGCTCGAGAAGCGCGACGAAGCCATGGCATTCTTGAAACGCTACGGCGTGTGTGAGTAACACGAAGGAGGTCACCATGCCGACCTACGGCCCCATCAACCCCGCGCTGCCGAAACTGTTCCACGGCGGCGACTACAACCCCGACCAGTGGCCCGAGGACGTTCGCGTCGACGACATGCGGCTGATGAAGCTGTCGGGCATGAACATGATGTCGACCGGCATCTTCTCCTGGGCCCAGCTCGAGCCTGAAGAAGGCACATACAACTGGGGTTGGCTGGATGAGACGTTCGATCGCCTGGCCGAAGCGGGTGTGTATGTGGCGATGGCCACGCCGTCCAGTTCGCCCCCGCACTGGATGGCCGACAAGTATCCCGAGATCCAGGCCGTCGGCGCCGACGGCGTGCGGTATCTGCCCGGCACGCGGCAGATGTTCTGCGCGACCTCTCCGACGTTCCGTCACGAAACGCGCAAGTTCAACCGCCTGTTGGCCGAGCGCTACGGCCGGCACCCGGCGCTGGGGATGTGGCACGTCTCCAACGAGTACGGCCATCTGTGGGACCACTGCTATTGCGACCTCTGCCAGCAGGCGTTCCGCGACTGGCTGGAGGAGCGTTACGGCGACATCGAGACCCTCAATCACCAGTGGTGGACGGCCTTCTGGTCGCATACCTTCAACAACTTCGACCAGGTCAACGCCCCCACCGACAACGCCCAGAACCGCGGCGTAACGGGGCTGAACCTCGACTGGCGACGATTCAGCGCCACGCAGATTGTGGAGTTCTTCAAGAACGAGATCGCCCCGCTCCGCGAACTGACGCCCGACGTGCCCGTCACCACCAACCTGATGGGCTTCTTCAAGGGAATGGATTACGCCAAGTTCGGCGACGTCCTGGACGCGGTCAGTTGGGACAGTTACCCCGAGATCGGCTGCGACCCCGGCTACACCGCCATGGGCCACGCCCTGATGCGAGGCGTCAAGCACGGCGACCCGTGGGTGCTGATGGAGCAAACGCCCAGCAGCACGAACTGGCACCGCTACCACACCCTCAAGCCGCCGGGACTGATGCGGAACATCTCGCTGCAGGCGGTCGGCCACGGCGCCGACGGCGTGATGTACTTCCAGTGGCGTCGCTGCCGCGGCGGGCATGAGAAGTTCCACGGGGCCGTGGTCGCCCACGTGGGCGATGAGACCCCCCGGGTCTTCCAGGAGGTCGCCCAACTGGGGGCCGACTTGGATACGCTCTCAGCCGAGGTCGTCGGCACCCGCGCGGCCAAGGCCAAGGTGGGCCTGCTGTGGGATTCCGAAAACGTCTGGGCCGTCGATCTGTCCGTGGGCCCGGGCAAGGACAAGAAGTACATCGAAACGCAAATTCGCCACTACCGGTCGGTGTGGAAGCAGAACATCCCCATCGACATCGTCCGCGTCGATGGCGACTGGTCGCAGTATGACATCCTGATCGCCCCGCTGCATTACCTGATCCGGTCGGGCCAGTTCCCCATCGACGGAACCGACGAGGAACTCCACGCCCGCTTCGACCAAGCCGCCAAGATCAAAGACTTCGTCGCCGGCGGCGGCGCCTTCGTGACCACGTTCCTGTCGGGCATCGCCAACGAGTCCGACCTGGTCTTCGAAGGCGGCTACCCCGGCCCGCTGCGCGAGCTGATGGGCATCTGGTCGGAAGAGATCGACAATCACCCGGAAGGAGAGGCCGTCAACGAGATGTGGCTGACCGACGGGCTGAAACTGCCCCAGCCCTCCTACACCTGCGACCACTACTTCGATCAGATCCACGCCGAAGGCGCCGACGTGCTGGCCACCTACGGCAAGAATTGGTACGCCGGCCGACCGTGCGTCACGCGGAACGCCTTCGGCGAGGGCCAAGCCTACTACATCGCCACCTGCGCCGATGAGGCCTTCCTGACCGACTTCTACGCGGCCCTGGCGGCCCAGCGAGACATTCGTCCACTGGCGACCACCACCGACGACGTGGAAGTCCTCGCCCGCCAGGGCCCCGACCGCACGTTGCTGTTCATCATCAACCACAGCGACGGTGAACGGACGGCCGACCTGGGAGACAAATCCGGAAGCGATCTGTTGACCGGCGAGGCCTGCTCGGGAACAATCACGCTTTCCCCTTATGACGTTCGCGTCATTAGACTGAACTGAGGATCACCAACATGGACAAAGTCACGCTCGGACGGACCGGCCTCGAGGTGCCGAAGTTCGGTGTGGGTGGCGCGTGGTGCGCTATCGACCCCGACGGCCAGGAACGCAGCCGCAAGCTCATTCATCGGGCGCTTGAGTTCGGCATGAACTACATCGACAC
>CAYRZU010000119.1:0-6700 GCA_964428895.1 uncultured Planctomycetaceae bacterium
CTGATTGTGCTGGCGTTCGGCCGGGGCATCTCAGCCACCATCTTCGGCGACCGCCCCGTGCATATCGCCGATGCGGCCGGGGCGACCGCGATCTTGGAGGTGGCGTAGCTGCGCTTCCTGGCCGGGGGGGTCTATGCCAACTTCATTCCCACCGGCGATCCGCATCTGCTGAAGTCCGGTGGAACGATTCCGATTTCGAACCTCGCGATCTTCGTCAAGGTCGGCGCCGGGCTGCTGGGAGCGTTCTTGGCGCTATCGGCATTTCGTCTGACCGGCAGGGACGGTGACACCTAGCATCGGGAGTCGATCATGGGACTGGCCGTTTACATGTTGGCGTTCGCGTTACTGGTAGTGGGCGTCTATGGCGTCGTCGCCAAGCGGAACGTCATCAAGATCATCCTGGGCGTTCTCATTATCGACTACGCGGTGAACATGCTGCTGGTGCTGATCGGCTACCGGCGCAACGGCGTGGCGCCCATCCTCTCGGAAGGTCAAGACGCCGACGCCTGGGCGGCGACATCGGTCGACCCCCTGCCCCAAGCGATGGTGCTGACCAGCATCGTCATTGGTCTGGGGTTGGCGGCGCTGATGGTGGCGCTGGCCATTCGCCTCTACCAAAAATACGACACGTTCGACATGAACGAGATTCGCAGACTGAAAGGCTAGGCTATGGAAGCCCTCGTGCCATTGTTGGTGGTCGTGCCGTTGGGGGCGGCATTCGCCGTGGTGGCGCTGGCCAACCTGCCGCACCTGGCGCGTCGGCGAACGGACGACACCCGAACGGCGTTGACCGATCAGCCCCCCGCAGGCCATCGCCTGCTGTCGCTACTGGCCTGCGCAGCGGTGCTGGCCAACTGTGTTATTGCTCTGGCGCTGCTGCGAACGGATGTCGGGCGAATCTATGTGGGCGGCTGGGGTCCGGATCGGGCGCTGGGCATTGAGTTGGTCTGCGACGGCCTGGCCAAGCTGATGGTGGTGACCATCAACTTCGTGGCGTTGGTGTCGATCCTGTTCTCGTGGTCCTACATGCGGCGGTTCACCAAGGTCTGGCTGTTTGAAGCGCTGTTCCTGCTGATGACCGGCGCGATGAACGGCGTGGTGCTGGCCGGCGACCTGTTCAACATGTACGTGTTCCTGGAGATCGCGGCAATCTCGTCCTACGCCCTGGTTGCTTTCGGCTGCGAGGCTGAAGAACTCGAGGCGGCCTTTAAGTACGTGATTCTCGGAACGGTCGGCTCGGCCTTCATTCTGGTGGGTGTGGCCATTCTGTACGCATTGACCGGACAGTTGAACATGGCGGCGGTCGCGGCGCGCCTGCCGTTGGTGGGCCAAACAGGCCCGGCCGTGCTGCTGGCCGCGGCGGCGCTGCTGGGGGGACTGGCCCTCAAGGCCGCCATGGTGCCCTTCCACGCCTGGCTGCCCGATGCGCACCCGTCGGCCCCGGCGCCGATCTCGGCGATGCTGTCGGGTGTGCTGATCAAGGCGTCAGGCGTCTACGCGTTGGCCCGAATCGTCTTCAACGTGCTCGGCCCCACCAACGAGTATGCCACGGTCCTGATGGTGCTCGGGGCGGCGTCGATGGTCATCGGCGTGTTCCTGGCGGTGGGTCAATGGGACTTCAAGCGACTGCTGGCCTACCACAGCATCTCGCAGATGGGCTACGTGGTGCTCGCGATTGGCGTGGCCGCCAGCGTGGTCGCCAAAGGCGGCGACAGGCGAATCGCCGCGCTGTGTCTGTTCGGCGGGTTGTTCCACCTGTTCAATCACGCCGCCTTCAAGAGCCTGCTGTTTCTATCCTCCGGCTCGATCGAACACCAAACCGGTACGCGCATGCTGAAGGAAATGGGCGGGCTAACCCGCCGCATGCCGGTCACCAGTTTCTGCTGCCGGATCGGTGCCCTGAGCATCGCGGGCGTCCCACCGTTCAACGGATTCTTCTCCAAACTGATCATCATCATCGGCCTGGCCATGGCGGGTCGGCCTTTCCTGGCGGCGTTGGCGGCGTTTGTAGCACTGATGACGTTGGTGAGCTTCGTCAAAGTTCAACGCTACGCCCTGGAAGGCGAGCCCGGCGGCCGCGTGGCCGGCGCCCACGAAGCCCCGGTAATGATCTGCGTGGGCCTGATCCTGCTGGCGGCGGTGTGTCTGCTGGCGGGCCTGGCCATGTTCAGCCTGCGAGAAACGCTGTTCGGCCCGGCAGGCGATGCCTTGCTGGGCGCCGCCCGGAGCGCATCCGAAGGAGTCACACCATGAGATGGCTTCTGTGCCTATTGACGGTCTTTGCACTGTGGATGCTGCTGATGTGGTCGGCTGATCCGTGGACCATCGGCACGGGCGTATTCTTTTCCCTGATCATCGGATCGATGTTGGGTGCGGTGTTCCCCCAGGAGCTGCAGACATTCCTGAATCCGCGCCGGTGGCTGTTCTTCGTGATCTACGTGCCCTACTTCTTCTTCTACTGCGTTCGGGCCAACGTCGACGTGATGCTGCGCGTGATCCATCCGGACGTGCCGATCCGGCCGGGCATCGTGAAGGTCCGCACCACGCTGACCACCAGCATGGGTAAGACGTTCCTGGCTAACAGCATCACGCTGACGCCGGGAACGCTGACCGTCGACATTGACGGACAGGACCTCTACATCCACTGGATCAACATCGATACCGACGACGCAACGAAACGGTCGGCCGAGATCTGCGGCCGATTCGAACCGCTCCTCAAGAGGATCTTCGAATGACTCTGTTTGAACAGATCGCGTTCGCCGTGCTGATAGTCTCGTCGGCGCTGTGCCTTTATCGCGTCGCTCGCGGGCCGACCGCACCGGACCGCACGGTGGCCATCGACATCCTCGGCACGCTGGTGGTCGGGTTCTGCTGTCTGATGGCCTGGCGCACGGGGCGCGACTACTACGTCACCATTGCCATCGCCTGGGCCCTGATCAGCTTTGTCGGCACGCTGGCGTTGGCCAAGTACCTCGAAGGCAGGAGCTACGATGCTTGAGCCAATTGCCCTGTGGATAATGGGTGTCGGGTTGGCGTTCGACCTGTTCGGCTGCATCGGCCTGGTGCGCCTGCCGGACGTCTATAACCGCGCCCAGGCCGCCACCAAATGCGTCACGCTCGGCACGTGCATGATTCTCCTAGGCCTGGCGCTTCGGGCCTTTGGCGCTCCTGACGGCGCCATGGCCGCCAAAGCGATTCTCTGTGCCGCGTTCGTATTGGTGACCAGCCCGGTCGCCGCACACGCCGTCTGCCGCGGAGCTTACATCTCGGGCGTGAAGCTGTGGGACGGCAGTGTGGAAGACTGCTTCGGCAGCCGCGCCCACGAAATCCGGCAAGAGCAAGCAACGGAAGGAAGTGTTGCCCGTGAAGAAGCCGAAACTGCGTGAACTAGCCGAGGCCCTCCGGGCCGTCGTCGTCGGGCCGGTAACCACCAAGTATCCGTTCGAGCCGCACATCCCGCCGGACGGCTTCCGGGGTAAGCCCGAGTTCCACGAGGACGACTGCATCGGCTGCGGCGCCTGTGCGGAGGTCTGTCCGTCTCTGTCCATTCGAGTGCTGGACTTGCCGCAGGTCGATCCGCCGGTGCGACGTCTGGAACTTCGATACGACAAGTGCGTCTTTTGCGGCCAGTGCGAGCTGAACTGCACGACCAAGGAGGGCGTGACGCTCTCAAAAGAGTTCGACCTGGCCGGCCTGGATCGCAGCGAGTTCGTGGAATCGATCGAGCACGAGTTGGTCATCTGCGAAGTCTGCGGCGCCGTTGCCGGCACGCTCAAGCATCTGCGATGGGTGGCCGAGCAACTGGGCGCCAAGACCTACGCCAACCCGACGCTCATGGTGCTCGCCGACGGCAGCATGAAGCTCGCCGCCCCCGACGGCGGCCGGCCCGGCGAGCCCGCCCTGGCGCGATCCGACATGATGCGGGTGATGTGCCCAGCCTGTCGCCGGACGACCGTTATCCGCGAACTGTGGGGCGAGTAGGACATTAACGATGAATCGACACCGGCCCGAAGGAGATGAATCCGCCACGTCGTCTGCCGTTCGGATAACAAGCCAGGCCGATTTGCGGCAGCGCTTGGGCCAACTCCTATCCGACCGCACCGTCATTGTCTGCATGGGCAGCGAGTTGCACGGCGACGACGGCGTGGGCGTTGTGGTCGGCCGAGCGCTGGCCGAAAGCGTGCGCTGGACGGTCTTCGAGGTCAGTATCGCGCCGGAAAGCTTCGTGGTCAAAATCGCCAACTGCCGACCCGACCGAGTAATCCTCATCGATTCCGTGGACGTCGGCGCCCCAGCCGGCATGATCGCCCTAGTCGACGTCAATGCCCTTGTTGGCGCGTCCCCCAGCACGCACGGCCCGGCCACCAAGCTCTTCCTGGAAGCACTGCGGCTGATGCATCTGTGTCCGTTCGCCGTCCTGGGGGTCCAGCCAGCCGGCATGGAGACCGGGCGGGGCCTGACCACCCCCGTGGCCAAAGCCGCCCACCGAATCGTCGCCGCGTTTCGAGCACTTTCGGCCGCTTGCGACGACCGACCCCCAGCGCCCCCGACAACAAGGAGTGGCTCTCATGACCGATCTTGCCAAAGTCCTCATCGCCGATGATGAGGAGATCTGCGTTGACTTCGTGCGCGCGGCGCTGTCCGACATGCCCTGCGACGTCCTCTCCGCATCCGACGGCCAACAGGCCCTCGACATCGCCCGCGAACATTCCCCCCAGGTAATCATCCTCGACGTCCAGATGCCTGAGCGCAGCGGCTTCGACGTATTCATGGAGTTGCGGAAAGACAAGCGGTTCGCGACCGTGCCGGTGATCATGCTGACCGGAATTAGTGAACGCACCGGCTTTCATTTCGACGAAAGCGAGATGGGCGAATACATGGGAAGCGCCCCCGAGGCCTATCTCGACAAACCCGTCAAGCCGGACCAACTCAGAGAACTCGTCGGCCGACTGATCGGGCCGACCTCGGCCTAAGGCCGGGCCTCGCGCTCGCGCAAAGAGAAAGCCGGTCACAAGGTTAGGTTGTGACCGGCTTTATTGAACCACGCGCGAGAGGATTCGGACCTCTAACCTTCGGTTCCGTAGACGCTCCCCACATAGTTCGCCAATCCCCTATTTGCATTGCACTTATGGCCTTAGGCAACATGGCCAAAGTTGCAGAACGCGGCAGAATGAGGCAATTCAGGACACGTCGGCAAGCCCCAGGCAAGCCTGAATTCTGCACGGCTCGGCGCCGGTCATCGCCTAGCTATGGCGTTGTCGATGTTCGAAACTGGCCATGCCGGGCGTGCTGGCATTCAGGACATCTGAGTTGCTGCAACTGCGAAGTCGGGATCTTCATTTCTACTATCGAAGTAGGCGGATCGGCAGGTCCCTCGATGATTGCCTCTGCGGGACGCACACGGTACGATGCTCGGATGGCCCTCAGGGGCTTCACACTTCAGGTCTAAAGGGACAGTAGGTCCAGGAAGGGGCAACAGCGATGATCGAATTCGTCTGTCCTCACTGCAACAAGTCGCTTCGTGTCAAGTCAGAGGTCGCGGGCAAGAAGGGGAAGTGTCCGGGCTGTTCACAGATGATCCAAGTCCCGGTTCAGGTTGAGGAGGTGGTTGTCGACCCTCTTGATCAATTGGCCAGTTCAACCGTTGGGCCTCGGCCGCATCCCACCCCACCGCCCCCGAAACCTCGACATGTGAGCCACAAAGCAGCAAGGGCGAAGACCCCGGACGCTCCGAAGGGCACCAACGGACTGGGTATCGCCGCCCTAGTGCTTGGTATCATCGCTGCATTGACGTGCTGGATCCCATTCATTGGCCTGCTCAGTATGCCTCTCGCAATCTTGGGCCTGCTATTCGGAATCATTGGTCTTCTCATCTCTCTAATTGGCAGGAAGTCCGGCGTAGGGCTTCCCGTATCAGGCTCCATTGTCTGTGTCGTTGCGTTGTTTGTGGCCATTGCCAGTACGGGCACAGCTGCCGAAGCGATTGACCAGGCGTTGGAGGAAGCCAAACAGGCATCGGCCGAATCCACCGAAAGGAGGGGCACCAGGTTTTCCAGCAGTTCGTCCGATAGCGAATCTGGCTCCGGTGCCACCTCGTCAGGCAGAACGCCAAGCCGCCGACCTCCCGAGCGGCCCACGATCATGGTCGACTACATCGATCAGACTGACGAGGACTTTGGTACCCGCTTGACCTTCCGCCTGACCAACAACACGGACAAGCCGATATCTTCCCTCAAAGGGGCAATCCACCTCTACGATCAGTTCGACGATCATCTCGAAGGCCTGTCCGTGAAGGTCGATGACCCGATTGGTCCAGGGGAGTCCATCGAGGAATCCGGTATGTGGCCAATGGTGGGCAACCGGACCTTGAAGCTCTTGGAGCAGAGCCCCAATCAAGTGAAGCTGAAGTTCAAGGTGGAGAAGGTCAACTACTCAAGTGGACGAGCAGTCAGTGCTTCTTCAGGAGCCGAAACGACGGCGGGAGCGAAAGACCCGATTACCATTACCTACATTGCCCAGAAGAAGGGTGACTTTGGGACGACCTTGGTCTTCAGCCTCACCAACAACACCGGCAAGGCAATATCCGCCCTAAAGGGAGGTCTTCACATCTACGATCAGTTTGGCGACCACCTCGAAGGCCTGGCTATGAAGATCGATTCTCCCATCGCTCCCGGCAAATCCGTCAACGAGGAAGGAATGT
>CAYRZU010000120.1:0-6634 GCA_964428895.1 uncultured Planctomycetaceae bacterium
GCGAAAATCGCAATGGTCGCACCCGGCGGCCAAGGTCTGCGTCCGCTTCAGGCCCCAGCCGAGGCCCTCACCCAAGGCGATGTCGGACATGCAGATATACGGGGCGAAGGCCTCTGCGCCGAGCTTGCGGGCCAATTCCAGATTGCCGCAGCGCACGTAGTCGACGCCGAAATCAACGTCCTCTCCGTCACCGATGAGAAAGCGGATCTCAAAGTCGCCGTGCCGGACGTGGCGTCCGGCGCGGGCAAGCTGTCGCACCCGCCGCCTCATCACGCGCGAAAACACCAGCTTCTTCAGTAACCACGCCCGCCAGCGCGGAAAGGCTGCCATGCACAGCCGCAGGGCCTCATGGCAGATCTCCCACGCCTCGGCCACCGTTCCGCCGTATTGCGTGACAGCCCGGTAGACGGCCACTTCCTGCGCCGTGATCCGAAGGAAGCTGTTCAGCGCCCGAGCCCGCAGGCCTGGCAGACGCGGAATCTGCGGGATGATCCGCTCGTACTCTCGCCGGGCGGCGCCGTGCAGCTCCTCGGCGCGGTCCGGCCCGTAGCGGGCAGCAACGAACCCTCGGGCCCGTCCGGCGGCCCGGTCAAAGCTACGCAGTAACTTCGTCCTTTCGGAAGATCGGTCTCGGTCTGGCATCCGGGGTACCTCGTTGCGGTGTTCGGGGATTCTCGCCCAAAGCCGTTGTTGCCGCAAGCGGGCCCGGCAATGGTATAATGGTCCGTTTCCAGCCCCGCGAGGCGAACGAGGTCCTGTGTTATGTCCGGCGTTAGTCCCCATCGAGTGCACGTGATCGCGTGCGGCGTGTTAGGTGTCGACCTTCGGCACGTGGTCAAGGACATCGGTCTGGACGTGTCGTTGGAGTTCCTGCCGGGCGGCCTGCACGCCACGCCGCGCGAGTTGCGCAAGCAGTTGCAGGAAGCGATCGACCGGGCCAGCCGCCAGCAGCGGGGCGATGTGATCGCCATCGGCTACGGCATCTGCGGGCGCGGCACGGTAGGCCTGCACGCCCGCCACGTGCCGCTGATCGTCCCACGCGTCAACGACTGCATCGCGCTATTCCTTGGGTCGGACGCCGCCTACCACGAGCAATTCCGTAAGTATCCCGGCACCTACTACGTTTCCGCCGGTTGGGTGGAGGAAAACGCCACCCCGCTCAGCCAGGCCGAGCAGGCCGATGGCGACGACGAGGCCGAGCCGCCGCCGGATGAAGAGTTCGACCGTCTCGTGACCGAGCATGGCCGCGACAACGCCGACGCCATCCGCTACTTCATGAACTCCTGGCAGCGCAACTACCAGCGGGCGGCCTTCATCGACACCGGCGCCCCCGGCAAGCGAGATCGATATGCCGAGATCGCCCGGCGCATGGCCGCCGGCTACGGCTGGGAGTACGAGGAGCTGACCGGCAGCGGCGAGCTGCTGATCAATATGCTCAAGCAGCGGCACACCGATTCGGACATCCTCATCGTTCCCCCGCACCACGTGACCGACTACGACCCCGCCGGGCGGACCATTACCGCACGCCCGGTCTGGCAGGCGGCCGAGGATACCCCCGCCAAGCGAACCATCATCGCCGCCGCGCCGGATGCACCGGCCGACCCCGATGAGCGCTCGGTGCGCCTCGGCCTCGGCATCGACGCCGGAGGCACGTACACCGACGTCGTGCTCTACGACTTCGCCACCTCCACCGTGCTCGATAAGGCCAAGGCCTTGACCACCAACTGGGACTACACCATCGGCATCGAGGGCGCCCTGGACGGTGTCGACGCGTCCCGCCTGGGCGAAGTCGACCTGGTGGCGGTCTCGACCACGCTGGCCACCAACGCCATCGTCGAAGGTCGCGGCCAGCCGGTGGGGCTGCTGATCATGCCCCCGTACGGCCTCTACGACCATGGCGACATTCCCCACAGTCCCATCGCCGTCATTGACGGCCAACTGGAGATCTCCGGCGAGCGCCGCCAACCCATCGACCCGGACCAGGTCCGCCGCGTGGCCGCCGACATGATCGCCAACGCAAAGGTGGGCGCCTTCGCCGTGGCGGGGTTCGCCAGCCACGACAACCCCGAGCACGAGCAGCAGGTCAAGGCCATCCTCCGCGACGAGTTCGGGTTGGCTGTCACGTGCGGCCACGAGGTCTCCGAAACGCTCAACTACCGCGTTCGCGCCGTCACCGCGGCCCTGAACGCTCGCATCATCCCCTGTCTGGATTCGCTCTTGATGCGGGCGGGCGAGAGCCTGGCCCGGCGGGGGATCAACGCTCCGAGCATGGTGGTTTGCTCCAACGGATCGCTGATGAGCATGGCCATGGCCCACGAACGGCCGATTGAGACGATTCTCTCGGGCCCGGCGGCCAGTGTGGCGGGGGCTAGCTTCCTATCGAAGCGGCCGGACGCCATCGTGGTCGACATCGGCGGCACGACCACCGATACCGCCGTGATCCGCAACGACGACGTCCGCGTTTGCCCCGAGGGGGCTTCGGTCGGCGGGTGGCGCACGCACGTCAAGGCCCTGGACCTTCGCACGCTGGGGCTGGGCGGCGATAGCCTGATCGCCTGGGAGAAGCGCAAGCTGCAGATCGGCCCGCGGCGCGTGGCGCCGGTGGCCTGGCTGTTTGACGACAGTGAGAGCAAAGCCCCCCTCGATTGGCTCGAACGTCACCTGGACTACTACGACGACGGAACGGGCGGCATGGCCCTGGCGAGCCTTAACGGCCATCCCGACGGGCTCGACCTGACCGACGAGGAACGCCGCATCGTCAAGGTGCTGGCCGAACGACCTCACTCATTGCATGAATTGGCCGAACGGGCCGATCTGGTGGCCTGGCAGTTCGTGCCGCTGAGCCGACTGGAGACCCACCACGCCGTCCAACGCTGCGGCCTGACGCCCACCGACCTGCTCCACGCGACCGGGCAGATCGATATGTGGAACACGGCCGCCGCCCGCCGCATCTGCGAACTGACGGCTGCGGTCTTCGGCGAAGACCCCGACGCGCTCGCCCAGCGGCTGTTGCATGAGGTCGTCCGCAAGCTGGCGGTCGAGCTGCTCAAGAAGCAACTGGCCGAGGAAACCGACGCCGACGAGCTGGACGACTCGCCCGTGGCCATGGCCATGGTCGCCAATATGCTCGCCGGCGGCTCGGACGACTACCACATCCGCGCCCAGTTCGAGCGGCCCGTGATCGGCATCGGGGCCCCGGTGGCGTTCTTCCTGCCGCAAGCGGCTGAGTTGCTCGAAACCGAGTGTGTGATCCCGCCCGACGCCGACGTTGCCAACGCCATCGGCGCCATCACCAGTTCGGTCCGCATCCAGCGGACGGTTCAGATCGCCCCCAACGAGTACGGCACCTACAGCGTTCACGGCCTGCCGGGCAACCCCACCTTCCCCGAGCTGGACAGCGCCACGGACTACGCGTCCGAACACCTGGCCGAGTTGGTCCGGGATCTGGCCCACCAGGCCGGGACCAGCCAGGCCGACGTCGAGATCACCATCGACGACCACGTCGCCGAAATGGCTGAGGAGGGCCGCCTCTTCGTCGGCCGAATGCTCGAGGCCCGCGTCACCGGGCGGCCGGACCTGGCGCGCCTGGTCGAGCCGGCCCCGCAGAGCTGAGACGTGGGGTTGAGGGCCGCCCGGGTCAGCGGTAGAGTGGGGCCCGCAGAAAGGGACGGCCCATGATCACCTATCAGTGCCCGAAGTGTGACCATCCGATGAGCGCGCCGGACGCGGTGGCCGGCCAGAAGGAAACCTGCCCCGCCTGCCGAAACGTCTCTATCGTTCCGTCCCCGTCGGCCGAGGTCAATCCGGTCGCCGAATCCGCCGACCCGACCGCCACCACGGTGGTGATGGCTCAGCCCGGCTACGGGTCGACCGTGGTCTGGCATGGCGTGCCGAGTTGGAAGGGCCACCTGCGGCGTTACATTCTGTGCGTGGTGGTGCTGGCGATCTGCATTGCCTGGGCCGTCGTCTGGACCGGCAGCGACAGGGACCTGCCCGCCCTCGCCGTGGTCGGGCCAATGTTCCTGCCCATCGTCATCATGGCCGTCTCCGAAATCGTCCGGCGCTTCACCCGCTACACCGTCACCGACCAGGTCGTCTCGCTCAAGACCGGCATCCTCAGCCGCCACGTCCAGGAACTCCCGGTCAGCCAACTCCGCCAGATGCGGATCGCCCAGAGCCTGCTGGACCGTGTGCTGATGGTCGGCAACATCAGCTTTGCCACCAGCGCCACCGGCGACATCGAGATGACCTGGCGCGGCGTCAAACACCCCAACGACGTCCGCGACCTCGTCCGACAGTACATGGACTAGCACACCATTCTCGCGGGGGTTTTCGGGGCTGCCCCGGCATTGCAATGGGGAAGGGCGGTGGGTATGGTCCGGGGTTTGCGAGGGCGGCCCGGCGGCCGTCGCCGAAAGGAGTCTTCTCGGATGCTCAGGACGTTCCAGCAACACGCCACCAGGCCGACCGAATCGCTCTGTCGGCGGTGGGAGTTTGTGACGGCCGACGATCGCAAGGCCGCCAAGGATCGCGGCCCGCGCGGAAAACTGCCCAAGGCCTACACCCGCGGCATCAGCGTGCCCAGTGCATGGGAAATGCTGCCCGGCCTGGAAGATTATCGCGGCCAGGGCTGGTTGCGGACGACCATTCCGGCCCTCGACGGCTACGCGGTGCGACTGGTCTTTGGCGGCGTCAGCCACACCGCTGATGTCTTCGTCGACGGCAAGCACGTGGGCCATCATTACGATGCCTTCACGCCGTTCGCGGTGGTCGTGCCCGGCCTGGCCGAGGGCGAGCACGAGCTGGTGGTGAAGGTCGACAACACCTTCGGCGACCACTCGGCGTTGCACAAAGAGAACGATTATTACACCTATGGCGGCATCACACGGCCGGCCGAGGTGCAGTTGGTTCCGGAGGCCTTCATCGAGCAGGTCTTCGCCACGCCGATCAAGCGCGGCAAGAAATGGGGCCTCCAGGTCCGCGTTCGCGTCAGCAACTGGTCGAAGACGACGGCCAAGCGGGATGTGATCGTGCAACTGGCCGACGGCGTCTACGACCTCGGCCCGATCACGATCAAGGCCGGCAAGACGGCCGAGCTATCCGGCGCCATCAAGGGCCTGGACGACGTTGAGGAATGGCATCCGGATTCGCCGGCACTCTACATGCTGGAAGCGCTGATGTTCGACGGAGATCAGTTGGTTGATGATTTCCGGGATCGCATCGGCTTCCGCACCGTGCAGACCCGCGGCCGTAAGCTGCTCTTCAACGGCGAGCCCATTCGTCTTCGCGGCTACAACCGCCACGAAGACCACGCCTCCTTCGGCTGTGCGATTCCGTTGGAGATCATGGCGACCGATCTGGAGCAGATGGCCGATCTCGGCTGTAACTTCGTCCGCACCAGTCACTACCCCAACGACATGCGGTTCCTGGATCTCTGCGACGAGATGGGCTTCTACGTGTGGGAAGAATCCCACGCCCGCAGCGTTAGCTTCGAGCACCCCAAGTTCCGTGAGCAGATCGCCGATTCGACGCGCGAGATGATCGAGTGGCACTTCAACCGCCCGAGCATCATCATGTGGGGCTTCCTGAACGAGTGCAGCTCGACCACCAAGCCCGGCCGGGCCGAGCACAAGCGCGTGGCGGAGTTGATTCGGTCGCTGGATACCTCGCGGCCGATCACGTTCGCGTCCAACAAGGATGACGACGACATCTGCTTCGACCTGGTCGACATCGTTTCGTGGAACATCTACGCCGGTTGGTATTTCCGCGATCCGGATGAGGCGACCGCCTACTTCAACAACCTGCTGAAGTGGCTCAATTCCGACAAGTCCGGCGGCAAGGGCAAGCCCATCATCATCAGCGAGTTCGGGGCCGGGGCCATCTACGGCTATCGCGGCCCGCACCACGCCAAGTGGACCGAAGAACTGCAGGGCGAAGTGCTGAGCAAGCTGCTGGAGACTTATCTGAACCATCGCGACATCATGGGCGCCGCGATCTGGCAGTTCTGCGATTGTCGCGTCCACAACAACATCTTCGCCCAGCGGCCACGGGCTATGAATAACAAGGGCACGGTGGATGAGTACCGCCGGCCCAAGCTGGCCTACCACGCGGTGAAGGAGCAAATGCACAAGGCGATCCAGCGCTGGGATACCACGCCCGGATCGAAGAAGCGCAAATAGCAGGCGGCCGGGTGGCCGCTGAGACACACAAAGGAGCGACCTGATGAGTCAGATTCGTTTAGGCATGGTTGGTTGCGGCGGCATTTCGCACGCCCATGGCATCGGCGTTCGGGAAAACCCCGGCCGCGCGCAGTTCGTCGCCTGTTGCGACGTGGAGGCGGATCGCGCCAAGGACTGGGCGGCCGAGTATGGCTGCTCGACCACCTACACCGATTACAACGAGATGTTCGCCAAGGAGGATCTCGACGGCGTGGTTCTGGCCACCTGGCCCAACCAGCACCGTCAGCAGATCGAAGACTGCATCGCCGGCGGGCAGAAGAACATCCTGTGCGAAAAGGCCCTGACCGTGACCGGCCAAGAGGCCGTCGAAGTCTTTGACATGGTCGACAAGGCCGGCGTGTTCCTGATGGAAGGCTTCATGTACCGCCACCATCCGGCTATGCGGAAGATGAAGG
>CAYRZU010000121.1:0-6420 GCA_964428895.1 uncultured Planctomycetaceae bacterium
TGACGTACTGCATGCGCTCGGGATGCAGGTTGACCGGATGGGCCGTGTAGTTCAGCAGCAGGGCCAGCGGCTGCAGGCTCGCCCCGCGAATGCAGACCACGCCCAGTTCCGGGTCGATGGGGCCTTCCATGTAGCGGTAGTCATTTCGGTCCATGAACAGCGGCATGGAGACGCTGCCGTCCTTGGTGATCATCCGCCGATTGAAGGCGACACGCCCCTCGACGCCGCTGGCGACGCCGAGCTTGGCAGGCTGCAGGTTGGCGTTGGCCTGCTCGATGGCGGAGATGATGCGCTCGACGGCATAGTCGCGGTAGCGGTCGTCGCCGGCCGACAGTTCATCCCAGAATGCCTTGGGCTCGCGGAAGAACTCGGTGGACTTCTTGGCAAAGCCCAGTTGCGGACAGGAGTGGTTCTGGTGGGCGTGGCACATGACGGCCTCGGGGTCGATGCCGCAGTTCTCGGCGGCAGCCTGGCGGAGCAGATCGCGCACGCCGTCGTCAATCGCGTTCAGTTCGGCCGTGATGATGCACAGCTTCTTATCGCCCGATTCCAACACCAACACCTGGGCGCGAAGCGGGTCGATGGCCACACGCCAGACCTGCTTGACCAGGGAGTTCTTCTCCAACGTCTGGTGCACGTCGGGCAGGGGGGTGATGTCAACAGTGGCGGCGCCGGCTTTCATGTGGGGTCTCCAGTTGAAGTGTCATTAGCATAGAGACGCCGGCCCCCCGAGGCCACACCGAACAGATAGATTCGCCGAATCGGCGGGCGACCGTTGATTCGTTGGCGGCCGAATCGTTAGGATAGACTCAACGCTGTCGGCCCGACTCGATGTCCCCACGGCGCGGCAACTCGGGGCCCGTCAGATCATTCATCAAAGGACTGACTCATGAGACTCTCGCAACACATGCTGCTTCTTTGCTTGGCCGTCCTGTTCACCTCGCCCGCCTGCGGGCAGGAGTATCCCGAAGGCATCCTCGACCGCGACGCCGTCATCGCCGCCGCCCAGGACGTCACGCCCGAGACCTTCCCCAATGCCGACGCCGTCCTGGTCGACGACCACATCATCGTCCAATACAACGCCGACGGCTCGGCCAGTCGGTGGGACGACACGGTCATGAAGGTCCTCACCGAGAAGGGCAAACGCGAGCAACAGAGCCAGAGCTTTCACTACTCCGAGCCTTATTCCAAGGTCGAGGTCACGCTGGTGGAGGTGATCAAGCCGGACGGGACCGTGATTCCAGTCGACGTCGCCGAGCAGGGCCGCGAAATGGTCGATCCCTCTCAGATGTACAGCAACATCTACGATCCGCGGCAGAAGGTCTACCAGGTCGGCATCCCCGACCTGGAGATCGGTGACATGGTTCGCTACGTGTTCGTCAAACGCACCGTCAAAGCCCTCATGCCGGGCCAATGGTGCGATTACGAGATGCTGGAGTACACCAGCCCGATCAAGCGATTCGTCTACGAAGTCTACGCCCCCAAAGATCACCCTCTGGAGAGAATCACGCTCGATAACGATGTGGACGACAGCGTCACCTACACCGCGGACGAAGTCGACGGCCGCCTCCGCTATCGCTGGGAGGCCCGAAACGTGCCACGCATGTTCCCCGAGCCGTCCATGCCGGCCTATTACACCGTGGTCCAGCGCGTCATGATCGGTACGATTCCCGACTGGGAAACCGTCAGCCGGTGGTATTGGGAGGTCTGCGAACCGCGCATCAAGTCCACCACGCCGGCCATGAAGCAAAAGGTCGAGGAGTTGACGGCCGACCTGGACGATCGGCAGGCCAAGATCGAGGCTATCTTCTATTGGGTCGCTCAGAAGGTCCGGTACATGGGCATTACCACCGAGACCGACGCCCCCGGCCATGAACCGCACGACGTGCACATCACCTTCGAGAACAAATACGGCGTCTGCCGCGATAAGGCCGGTCTGTTGGTGGCCATGCTGCGGCTGGCGGGCCTCGACGCGCAGATGGTCACCATCCACGCCGGGGCCAAACTCCACCCCGACGCGCCGCGTCCGTACTTCAACCACGCCATCGTGGCGGTGCGCGAGCCGGACGACTCTTGGCAGTTGATGGACTGCACCAGTGAGTCGGCCACCCAACTCCTGCCGACCTATCTGAGCAACAAGAGCTACGTGGTGTCGACCCAAGAGGGGGAGGGACTGTCCACTTCTCCGATACCGCCGGCCGAGGATAACTGCCTCCGCGTCGATAGCACGGGCGCCCTGACCGATGCCGGCGTGCTCACGCTGACCAGCACCATTCACTTCGACGGGTACGAGGCCAACTGGCACCGCTCGTACTTCGCCCGCATCCAGCCGAAGGAACGGCGCGAGTATTTCGAACGGTATATCAAGGACGCCCTCCCCGGGGCTACCCTCAAGAGCTTCGAAATGGTCCCGGCCGACATGCACGACATGTCCCAGCCGCTTCGGGTCGACCTGGAGCTACAGATCGATGACTTCGTCGTTGCCGGCGACCGGGCCAGCACGTTCCGTCCGCCGCTGTTTGGCGGGAAGCTCGGCATGGCCCAATACTTGTTCCGGCGCCTGGGGCTGGACGAGCGCAAGTATCCGCTGGAGACAGACATCACCTGCGGCGTTCGCGAAACGCTCAAAATCGATCTGCCGGCCACCCTCGCCGTCGGTGCGACCATGCCCACCTTCGACGCCATCGACGACCCGATGGTCTCGTGGAGCAAGTCTCTTGAGATCGTGGATGGGGCGTTGGTGGGGCGGTCCGATTTCCTGATCCACGCCATTGAGTTCAGCCCGGCCGAATACCTGCAACTCAAAGACCACCTGCGGACCATGGAGTTCAACGGGCGGAAGCTGCCGATCTTCCTCGCCTCGGGGGAGGCCACGCCGGGAATGGACCTGGTCGGCCCCGATGACGGTGTGTTGATCCTCGACCAGGACACCCGATACGAGATCAAGGACGCTCACAACTGGACCCAGCGTGACCACGTCCGAAAGAAGATCCTCACCCACGCCGGCACCAAGGCAAGCGCCGAGCTGAAGTTTGACTACAACACCGCCTGGGAAGACGTCCGCGTTACTGAGGCCACCGTGACGGCCCCGGACGGCACGGTCAAGTCCATCCGCGACGAGGAGATCAACCTCATGGATGCCGAATGGGTGGCCGCAGCCCCGCGGTATCCGGCCGGCAAGACGCTGGTGGTCAATCTCCCCGGCGTCGAAATCGGAAGCGTGATCGACTATGAGGTCGTCCGCGAGTGTCGCGATCGCCCGTTCTTCTCAACCTACCGGGTGTTCGGCTTCACCGATCCGATCGTCCGGATGACCCTTCAGATCATCGCGCCGACCGATCTGCCGCTGACGATCGTAGCCAACCAGGCCGACACGCTGACGGCGACCGAGGAGACCAAAGGCCAGACGACCGTTCGAACGTGGTCGTTCGAGAATCACCGCGCCATCAAGCGCGAAAGGTACTACCCTCCGCCGTGGAGCTTCCGGCCTACGGTGGGTGTCTCTTGCGGCCAGTGGAATGAGTATGCCGCTCTGGTCAATGACGCCTTCGAGGCGGCCGTCGCCGACGCCGAGGCTGCCGCCGCCAAGGCCCGCGAACTGGTCGACGGGCTGGAAACCGACCAGGCCAAGGTGATCGCCATTCGCGATTTCGTGGCGCGCAACATTCGCCCCCTTGGCATGGGGCCCTACGCCGCGTACTTCGAGCCCAGCATCGACGAACTGCCCCTTACCGCCATCACGCCGGCCGACCAGGTGCTGGCTGAAGGGTACGGCGGCGGCGTCGATCGGGCCGTCATGCTGACGGCCATGCTGCGGGCGGCGGGCCTGGCGCCGCAGTTTGTGCTCGCCTCGAGCTATCGGGAGCTGCCCGGCCTCCGCAAGATACTGGCCGAACTGCCCGAGACCGACACCTTCAGCACGCCCTTGGTCCGGGTGATGGTCGACGGCCAAGCCGTTATCCTCAACGACTCCGACCAGTACGCCGTGTTCGGCGCCACCGAAAACGACCAGCAACTGGCGTTGACCCTTCCCGGCGCGACGATCGGCCTGATCGACGGCCCCGAGGATCGCCGGGCCAAAGAGTACCTGGCCTTCCACTTCCGCCTGACCGCCGACGGCGACGCGCGGATCGAGAAGGTCCGCCGCTGGTACGGCCATTACGTCGAGCGGTTCAATCGGATGTACACCGAGATGCCGCCCGAGGAGTTCCGCCGCGAACACCTCGAAGCCGTCGCCCGCATTGCCCAGTCGGCCAAGCCTGACGGCGAAATGGCCATGGACTTCAGCCGCTATCCCGCGACGGCCCACCTGCCGGTTCTGGCCGCCAAATACGCCGTCCGCGACGGCGACCACCTGTACCTGACCTTGCCCGGCGATCTAATCGAGCTGCGCCTGCCCGGCACGGACACGCGCGAGAACGACATCTGCTGGTATAGGCCCGACGTGCAGACCGTTCAGATTACGGTCGAGCTGCCGGAAGGCTTCACCGACGTGCTGCTGGCCCCCGAGAGCTTCGAATGGATCGCCCCGGCCGATCTGGGGAGCGTCTCCTGCCGCGTTCGACAAGAGGCCGACCCGCCGCGATTGATCATCGACTACGACGTCGATCTGGGCATCGGCATCATCCCGGTGGCCGACTACGACACGCTGCTCGAGATCGAACGCCTCCTGACCCACCCGAGGAACCGCACGATCATTCTGAAGAGGAGTCGTTAGTCGCAGGCCCGGGCCGGAAAGGGAGCCGAAACATGACCAACACCGAAGGGATTATTTGGATAGCCGTGGAAGTGGGGATGGCGTTGGTCGTTGCTACGGCGGCATGGTTGTGCTTCCGGCGGACGCGGGCGGCGGGATTCATGGCGTTGGCGTTGCTCCTGTTCTTGTGGCCGATTGCTTCAGGGATCGCCGACATGCTCCATCAAGAAGCGATAAGGCAGTTGCTCGAGGGGCAGCGGCCATCCTTGTTCCCGTTCTCGCTGATAAAACCCCCGGGGCCCGTTATGCCGCCGGGAGCAATGAGCATCGGGGAGTTCAACGCCAAGTTTGATGCGGTTCGGGGGTACCTCGGGACCGGTTTGATCGCGCTGTGCCTGCTGTGGATCGCCCGCGACTTCCGAAAACGCAAGCATCGCGACGTGCGAACGTAGTGCAGGTCTGCTGCGACGGATCGTTCGGGCAGCAGACGCCAATCCGTTACGCGTACGGCCGGACCCGCCGCCCGGCGCGCAGGGCCGCCGACGGGTACAATCGCCCGCGCCACATCACACCCCCGCGCCGCCAGCCCAGCCACGCCACGCGAACCATCAGCGCCGCCACCAAGGGCGTCACCAGCGGCGCCGCCAGCCCGGCCAGCAACGGCGCTCGTGCCCAACGGGCCACGCTTACCACGCTGCCGACAAACGCCGCCACCCCGGCCGCGCCGAGTGTGCCCGCCGTTACCAACAGCCAGCCCGCCTGAGCGCCGGCCGCCGCCAACCACGCGATGGCCGCAACGCCCGCCAGCGGGGCCGATTCCAACACGTTCAGGGCCACGGCCCCCGCCAGAATCGGCACAGGCCGGCAGTTACCCATCGACGCATAGCCTTTCTCCGCCCCGTGCGCCGCGTCAGCCACCGTGGGGTACCAGTGCAACCCCACGTGCTGAAAGGCCGTCACCACCCCGCACCGCGTCCCGGAACGCTTCATCAACAACCCCACGCCCATGTCGTCGGCCGTCTCCATCCGCAGCCACTCCCACCCGTCGGTCGCTTCGAACGCTTCACGCCGCACCAGATTGAACGCCCCCACGCCGAAGTAGGCCTTGGAACTCGGGTCAGCCACCTTCGTCGGCGGCAGGGCCAACGCCAGCAGTTGCCGCAGAAACGCCGCCACCATCACATCCACCACCGCCCCAGCCGGCCAAATCGCCGGACACGCCGCCAAATGGTCCAACCCGCCGTCAGCCGCGGCCGTCACCGCCGCCCGCAACGCCCCCGGCGCAAAATGAACATCCGCATCCGTCAGCAACACATACTCCCCATCGCTCGCCGCCCAACCGGCCGCCAACGCATGGACCTTCCCCAACCACCCCTCCGGCAGTTCTTCCACGTGCACGACAGTCACGCGTGAATCGTTAGCCGCCAACCGATCCATCATCGCCCCCGTCCCGTCGCCCGACCGATCATCCACAAACACAATCTGCAGATTCGGATAGTCCTGCGCCATGAGCGTAGCAGCCGCGGCCTCAATCGTCCCCGCCTCATCCCGAGCCGGCACAATTACACTAACCCGCGACCACGCGCGCTCGGGATCATCCACCCCAGCGCAGCGGGGCTCCCGTCCCGCCGCGTCACCCCCAGACACATTCACATCTTCCAACCGACCCACACCCCCACGCACCAACACCACCCCCACCCACGTCCGAAGCCAATAGAGCAGTC
>CAYRZU010000122.1:0-6351 GCA_964428895.1 uncultured Planctomycetaceae bacterium
CCGCCGGTCGATCGCCACCGGCGAGCTCGGCGAGATTCGCTACATCTATTATCGCCTGTCCGACACGCTCTACGTGCCCACGCAAATGCTGCCCTGGGCGGCCGACAGTTCGGTGATGCTGTTCCTCGGCAGCCACGCCCTGGACACCACCTGCTGGTTCATGCAGGCCGCGCCCCAGCGCCTCACCTGCCGCCGCCAAGAGGGCGTGCTGAAGTCGATGGGTATCGATACGGCCGATCTGTATCTGACGGTCCTGGACTTCCCCAACGGCGCCACGGCCGTGGTCGAAAACAGTTGGATCCTGCCCCAAAGCTCACCGGCCATGATCGATCACCGCGTGGAGATCATCGGCACGGAAGGCGCGATCTACCTGAACCCCCAGCATTGCGGCCCCATCGCCAAATACACCCAAACCACGCCCGCCGGCTACCCGGATGCGTCCCTACCGGATATGTTCGTGACCCCGGAAGTGCATGGCCGACAGGTGGGCTTTGCCGTGGAGAGCATCTATCACTTCGTGGAGTGCATCCGCGACGGCCGCACGCCCATTACCAGCGGCGAAGACGGCCTCCTCAACACCCGCCTGATCCTCGCGGCTGAAGCCTCCGCCGACCAAGGCAGCGCACCGGTTTCGATCGGCTAGCTTGCGTAATCGCTGATGATGCGGAGCAAGTCCGAGCCGTAGTGCTCGCACTTGGCCTCGCCGATGCCGTGGACGCCCAGCAGGGCGGTGGTGGTGGCGGGCTTCTCGGCCGCCAGGGCCCGCAGCGTCCTATCATGCATGATCGTAAACGGCGGGCGGTTGTGCTCGGCCGCCAGGTCGCGCCGCCACGCCCGCAGCGCATCCAACAACGCCTCGTCGCCCGGCTCTACAGTCACCATCACCGCAGCCGCGGATTTCCGCTTGGCGCGCTTGGCCGGCGCTCTCTTGGGCGGCTTGCGGGCCGAGAACGTCGCCCCGCCTTTGAGAATCTCGGTCGACTTGGCGTTGAGGGTGACGGCGTTGTAGCGCTCGGCGTCGATGTTGCAGTAGCCGGCTGCCACGAGTTGACGGTAGAGCGACTTCCACTGACGATCGTTCAACTCCTCGCCCACGCCGAAGGTCGATAGCTTGTCATGGCCGAACCGCTCGACTTTCTCGGTCGCCTTGCCCAGCAGCACATCCACCAGGTGCGTCACGCCGAATCGCTGATCCACGCGATAGACGCAGGAGAGCGCCTTCTGGGCCTCCACGGTCGCATCGAATGTTTCCGGTGGCGACAGGCAGTTATCGCAGTTGCCACAGCCGCCGTCGTGGGCATCGCCGAAGTGGCGCAGCAGCAGCGTGCGCCTGCATTCGGCCGATTCGCAGAACCCCAGCAGTGCCCCCAGACGCTCGTGCTCGAATCGCTTGCGGGCGTCGTCGGCGTCGGACGTATCGATGAACTGTCGCAGCAGGATCATGTCCTGCAGGCCGTACGCGAGCCACGCTTCAGCCGGTTCGCCGTCTCGTCCGGCTCGGCCGGTCTCCTGGTAGTACGCCTCGATGCTCTTGGGCAGGTTCAGATGGGCGACGAATCGGACATCGGGCTTGTCCACGCCCATGCCGAACGCGATGGTCGCCACCACGACGACCGCGTCGTCGGCCTGGAAGCGGCGTTGGTGTTCGAAGCGGTCGGCGTCATCGAGTCCGGCGTGGTAGGGGACGGCGTCGAGGCCTTGACCGACCAGGAACTCGGCGATCTCCTCCACGCGTTTGCGAGTCGCGCAATAGACGATGCCGCTCTCGCCGGCGTGGCCGGCCAGGAACGCCATGAGCTGCTTCTTGGGATCCTGTCGCTCGGCGATTATGTACCGAATGTTCGGCCGATCGAAGCCCGCGACGAACAGCCGCCCGTCACGCAGGCGGAGGCGCTCCATAATCTCTTCGCGCGTGCGCTCATCGGCGGTGGCCGTCAGCGCCAGTCGCGGCACACCGGGGAACCGGTCCGCCAACTCCGCCAACTGCAGGTATTCCGGCCGAAAGTCGTGGCCCCATTGACTGACGCAGTGGGCTTCATCGATAGCGATCAGCGCGATGTCCCCGCGGGCCAATAGTTCCAGCGTTCGCGGCTGCATCAGCCGTTCGGGGGCCAGGTAGAGCAGATCGTACTTGCCGGCGAGGAAATCGGCTTCAATCTGCGCCGCAACGTCGGCTGGCAGCGTGGAATTGAGGAACGTCGCTCGCACGCCGTTCTCGACCATCGCCGCCACTTGGTCCTGCATCAGCGCAATCAGCGGGCTGACCACGATAGCCGTTCCCGGCCGAACCAGCGCGGGCAGTTGGTAGCACATCGACTTGCCCCCGCCGGTGGGCATGATCACCAGCCCGTCCCCGCCGGCCAGCACGTGGTCGATGATCTCGGCCTGGCCGGGCCGGAACGCGTCGAATCCGAACACCTTCTTGAGAATGTCTCTGGGCATCTGGCTCGTAGCTCCCCATGAACCGTTCGATTGTCCTTCGCCGGACCGACCCACCCAGCGACAGGCCCATCATAGCTACCTACGTGCGACGACCCAAGACCGAACCGAACCCAAACAGGCATTTTCTCGTAAGGGCGACATCGACCCAGGCCGGGGTTCTCTCCCGCCCGCGGGGGAACTACTCAACGGCCTGGCGGGCGAGCGTGGCGATCTCCGGGACGGGGTGGTTGTCCGCGACCTCCTGCAAGGCTGTGATGGCTTCCTCCGTGCCGATCGTCTGGAGCAATGTCACGGCGTGTGTGGCGGCCTTGGCGTCCGTCGATTCGTTGAGCACGGCAGCATACGGGGCGATGTCTCTGGCGACCCACGTGACGTAGTGCTTCGAGACGCGCCGACCAGTGCAGTTCCTGGCGAGAATCGCAATGATCTGTTCCCGGGCGGCCAAGGAGCAACCCCGCTGGGGTGAGAGCCCGGACAGGAGTGCTTCCAGCACGGCCGGTGAGTCCTTTCTTAGTGCGCCGGCGGCGGCGTTGCGGACATGGTTGTCCGGATCATCCAGAAGATCGATCAGGACGGGGACGGCCGGGGCTAGGGTTTCGTTGAGTCGGGTGTTCTGAATTATGGCGGCGCCGAGGCGGCGCACTTTCGGATCGTCACTGGCTAGCAGACCGACAGCGATTTCGTCGACCTGCGGCGCTCGGAGGCGGCTTAGGGCGCGGCATGCCTGGCGTCGGGCTTGGGAGCTCGCATCGGGGTTTGAAGCGACCCTCACGAACGCCTGAATCGCTTCATCCCGTGCGATCTGTCCTAACAGATCGACGAAGACGGAGTATCCGTCATTCCTGTAGGCCCTTCTGATGAACCTGTTGCGATGAGCGTCGATCTGCTCGACGCCGATGCCGTTGCGGTAGAAGCGTAGGAGGGCTCGGCAGGCATTGCCTTCTGCACGGCCGGCCACCGCAAGCAGCGGGGCAACGGGCCTGTCATCGGAGCACCCGCCGAGGGCCTGGGCGGCTTTGGCGCGGACAAACTTGTCCGGATCCTTCAGCATCGCAATAAGCTTGTCGATGGGAGCGGCGGCATCCTCCCGCCGGATGTAGAAGCCCATGGCGTCGGTCGCGTTGCGGCGGACCTTGGCGTCGGGGTCATCGAGCAGCGCGATGAGCTTGGGCGTGGCGACGGCGTAGAGGGGATGGTCGGTGTACTGCTTGATCGAGTAGATCGCGCTGCTTCGGACCTCCGGGTCTGGGTCGTCAAGCAAACCAATGAGGATCTCCGCGGCGCGGGGTTCTATGATAAACCGGGTCAGGGCGCGGCAGACGCCCTCCCGCTTGGTGGGGCTGTCGGACTGACTGTCAACGAGGATGACATCCATCGCCTCGTCCGTTCCCATCAGCTTGAGGAGCTTGGCGAACTCGCTCAACGCCCACCCACTCGTGTACATCCGCGCAACGATCTGCTCACGGTGCGCCTCGATGGCGTCGACGCCGACCTGGTCCTGGTAGAGCACAGAAAGGGCGTTGCAGATGTCACGTTGGTCCTGGTGTCGGGTTGTGGGGTCCATGAATCTGGCGAGCAGGGCCTCGACCGCGCGGTCATCCTGGGAGTTGCCCAAGGCTTCGGCGGCGTTGCGGCGAGCGAACATGATTGGGTCGTCCAACAACGCGATGCACTTGGGAATGACCACTTCGGAGTCAAAGGAGCCTTGCCGGGCCTTCTTCGAGAGGCCATAGCTCAATGCAAAAGTTCGAACGAATCCGTCCGGATCGTCCAGAAGCGCCAGTTGCATTTGACGGGCGCGGTCGCTGTCAAACCCCGCCAGCAACTGCGCCGCCAACCGTCGTCGAGAGGGGTCGGAGTGCTGGGCCAGGGCCAGCATCGCCTCGAGCGCTTCGGGGGTGTCGTAGATCGCCACCAGCCCAATCGCCAGGTGCACCACTTCCGCCTTCATCTTGACCTCGGCGAGATCCTGGCCGAGTCCATCGGTTGAACTTTCACTCTCGGGCAAGTCCTGCATCGCCAACTCGATCAGCCTGGACAGGGGAGTGGCACTGGTCTCGACAACACTAACGGAGGCGCCTTCGCTCGGTGTCCGGCGAGGGATGGTCGGAACGTAGCGACGGTCGCCATCGATGTTCATTGCGCGCAGCGCGGCCAGTTGAATGGCTGGGTCGCGGTGATCCAGCAACGACAGGAGCGGCTCGACTAGCGGGGTCTTGTCGGGCAGATCTTTGAGACGGCCGGGAAGTGTGCGAGTCAGCGTTCCCCGTAGGATCGGGCCTGAAGTGGGCAACGCTTCGATCATTGCCAGGATCTGTTCGGTGCGGTCTTCGATCGCCGCTAGTCCCACGGCGCTACGCGCGGCGGCAAGGGCTTCATCGCGATTGGCGTCCGTTAGTTCGATCAGGTCGCGACTCATCAGCCGAGAGGGCAAGATCATCACTTCCTGTCTTTGTTCTTTCGGGATGCCCATCGCTCGAGTTCTGCCCTCTGACTCCGGGTCGGTTGTCGACAGCCCGTAGAGCAGATATCGTCGGCCAACGCTCAACCCACACCGGTCTGGGTCGTAAGGGTACGCGAGCGGCTCATAGGGTGGGGAAGCGACGTAGGCGCCGGTCTTGGGGTCACGAAAGAAGCCCCGAGAAATCGCACGAGGGATCGGCCGGGGCAAGGTTAGCCGCGCGGCGTCGGCTGGGGCATCTCCTTTGAGAGATTCATGGATGTCCAGTTCCACTTCCATCCCATCGAACTCGGTGACCGTGGCGACCCACACGACCTGGCAGTTCTCGGGAGGCCAGAGGTCGACCGTGGCCTCATCGACCGGCCAGGAGACGCCGGGCGCGGCTTGGGCCGGTTCCCGTGAGGCCTTTGTGCAACTCAAGGCCAGTCCCAGCAAAGCGGCGGCGACAATCGTTCGTCTTGTCATAGAGTATCCCCTTCGAGATCCCGGGTGTTCTCTTGTGTGGCGTCCGTGTCCACTATGACGCTCAGCGTAAGAGCTAGTTCGCGCATTAGGCAAGGAATCTGAGTCAGTTCATCGGCAGGAGCGTTTCATCCGGGCTGCCCAAGCGGGTAGAATTTCCGACTTCTCAAGGAGACCTCGCATGAATCGAGTGACCATCAAGGCCGACCAAGGCGTCGCCACGATCAGCAAGCACATCTACGGCCAATTCGCCGAGAGCCCCGGCAGCGTGATCTACGGCGGCCTATGGGTCGGGCGGGATTCGCCCATCCCCAACACGCGCGGCTTCCGCAACGACGTGCTCGAGGCGCTCCGCGCCATCAAGTTGCCCAACGTCCGCTGGCCGGGCGGCGCTTACGCTGAGTTCTACCATTGGCGCGACGGCATTGGCCCGCGCGACGAGCGACCGGACCGGGACCACGCGCCCGCCGGCGACTACCGCGAACACGACGTCGGCACGCACGAATTCCTCGACTTCTGCGAGCTGGTCGGCTGCGAGCCGTACCTGTGCTGCAACAGCATCTCCGGCACGGCCGAAGAAGCCGTCGACTGGGTCCGCTACCTGACCGCCGATGACGATTCGGAACTGGCCAATCTGCGCCGCGCGAACGGCCGCGACAAGCCGTGGGACGTTCGCATGTGGGCCATCGGCAACGAAGGTTGGGCCTACTCCGACATGCCCGAACCGTACGCCAAGCGCTGCCTCGAATACGCTCCGGCCATGAGCGACGCCTGCGGCGGCGATATCATGCGCGTCGCGTGCGGCCCGGGCGGCATGCGGTACGACTGGACCGACGTCGTCATGCGTGAGTGCGGCCACTGCATCGAGGGCATCGCCTTCCACCACTATACGCTGGCAGGCTTCTGGGCCGACAAGGGCGACGTGATCGATTTCGACGAGGCCCGCTACGGCGTGTCCATGCGGAACACCATCTGCATCGAAGACC
>CAYRZU010000123.1:0-6200 GCA_964428895.1 uncultured Planctomycetaceae bacterium
GACCCGAAGCTCGCCGATGTCGTCGCCAATGGCGCCGTCGACCGGGGCCGTGCGCGCTTCGACGCGCGGAATCGGCACGCCCACCGAGCCCACACGATGGCGGCCAACGGTATTGGTCGCGATGACCGGCGCGGTTTCAGTCAGCCCATAGCCTTCCAGCATGGGCAGGCCCATGTCGAGGAAGAACTCCGCGACCTCCGATTCCAGCGCTGCTCCTCCGGCGATCATGAATCGCATGTGCCCGCCGAACAAGTCGTGGACGGTCCGAAAGAGGCGTTTGCTCATGTCTAGCCCAAGGCATCGGGCGCCGCGGCTGAGGCGCCGAGCGGCCCTGGCGACCAGGCGTTTGGGCCAGGGCAAATTGTCGACGTGGCCCTGGAGCTTGGTCTGGATCAGGCGGGCCAGGGCGGGCACCACCAGCACCAGCGTGGGTTTGGCGTCGGCCATGGCCTCGAACAGCACACGCGGGTTCCGCGAGCCTGGGAAATACACGCTGGCCCCGGCCGCCATGGGCATGAGCAGGCCCACCGTCTGCTCGAACATGTGGTTGGCCGGTAGGATCGACACCATGCGGTTATCGGGGGTGAAGTCCAGCACCTCGATGGAGGTGGTGGCATTGCTGGTGACGTTCCCGTGCGTGAGCATGATGCCCTTGCTGACGCCGGTGGTCCCGGAGGTGAAGCACAACACCGCCAGATCGTCCGGGCCGATCGCCGGGCGCAGCAGGTCGTCCGGATCGACCGTATCGGGGACCGTTAGATCGGCCAGATCGGACTCCAAGCGTGCGACCGGGGGCTGGCCCGTCTGGGCGGCCTGGGAGGCCAAGGGGACGTGATGGTCCGAGGCGATCAGCAGCTTCGCCCCGCTACGTTGTAGGATGTGGCCGATCTCGCCGGCCGTCAGCAAGCCGTCAATCGGCACCAACGCTGCGCCCAACTGATGGATGGCGAAATAGGCGACCACCCACTCCGGGCGGTTCTCGCAGAGCAGGGCGATCTTGTCGCCGACGCCAAGCCCACGCCCGGCCAGGTGGTGCGAATAGGCCAGGGCCGCTGCGCCCAGGCGCCGGTAGTCATAAGCGTCGGCAAGCGGGTCGGGAATGGGGCATTCGCTGGATTGGCAGAATCGCAGCGCGATGCGGTCGCCGTGCTGGCGGACGCTTTCGGACAGAATCTTCGAAACCGTGTCGAGTTGCATACGGACGTGGCCCCTCGGGCTATCACATGACGATCATCCTGTGCGTCTAGGATAGTATCTGCCTGCCCTCAGCGTCAAAGAAACCATCGGCAGGCGACGGCCATGCTGACCCATCGCCCGCAGCCGTTGTTCCGTCATGCGCCGGCCGATCTACTCCGGGTGATCGTGCTCTCCCTGGAGGGAGTGCACAATCTCTGCTGCTTCGTCGGCGTCGACCTTGCGTTGTCCGCTGGCGCTGATCAGGCCGACGATGTCCACGTTGGCCAGGGCCACCGCGATAGCGGCCTGGCGCCGTTCGTGAAGCGTCTTGCCTTCCAGCATGGCCTGGCGCACGCGGCCGATCATGCGCGGCGCGCCATAGACCACTCTAGGCAGCGTGGGATCGAACACACACACATTGCCGCGCCGCACCGCATCGCCGACGTCGACGCCGGCTGGGCTTGGCGCGAAGATTACGCTCCGCTCCACGTTGAAGAAATACCCCATGTGCTCGTCGGTCGAGCCGACCAGCGTGGGCAGTCTCCCCTCGGCGCGCCATTTGTCATAGGCCGGCGGCACGTGCTCCCAGGCGTCGACCCCCAGCGGCCCGATCCCTTCGGCAAAGCCGACCTTGCCCCACTCGCTGTTGGCCTCCGGGTGGTTCCACTGAATGGCGGCGCCTTGGGCGTGCACGCTGCGGACCAGTTCGTAGGGCGCGAGCTCCCAGTCCACCATTTCCCGCAAGGGGTAGCCGTTCAGGTGAGCCCAACTCGTGGTGATCTCATCGCCCACGATGATGCTGTGGGCGAATCCGTAGTGGGTGGCGTAGGCCTGGGCGATCTGGCCCCCCACGATGTCGTTGTGGTCGGTGATGACCGAGAAGTCCATGCCGTTGCAGAAGCTCTGGATCGCCATGTACATCGGCGAGTAGGACCCGTCCGAGAAGATCGTGTGCATGTGCACGTCGCCGACGTAGAGGGCCATGTCATCGGGGACCAGCGGCAGGGGCTTGACCTGGACAATCTCGATCTCTCTGGCCAACGCCACACGCAGCGCGTCGACCTGAGCGGCGGTGATGGGCTTGCCTGAGGCCACCGCGGCGACGGCCGTCTTGGCGACTTGCTCCGAGGGGCTGTGCACGCTGAACACCCGTCGCCCGCGAAGGGCGCGGACATGTGTGACGCCCGGCGGGTCCTCCCAGGTCCGCGCCGGCATGCCGTCGAGGGTGGCGTTGGGCGTCCCGCCCAGGTCGACATCCGGATCGTCGCCCAACAGATCCACGCGAACGGTCGTCAGCGGCAACGGGCCCCAGTAAATGTTCACGTAGCCCGTAACGGCATCGGGGAACTCCACCATGGCCTGGGCGGCTGGATCGGTGCCCGCCGCCAGCAGGGCGTACAGCGAATCGCCCGGCGGGGCTTCGCCCGTTTCCAGCAGCATCATCCGCGCACAAAGCTCCCGAGCCTGGTCCGTCAACGGCGCGATGTGCCGCCGGCTTGCCCGCTGCTTGAATCGCTCGATGTTGGCCGCCGCCAGCAGCCAATTCAGAGCCGAAAACGGTTGGGTCTGGGCGAGGGTGGGGATGCCCGCGGCGCCGACAGACGCCAGGGCCCGCTCGGCAAAGCCGCGCGTGATCCACACGTCGCGCCACACGGTTCCCAGCGGCTCGCCATCGTCGTTCAGGACGGTGGCTGTCAACCGGTAGCGGCCGTGGGGTACGTCCGCCAGCGGCAGATCATAGGCGGCGCCTTTCCGCTCGCCCCATTGAGAGCCCTTACCGGTCAGGTCCAGCGTGGTCGTCAGGGCCCGTTGCGACTGCCAGTTATCCAGGTGCAGTTCGATGGCGCCGGCGGCGCGGCCAACGTTCATGCCGAGGTCCAGGCGGATCGGCAAGATCTCGGCGTCCGGGGGCGGACAGTTGTCGACGTTCAGATAGACCTCAGATTCCAGGTCCGTCCCAGCCGATCGGGTCAGCCGGTCGGTCAGCACCGCTTCGGCCAATACGCCGGGCGGGCGACGCGTGAAGGATCGATACCACGACCGGTGCCACGAGAATCCGCGCGGCACGACCTGTTCGCCGTCGCGCCGGTCGTAGTCGATCAGGCTGAACCGCATGGCCATCGGCGCGCCAACCCGGACATCGGTCACCCCGATCGTCGCCCACGGAATAATCGCCTCCACCGCGTACCCGTGGCGGGTGCGCTTGGCCATGAAGGCGACCCGGTCGACCTTCTCAGGCGGGAAGGCGTGGGCCTCGGCGGGCGTGTCGCCGCGAGGCGGAATCACCAGGAACGACAGCTTCTTCCGCGCATCCTCAGCGCCAGCCGCCGGCGGCGGGCCGGCCTCGACCGCAAAGCTTACGCAATCGTGATCCCATGGGACCTCGGGAGGCCGGTCGTTGAACAGCTCGTTGTCCCAGACCGCAAAGGCGATCACTAATCCGTTGGGCGTCCACGCGACAAAGCTTTCCAGGCTGGCGTCGTCGGGGCCGAGCCATTCCTGTTCTCCCTGGAGATAGATCGCCAGCGCGTCCGAGCGAATGGGGACCGACAGCGCGTCGGCCCATTCGGTCAGCTCACCGTCCAGTACGAATGGTTGCGTCAGCACGGGCACGCCGATCGGCGCCCGCGACGGGGGCGGCGCGTCGGGCCAGCGGGCGGCGTCCCACGGGCCGGCCGGCAGGACGGGGCCGGCGGCTTCGGCTGGCGCCGACGGCGGGGCCGATTCCTCCTTGCCCTTACAGCCGACCGAAGCCAACCCCACCAACAGAGCCAATGCGAACACGCCGATAGGTGCGCCAAGAGACTTCATAGAACCGTCCTTTTCATCTTACGCGCCTCGGCGCGTGTCGGAGGGATTATACCCAGCGGGCGCCCGGCGACAGAGACCCAAACCCAAGAACCCCGCCCGATACTTCAGGGCGGCCCCCTAGGATGGTATGATCTGTGCCCCAGTGAAGGATTCCACGAGGAGATGAACATGAAGATCAAGACACTCAACGACGTGCCGACCGTTGAGACCCCAGGCTATACCGCGGTGGTCAAACAGGTCGTGCTCGGCCCGGACGACGGCTCGGAAGAAATCGTGCTGCGCTATTTCACCGTCGCTCCCGGCGGCGCCACGCCCTATCACAGCCACGACTTCCCCCATCTGGTCAAGATCGAGGCCGGGCAGGGCGTAGCCGTTGACGTTGACAAGAACGAGACCCCCGTCGTCGCCGGCGACTACGTCTACGTCCACGACGACGAAGTCCACAACTTCAAGAACACCGGCGAGGGGACCTTCGAATTCATCTGCCTGGTTCCCATGCGGGGCGAACTGTCCGGGGCCTGCTGCGCCATGCCCGGCGAAGACGCCGAGTAGCAGTCGCCGCCAAGGCGGCGCTTTCGCGTTGGCCGATCACGGTGTTTCGTCACGGTAGACGCAGACGGTGTTGCGGGTCTGCTTGGCCTGGTAGAGCGCCTTGTCGGCCAGGCGCAGGAGGGCCTCCGCCGAATCGTCGGCCGAAGGTACGGCCGTGTGGACGCCGATGCTGACGGTGGTTTTGATTCCGTGAGCGTCGGTTCCCAGGTCCAATTCATTCACTGCCTGGCGGAGCCGGTTGGCGGCCTTGACCGCGTGCTCGGAGTTGGTATTGGGCATGAGCAGGACGTACTCGTCGCCCGCATACCGGGCCAGAATGTCCGAGGCGCGGGCTGCCTCGGTCATGGCGAGGGCGACCGCTCGCAGCGCCGTATCGCCGAAGACGTGACCCAGCTCGTCATTGAGTTGCTTGAGGTTGTCCACGTCAATGATCGCCAAGGACAGGGGCGTTCCGTCGCGCCGGCCTCGCTCGAAATCATGTTTGAGCAGACTCATTAGCGATCGCCGATTGGCCAAGCCGGTCAGTTCGTCAGTGGAGGCCAAGGCCTCCAACTGCTCGTTGGCTTTTCGCAGGGCCTGGTCGATCTCTTCACGTTGCTGGATCTCGGCTTCTAGGAGGTGGTTGGTGGTGGTCAGGTGAGCGCTGTTCTCTTCAATGGTCGCCAGAAGGCTGTTGAATTGCTGGGACAACTGTCCCAGCTCATCCTTCCGCCGTAGACCGATTCGCTTGGAGAGGTCTCCCGACTTCTCGATCGTGGCTGTTTCTTCGGCGATCCGAAGGATCGGGTGAACGACCGTTCCGCGCAAGAGGCCCAGCAGGGCGATCAGCATGACGGCCGACCCACCGATGGCGACCGCGTTGGCAAAGAGGACAACGCTGTGGCCTCGCTTAGAGATGTCGCGAGGGAGCTCGGCCCGCATCAGGAGCAAGGGGTCGCCTTTCAGATCACGTAGCGCCTTGTAGCCGTCCAGATGGTCGTCCGAGGCCACGTGGATGCGGACGGCGTCGTCGGACAGCAGCTCGGCGGCGATGTCCAGTTTCTCTTGCGGCATCGCTCCGGATTGGAGATTCCAGACGGTCAGCGATACCGCGGTCTGTGCTGAGAGCCTGTTCGTTCGCGCTGCGTTCAGGAAGCGGCCCATCATGAGTGAGCCCACGGCCGGACCTTTCACCTCGTTGGTCAGAACTGGACGCGACGCGATCATCATCGGGCCCATTGAGGTCTGAATGATGCCCTTTTGGCCTTCCATGGCGTCGGAGGCGTGAAGGAGGACGTCGTCTTCGGCCATCTTCTCGGGGAAGCGGCCTAACTGGATAAACTCCTCGGCTTCGGGGTGATAGATACTGCCAGCCAAGCGATTGCCTTTGAGGTCGTAGATGAGCACGAGATCAAGGTTGCTGCCCGTGTACAGTTCGTCGGTAAAGTTGCGTTCGACATAGTCCGGCATCTTTCCCTGGGCGAAGTCGTAGGTGTCATCCCAGTTTGACCAGTCCCCGGTGAACGTATTCAAGGCGTCCACCTCCCGAAGGATTGCCGCTTGGCAGCGGGTGACGTCCTTTTGCGCTTCGGCTTGTTCCAATTCGTCGAAACTGGGGGAGATAACAAGCTGTTCAACGTCAGCGACTTTGGGAATAGGTGTGCGTGAACGCTAAGTCACAG
>CAYRZU010000124.1:0-6115 GCA_964428895.1 uncultured Planctomycetaceae bacterium
CCTCAGCCTGCTGATGATCGACGTCGACCACTTCAAGGTCATCAACGACACGTACGGCCATCCCAGCGGCGACTACGTGCTGAAGGAACTGGCCGTGGTCCTGACGACCTGCCTGCGCGAGTCGGACGTGGTCGCCCGCATCGGCGGCGAGGAGTTCGCCGTGGTCCTTCCCCAGGCCGACGCCAAGAAGGCCGAGCGGTTCGCCGAACGCGTCCGCAAAGAAGTCTTCGGGCGGAAGTTCGAGGTCTTCGGCTGCGAGATTCACGTGACGATTTCCATCGGCGTGGCCAGTTGGCCCGGTAATGCCGAGATCACCGATCCCGAGATGCTCTTGTTCTTCGCCGACCAGGCCCTGCTGCGGGCCAAGGAAGACGGCCGCGACCGTGTCGTCAGCGTCCACAAGCTCGACATGGAAATCCGCCGCCGCTTCCGCCGCAGTTACCGCCGCCAATGCCTGACCGTCCCGCTCAGGCCGGACGGGGACATGTCCGATTGGTCCATCGCGCCGGAGGGTGGCGCGGCCGAAGACTAGTCGGCGGCGTTGTGGGGAAAACGTTCGAGGGGGCAGCCCTCGCAGCGGGCGCGTCGTCGGCAGAAGCTCTTGCCGGTGGCGACGATCTGGGCGTGGGTGTCGTTGAACAGTTCGGCGTCGGCCGGTAGGGCGGCTTCGAACATCTCTTTGGCGGAGGCGTAGTCGTCGGTCTCACTCAGCAGGCCGTGACGTCGAAAGATCCTCAGCGTATAGGCGTCGATCACGAACGTGGCTTTCCCCGCCGCGTAAAGGGTCATGCTGTCAGCCGTCTCCGGACCCACACCGTTGATCGTCAGCAACGCCTCTCTCAGTTCATCCATCGGCCGATCAAGAAAGGCCGCGATGTCGCCCCCCGCCTGGTCGACCACCGCCGCGATAAAGTTGCCCAGCCGCTTGGCCTTGAGATTGAAGTAGCCGGCCGGGCGAATCAGCCGCGCTAGCTTGCGCCGATTCAAGCCATGCAAGGCTTCCACCGACAAGCATCCCGCCACCCGGAGATTCGCCAGGGCCTTTTCCACGTTGGCCCAGGCGGTGTTCTGCGTCAGAATCGCCCCCGCGCAGATCTCCAGCTTCCCGGCGGGCGTTTCGGCCCCAGCCTCAGACGGCCACCAATCCAACGGACCGAAATGGGCCCGCATAGCGGCGTGAAGTTGCTTTACCCGACGAGCTGTTCTGGCGATGGTCACAGGCGGGGAAGTATAATACACGACTTCGCCCGTGGCGAGAGACCGCCCCGGGCTACGGCAAGGGACCCGTTGCATGCCGGACCTGAAAGTCATTTCGGAGATGACGCCCAAGGGCGATCAGCCCGCCGCCATCGATCGGCTGGCTGAGAATATCCAGAACGGCCAGGAGTGCAGCGTGCTCCTGGGCGTGACCGGGTCGGGCAAGACGTTCACCATGGCCCACCTGGCTGAGCGACTCAACAAGCCCACGCTGGTGATCAGCCACAACAAGACGCTGGCTGCTCAGCTCTATCAGGAGTTCAAGGAGCTGTTCCCCGAGAACGCGGTGGAGTACTTCGTCAGCTACTACGACTACTACCAGCCCGAGGCCTACATCCCGCAGCGGGACATCTACATCGAGAAGGACGCCTCGCGGAATGACGACCTGGACCGGCTGCGCCTCTCAGCCACGACCAGTCTCTCGGGTCGCAAGGACGTGCTGATTGTCGCCAGCGTTTCGTGCATTTTCGGCCTGGGTCGCCCGGAAGATTATCAGGACTCGATGGTAGCCCTGCGGACGGGCGACACCGTCGAGCGGGATGAGATGCTGCGGAAGCTGGTTAATATCCAGTACGACCGGAACGACGTGAACTTCAAGCGCGGCACATTCCGCGTCCGCGGGGACACGGTCGACATCTACCCCGCCTACGAGCAGTTCGGTTATCAGGTCGAACTATTCGGCGACACCGTCGACGCGATCCACCTGATCAACCCCACCACCGGGGATGCACTATCCAGTACGGATCAGATCTTCATCTTCCCGGCCGTCCACTATGTGGCCCCGGAAGACGCCATCGAGCACGCGGCCGAGAACATCCAGAAGGAACTCGACAATCGTCTGATCGAGCTGAAGAACGGCGGGAAGCTGCTGGAGGCCCAGCGCCTCAGCGCCCGGACGCGCTACGACCTGGAGATGATGCAGGAGGTGGGCTACTGCCCCGGCATCGAGAATTACTCGCGCCACCTGGACGGCCGCGAGCCGGGCCAGCGGCCCTACACACTGATCGACTACTTCGGCGACGACTTCCTGCTGGTCATCGACGAATCGCACGTGACGCTGCCGCAACTGCGGGCGATGTACAACGGCGACCGCAGCCGCAAGCAGGTGCTGGTCGACCACGGGTTCCGCCTCCCCAGCGCCCTGGACAACCGTCCGCTGACGTTCGATGAGTTCTGCGGGCTGTGGAAGCAGACGGTGTTCGTCTCGGCTACCCCGGGCGATTGGGAGATCGAACAAGCCGGCGGCGAGGTGGTCGAGCAAATCATTCGTCCGACCGGCCTGGTCGACCCGGCCGTCGAGGTCCGCCCGGCCCGCGGGCAGGTGGCCGACCTGATCGCCGAAATCCGCACCCGGGTCGAGGCCGGCGAGCGAACGCTGATCACCACGCTGACCAAACGCCTGTCGGAGGACCTGGCCGACTACATTCGCCAGGAAGGTTTCCGCTGCAAGTACCTGCACTCCGAGATCGACACGCTGGAGCGCGTCGACATCCTGACCGATCTGCGGGCGGGCAAGTTCGACGTGCTGGTGGGCGTCAACCTCCTGCGAGAGGGCCTGGACTTACCGGAAGTCTCGTTGGTGGCGATCCTCGACGCCGATAAGGAGGGCTTCCTCCGATCGGCGACGAGTTTGATTCAGACCATCGGCCGTTGCGCCCGAAACGTCAACGCGCTGGTGCTGCTGTACGGGGATACGGTCACGCGGTCGATGCAGCAGGCGATCGACGAGACCACCCGCCGTCGCGATACGCAGTTGGCCTACAACGCCGAGAACAACATCACCCCGCAGACCATTCGCAAGGCCATCCGGACGGCCCTGGCCGACGAGCTGTCGGCCCGGCGCGTGGCGCGCGAGGCGATCTCCGCCAGCGAGAACGAATACGATCGCACCGAGCTGGTCGCCCGGCTGGAAGCGGAAATGCTGGAAGCGGCCGAGGCCTTGGAGTTCGAACGGGCGGCCGGCCTCCGCGACCGCATCGCCGAGCTCAAAGACGAGGAAGAGGCCGACGTGGCCAAGAAATGATCCCGGCGCGGTTGTTGACGGCGGATGGGGGTATAATGCAGGCCGAGTTGCGTGGCGGGAGGGCGAGACGATGCGGCAACTACGACGAGGGGCGATCCTGGCGGCGCTATGGGCGGTCGTGGTCTGTCCAGGCAGGGCCGGTGCGTGGCCGGTTCAATCCCGTGTTCTGGCGACCTACGAATCCGACCAGGGGGGCGTCTTCGGTCTTGCCTACGGCCCGGACGACCGGCTGTGGACGTTCCGGCATTCGATTGTGGGGGTGATTGACTCGGTGGACGGGGTGTTCTTCAACGGCGATGACGTCTACACCACCTCCGTGGGCCCCGGTGGCATGGGCAACGCGTTCGATCCCAACGGATACCTGGTCAGTTTCGACAAGTACGGCTCGGCGACCTCGCGAGATCCCGTGGACGGGGTGTTCTTCAACGGCGACGACGTGGTGACGAACTTCGAACTGCCCATCGAGTCGTTTCACCACGGCAGCGGTGAGCCGATCGGCGCCACCTTTGACGCCAACGGCAATCTATACGCGGTTAGTCGCATCAACCACACGGGAGGTCTGCCCCTGGCGGTCTTCACGCCGACGGACGGCCAGAACATCGCCAACGGCAGCACGGTCCAGGGCATCGGCTTGGCTGATGACGATGACATCCAAGGCCCATGGGGGCTGGCCTTCAACGAGGCCGGCAATCTGTTCCTGCCGGACATTCACTACGGCCCGCATTTCACCCGGGTGGACCCGGTCGACGGCGTATTCGGCAACGGTGACGACGAGCATCTGGACTTCGTAACGGCGTTGACCACCACGGACCTGAGTTTCGACCCGTTCGGCAACATGTTCCTGGCGACCGGTGGGGATACGGTCTACTACCTGGCCGACCCGGACAAGGTCGCCTTTCCCGGCGACTACGACGAGGACGGCGACCGCGACGATGACGATCTGGGTATCCTCCAGGCCAATCTGACCGGCCCGGGCGTGCCGGCCTATTGGGAGTACGACCTGGACTGGGACGACGACGCCGATGACGACGACGTCTACCAGATGGTCCGCACGCACATGGGGATCGACCCGGGTGACTTCGACCACGACGGCGACCAGGAGGAGGATGACCTGGCGACGCTACTGGCGAACCTGACCGGCTCGGGCAGTCCGGCCTATTGGGAGTACGACCTGGACGCCGACGGCGACGCCGATGAGGACGACGTCTTCGACATGGTGCGCGATCGGATGGGCATCGCGCCGGGGGACTTGAATCGTGACGGCCTCCTGGACGCCGATGACATCGACCTGCTCTGGGCCGGGCCGGGCGGGCCCATTCCGCCGACCTTCGGGGAGTTCGACCTGAATGCCGATGGCGCCTTCGACGGTGAGGATGTGGATCTGTTGGTCCTGGATCTGATGGGGTCGACCTATGGCGATTTCAACTTGGATTCCATTGTCAACGCATCGGACCTGATGATCATGCAGACCGGTTTCGGCGCAGCCGGCGGGTGGGCGTCGGGCGATATGAACGGCGACTATCGGGTCGACGCGACCGATCTGATGCTGTTAGCGGATTCAGGCTTCTTCATCCTGGGGTCCTTCTTCGTCGCCGTCACTAAGGGGTTTTCCAGAAATAAGTTCGGGTGGCCCCGGCAGCGTCAATTGCGGGCCTCGCGCTGCGCGGCCTATTCCGTCCCCCCCCCAACTCGTGTTAGCTGAAGTAATTAAATCCGGCCCCGGTCGGGCGACAAGGGGTGTTTCGGATGGTAGAATAAGGCTTTGGTGTTCCCCGAAGTCCGTTGAGGCACACCCACCCTAAGGAGATATGCGATGAGACGGTTCATCTGGATGGTCCTGGCAACGTTGTTGGTCTCGGGCGCGGCCTGGGGCGCTATCGGGGACCAGCCCTATGGCTTCGACATGATCCTGAACTCGTACCAGCAGATCAACTACCGAGGCGAAGCGGCCTGGGAATACGTCTACGACTGCTACCTCCAACTCGATTCGGCTGGACGAACGGCCGACATCTACAACATCTACCTTCACGGGGTCGACCCGGCGGGCATTTTGAACATGTACCGGGTTGAAGACGGCGGGGATGGCAACTTCTACGACTTCTGGGGCTCGGGGCACGCGGGCATCACCGCCGGCAGTTACTTCGGGCCGATCTGGAACGTCCATGCCCCCTCCTTCGGCCTGCGGGATACCGATACCTGGGTCATCAACCCCACCCAGCAACAGCAGGATGACTTTCACTGGAACTACGACGCCAACTTCGCCGCGACCAACGGCACGCTGAACACCTGGCACGCCCCCACCGATTACGGGCACAACGAGGGCTTCAGCAGTTGGACCTACAACGGCGCCACCCCCTATGACTTCACCGGGCCGGGTGGCACGCCCGACGGCGTCAACGACGGGCTGCACTTCTTCTACGGCCACTGGGGCGCCACCGGGTGGTCGGAAGATCCTGAGTTGATCCTGACGATTCGGCTGGTCCACCAGGACGGCCCCGCCGGCGAGGTCAACCTGCGTTTCGATAACGGCTACGGCGGCAACAAGGACGCCGGCACGGCCGTCGGCCCGGCCCCGGGCTGGACCCCGGGCGGCGACTTTGACGGCGACGGCGACATCGACGCCGACGACGTCGACATCCTGTGCGCCAACATGGGGGGTGATCCGGGCGCCTACGACGTCGACGGCAACGGCGTGGTCGACGAAGACGACATGATCTACCACATTACCAACCTGGTCGAATACGACACCGACGGTGACGGTACGGCCGACGGCACGGGCAGCTATCGGGGCGATTTCAACCTCGACGGCGTGGTCAACGCCACCGACCTGCAGAT
>CAYRZU010000125.1:0-6090 GCA_964428895.1 uncultured Planctomycetaceae bacterium
TGCCGCGCATGAAGATCGTCCGCTCGAAGAACCCGTAGCACATGCCGCAGTGGCGAAAGGCGGTGCAGGCCTCGTAGTTTGCCTTCAGGCGATCCCAGTCGGCCAAAGATTCCGCTTCCGGCCAATCGAAGCCGTCCAGCGTGGGCTCGGGCATGGCGATTCGCTCGACGTGCATGATGTTCCCGCCGCGGTAGTCGTAGCCGAAGGGACTCCGCGTTAGGCCGTTGTCTAGCGTACGTCCGCCGGCCTCGCCCGCCCAGTGGCCGCCGTCGAGGTAGTTGACCAGCCGGTCGGACCACTCCGGCCCGCCGTAATGGGCGTCCAGACGCTCGCGCACGTTGGGATCGATCCACAGGTGATACGGAACCGGACGAATCTCTTCGAAACCGAACACCTTCTCTTTGACGATCTCACGAGGGGTCATGAATCACTCCTTCAGAAGTCGCAGCGAATGCGATACTCTACTGTCCGGGCCGTCGCCGGTCCAGACGCCTCTAGGCGAGGGGATGCACAATGGAACAGGTTACGATCAATCGGGCGCCGGTGCTGACGTTGTGGGGGGCGGTGGTGGCGGAGCGGCTGGGCTTTGATTACGACGCGGCGCTGACCATGGGCAAATGCCTGGCCGGGCTGAACGCCCAATCCAAGGGCCGCATGCTGGGCATCTACGGCCCGCCGAAGCAACGCGAGCCCGGCGGCCCGCCTAAGAAGGTCGGCCTGGGCGAGCACTTCTGGATCGAACTGTGCGGCCGCGGGCTGCCCTGTCAGAGCACCGACGACGGCATCCGGGCCGTCGTCAAGGACAAGCCCATCGACCCCGCGGCCGTCGAGAAATACCTGTCCACCAAGTTCGGCGACGACCTGGAACGCGTCCGCGACGCCATGGTGGAACTGGCCACCAACTGCGAGCCGGACGACCTCGCCGCCAAGGCCTATCGCTTCTACGAGCAGTTTCGCCCCGACATCCCTCCCGGCCGAAAAGGCTGGGGCGCCAAAGGCGCACTCGACCTGGATCTGATTCGATCGCTGGGCGAATAAGCGGCGTAAAGGAGACACCATGGGTATCGGCAACGACTACGCTGATGCGGCCCGGCAGACGGACCTGAAACGAGCGATCTTCATCGGCCTGGATGAGGCGATGACGGCTCTAGAGGAATCGTTCTACGATCTGACGGACGAGCAGGTCTGGGGATTCACGTTCCCGGATCGTCACAACATCACCACCATGGTGATGCACTGCCTGGAGAACCTGGACGCTTACATCTGCGAGTACCAGGCCGGCCAGAAGGTGCTGGCGCACGAGCCGCGGTTCAACGTATGGGCGTTCAGCCCGGCGGAGGTGCGGGACGCGATGACAGACTTGCCGACGGCGGCAGACATGCGCAAGCGACTCCACAAAGTGCGCGAGACGGGCATGGCGGCCCTTGAATCCGCCGGCGAGGCCGACCTGCTCGGCCCGCGCCACTGCCACAGCGAATGGCTCGAGGCCGGCAAGACCGCCGCCGACGCCTACATGCGAACCATCATGCACACCATGTCCCACGTGCGCCAGATCTGGCTGATGCGCGGCGCGATGGGCTTAGTCGACACTGACGGCTGGCCCGAGCAGCATTGGGCGTGAACCGATGTCGGATTGCGGAATGTGGAATAGCGGATCCTCATGACCTCAACGGAAGCCAGCTATCGAGTGGCGGCGGGGCTGTTGCGGTCGGATCGGCCGTTGACGTTGGCGGAAGTGGTCGAGACCACCGGCGTTCGGCGGGCGACTTGCCTGTCGGCGCTCGATGCGCTGGAAGAGGCCGGGGATGTTCGGTGCGGCGAACTGATCCCCGGCGAGCCCGGCCCGCAGTATGCGTGGCGTGAGCTGCCGCCCGAGGATTCCTCCCGCCGCATCCCGCCCGGGCTGAACAGTGAGTTGGTGAAACGGTTCAATCACTTCGTGGTCAACGACTACAAGCCGCCCGCCGGCAAGAAGCACTTGGTGTTCTTTCAGTGCTCTGTGCGAAGGCCTTTCTCGACCTCGCCGTCGCAGGCATCGATGCGACGAGCGGTGCAGATGGCGACGGGCTACGACCCGTCCCCACGGAACGATTTCGACAAGTGCCCGGTCCACGTGGTGGTCCTGGCCAGCCTCGTCGGCCCCGTGCCCTACGACCTGGAAGAACTCTACCCCGCCACCGTCAGCTTCGCCGGCGTGGGCCATTTCAGCGACAGTGACTACGCGCTCGTCCGCCCCATCCTGGCCGAACGCATGGCCGCGTATATCAAGAAGAACAAACGTCGCAAGACCTACGCCACCTTCACCTCAGGCCGCTACGGCGAAGTCATGGCCGACGCCGCCGAAATCGCCGGCGTCGACATGGCTATCTTCCCCGACCCCGCCGGCCCGCGGGTGATCCGAATGGGCGACTCCAAGCCCCGCGCCTACTGGCAGAAGTACTGGATCCAGCTCTGCTTAGAACTAGCTGACCAACTCGGCCCCACCGCCACGAAGGCCACGCTCAGGCGTCTGGCCGATCACAACGTTGTGCACGAGTGACTGACGAGACAGCATGCCCACGCAAGCGTGGGCATGGCACCGGGCGAGCCCCTCTACCAGATGCCCTGCTGCTTCATCGCCGCCACGACCCGCTCGGGATGGATGGTCAAGTAGCGTCTGGCGGCCACCGGCTGGGAGACGATGTGCTTTCCCTCGATGCCGACGAAGTGGTCCTTCACGTACTGCCAATGGCCGCACTCGATTCTCTCGCGAAGCATGTAAACGACATCAGCATCAATCCCCTGGGCCCGGATCTCGTCGGGACAGCGCGTGTCCGCGACCCGCATCTTGATGAACCTGCGCTGGATCTCGTCAGCCATCTTCGTTCCCTTCAAAGACGCAACACGCCGCGCAACCTCGTCCCTTTGCCTCGTGGACCAGCCGCCACCCGCCAATTCGCTCTGCATTGAAGAAGTCCTCAACGAGCGCCTTCTTGCGATCCGATGGTGCGCCGATGGCTTCGTGGATCCTATGGCCCCCCGGGGTTCTTGGGGAGGCCCCTTCGGTCCAAGCTCTGACCTCATCAGCTGCCTGGGTGAGCCAGTCTGCAGCGTGGTACTTGTCTCTATCGTCGCTGGGCGGGACGTTGCCGCGCCACTTCAGAGCGCCGATGCTGGTGATTTGAATATCCAGATAGCGGGCATACCTGTGCATGCACGGCGGCTGGCTTCCGGTCAGTATCCCCCGAACCAACTCCTCGGCGTCCTCGGACGAGGAGGCCATGGCGTCCCGGGCCCGTTGCGTGAGGTGCTCCATGGTCGCAGCCATGGCCTCCTTTAGCCAAGATACGCGGTCGTCATCAGTCGGCGCGTGGCCCGTGGCATAGTCCCTTCCACCATGGCTGTACCAATCTGTGAAGTCTGGGTAAGGCGTTCGGTCAGGGGAGGTCTCTCCCCCGAGCTTGGCTAAACTGGTGTAGTTCCATAGGTCGTCGATGAGCTTGAGCAGAAACAGCTCGCACAGCGGTACCTTCCCGGGGCCGCGGTCGCCAAGCCACTGGGCGATGCGAATGACCAACTTCCCATCAACACCAGCCGGCGCCGGACGGGAACATCCAAGCCACTTCTGAACGCCGACAACGTAGGTGTTGATCTCTATCCAGCGAGCGGGGGACACTTGGCCGCAGAGGAACTGGCTGGTGGGCTTCTCCCGGCCTATGGCGTGACAGACCTCCAGGAAATCACGCTCGTACTCGTTCTCATACCAACAGAACAGGGACGCCTGAGCCATGACGGCCAGCGTCTCGGAACTGACTGGGCCGAAGCGCTTCTCGAATCGACGAACACGCTCGGCCAAGACATCTTCCGTGGCCAGCATATCCCGGGCAAGCTCCGTCATCGGCACGATCTGCTGGTAGGCGTCCATCGAACTCCCTTCAGTGAGCGTAGCGTGAGAACTCCCCCAGCACCACGTCACTGTCCCGCAACGCTGCAGCCCTACCTTACACACTCCTCCCCCCTTCGTGATAGTCCGTTTGTGAGTTCCACCAGGCGGCGGAGCCTCTTACAATGCTCCGCAACTCATGGACGATACGCTTCGCACACAAGTGAGGGCCGCCCGGAAGAACTTCGCCGCGATGGCGAGCGCCTATTCGTTGGGGGTCTTCAACGACAACTTCTATCGGCGGACGGTGGTGGTGCTCGCGATCACCGGCAGCGTGATCGCCGAGGGGTGGGTGCTGGCGATCTTCACGCTACCCTACGTGCTGCTGGCGTGGCTGGCCGGGTGGCTGGCCGACCGGTACCCCAAGCATCATGTGGTGGTGCTGGCCAAGGCGTTGGAGATCGTGGCGATGTCGTTGGGGGCGGCCGGATTGCTGCTAGGGAATTGGCCGCTGCTGTTGGCAATGGTGTTTCTGATGGCGTTGCAGTCTTGCCTATTTGGGCCGGCGCTGAATGGGTCTATCCCTGAGCTCTATCCGGCGGAGTACGTGCATCGGGCCAACTCGCTTCTCAACGCGGCGGTTCGGCCGATGATTCTGGCCGGCTACGTGCTGGGCGGCATTGCCCTGGCGGCGAAGGGCGACAACATCGCGGGCATTGAGCTTGCCCGCTGGGTCGCAGCCGTGGCGATTGTGGGTGTGTCGGTGGTGGGATTCATCGTGAGCCTTGGCGCGCCATCGCGGCCGGCTGCGGCGCCGCATTCGCGTTTCCCCAGGACCGGCCCGTGGCACACGATTCGTGAGCTTGTCTCACTCCGTAAGGATCGCTTGCTGGCGGTGGCTATCGCGGGCGACGTATTCATCTGGTGCGTGGGCTCGATGCTGCTCTTGCTGATCGATGCGTTGGCGTTGCGTCAATACGGATGGTCGAAGACGACGGCCAGCGTGTTGATGGCGGCCCAACTGGTGGGGTTGGCGCTGGGGGGCGTGTTGAGCAACATCGTCGCCCACGGCGATCGGTGGCGCAAGGCCCTGCCGCCGGCGGCCGCCCTTCTGGGATTGACCTTGATCGGGCTGGGCTTCCTGCCCATGCTGCCGGCCGTCCAGGTTTCCCTGCCATTGGCGTGGATGGGCGTGTCGAGCCTGCCGCTGCCGATTGTTGTCTCCTTCGTTCTGCTGGGCCTCTCGGGCGTATTTGGTGGGATCTTCATGGTGCCGGTGGAGGCCTTCATTCAGGTCCGCGCGCCGGCCGAGAAGAAGGGCACGGTGTTGGCGTCCGTGGCGTTCTCGGTCTTCTTGGCGATGACCTTCACCGGTGCGTTGGACGTGGGGTTGCTCAAGCTGCTGACGCTGGCCAGCCACGTGATGGCGGTCGTCGGCGGGATCGCGTTGGTGGTGGCGATAGGGCTTTGGCGAGCACTAAAGACGGCGGGCGATTGATTGGGTCTCTTGCGCGAGCAACGAGTTGCTCGCGCTACTGATCGTTGCTCAATCTGACACTCCCGGCGCATCTGCGTTCATCTGTGTCTATCCCCTGTTCTTTGAGCGCAAAGAAAAACCCCGGGGGCTACCCGGGGCATTTCATATAAGACGGCGCTGACCTACTCTCCCACTCTCGCAGTACCATCGGCTGCCAGGGCTTAACTACTGTGTTCGGAATGGGAACAGGTGTGGCCCCTGACATATAGGCACCGTCAATGCACGTTACGGCGGTTAGGCCGCAACGCACGGTGACTCACATAGGGAATGACTGTTCGGGTTCACCGTGACCGAGTCTGCCTATCATCTTTGGCAGCTTGCGTCACTGGTTCGACCAATGACAAATGTGACCAAGCAATCGCCCGTTAGTATCGGTCAGCTAAACGTATTTCGACGCTTACACCTCCGACCTATCAACCACCTAGTCTAGATGGGGGCTCTCTCTCCACGAGGGAGAATGGAATCCTAGTCTCGGGGTTGGCTTCCCGCTTAGATGCCTTCAGCGGTTATCCGTTCCCAACATAGCTACCCTGCGCTGCCCTTAGCAGGACAACAGGCACACCAGAGGTTGGTCCTTTAAGGTCCTCTCGTACTGAAAAAGGATCCCCTCAAGATTCCTACGCCCACGGCAGATAAGGACCGACCTGGCTCACGCCGGTCTGAACCCAGCTCGCGTACCACTTTAATCGGC
>CAYRZU010000126.1:0-5957 GCA_964428895.1 uncultured Planctomycetaceae bacterium
GGGTGGACCGCAAGGTCACCGCCCGCGTGCAGTGGCGGGTGGGCCCGCCGTGGTACCAGCCCATGGTCGACATCCTCAAGCTGATGGGCAAAGAGACCCTCATGCCCGTCACCGCGCAGGGCACGGGCTTCCTGCTGGCCCCGGTAATCGCCCTGGCCGCCACGGCGGTGGTGGCGACGATCCTATGGCGGTCGCTGTGGGACCCGTCCGCCCCCTTCCTGGGCGACCTGATCGTGGTGATCTATCTGTTGGTGGTCCCGGCGCTGATGACCATGCTCGGGGCGTCGGCCAGCGGCAACCCCCACGCCGCGGTGGGCGCCAGCCGCGAAATGAAACTGCTGCTCAGCTACGAGCTGCCGATGTTTCTGGCGATCCTGGTGGCCATCGCCCGGTGCGGCTGGACGTTCCAACTCGGCGGGCTGATGACGGCCCAAGCCGAGGCCACGCCGGTAGTCTTTAGCATCTCCGGCGCGCTGGCCATGCTGGTCGCCATCCTCTGCATGCAGGCCAAGCTCGGCCAGGTGCCCTTCGACGTCGCCGAGGCCGAATGCGAAATCATGTCCGGCGTGTACGTGGAATACTCCGGGCCCGCCCTGGCCAACTGGCTGATGACGCGAGCGATGCTGCTGGCGATCATGCCGTTGCTGCTGGTCGAGGTGTTCTGGGGTGGCCTATATAAGGATGCGTGGTGGGGGTTCGCCAGCTTCCTCGGCCGCTACGTGCTGCTGGTCGTGCTGGTCGTGCTGATTCGCAACACCAATCCGCGTCTGCGGATTGACCAAACGATGAGGTTCTTCTGGTTCTATCTGACGCCGATCGCCATCGTGGCCTTGGTGCTGGCGCTGATCGGCCAGGCGGAGGGCATCGCATGGCTCTGACGACCTGGGCATTGCGGAAGTCGTTGTGGGTCTATCACGTCAACACCGGCGCGTGCAACAACTGCGACATCGAGGTGCTGGCGCTGCTGACGCCGCGCTTCGACGTGGAACGGCTGGGCATGATCCTGGTCGGCTCGCCCCGGCACGCGGACGTGCTGGCCGTCACCGGCGTGTGCACCCGCCAGACCATGCCCCGCCTCCAGGAAGTCTACATGCAGACCCCCAAGCCCTGCGTGGTGCTGGCCGTCGGCGCCTGCGCCAACGCGCAGGGCATCTTCACCGAAGCCTATCACATGGGCACCGCGGTCGACGAGGCCATCAAAGCCGTCGACCCCAACGCCATCGTTCTATATGTGCCCGGCTGTCCGCCGACCCCCGAAGCCATGATCGCCGCGGCCGCCAAGGGCATGGAGTTCCTGAAGACACTGTGACGGCGGGAGTATTGCGCGAGGACTGAAACATGAGTGTGACGCAACAAAGCATTGACGTGCCGCTAATGGGGTTCGTGGGCGAGGTGATCGAGCGCCTCGGCGACGTCGTTATCGACGTCGAACAATGTGAACCCCGGCGTGGCACGGCGCGAGTCGACCCCGCCAAGACCATGGAAGCGGCTCAGCGAATGCACGCCATGGAGGGCTGTCGCCTGGCGACGGCTACCGGCATCGAGGTCCGGGACGGCATCGACGTGCTCTATCACTGGGCATTCGAACCAGCCGGCGTGGTAATCACGCTGAAGGTGCTGGCCGCCCGCCCGGAGTTGGCCCTGGACGCCGTCGCGACGGTCGTGCCGTCGGCCAACTGGATCGAACGGGAACTGCACGACCTGCTCGGCGCGACCTTCCCGAACCATCCCGACATGCGACGCCTGCTCTTGGATGACACCTGGCCGGAAGGACTCCACCCCCTGCGAAAGAGCTTCGACCAGATTAAGGATCGGCCTCCCCTGCCGCCCAACCAGTCGCCGCCCGACGTCGAAACCAAGGCGCCCGGGAGGGACCGATCATGAGCAGCCGGACCATTGTCAACATCGGCCCGTTCCACCCGCTGCAGGAGGAGGCCGAGTTCTATCAACTCTACGTCGACGGAGAGACCGTCGTCGATGTGGACGTCCGCCTCAGCTACAACCACCGCGGCATCGAAAAGCTCGATGAGTCCAAGACTTTCGATCAGGTGCCGTTTGTGGTCGAGCGGGTCTGCGGCATCTGCTCGGCCAGCCACCCGCTGGCCTACATCCAGGCGGTCGAGGAGATCGCCCAGTGCGACGTACCCGAGCGGGCGCTCTATCTGCGAACCATCGTCAACGAACTGGAACGGCTACACTCGCACTTCCTGTGGGTGGGCCTGGCCGGCCACTTCCTGGGCTACAACACGGTGTTCATGTGGGCGTGGAAATACCGCGAACCGATCATGGACGCGCTGGAAGCCACCACCGGCAGCCGGGTCAACTACGCCAACGCCAAGGTGGGCGGCTCGCGGCGCGATATCCCCGACGAACAGCTCCGCGAAATCGGCAAGGTCGTGGCCGAACTCCATCGGCCGCTCGATATGCTGACCAACGCGGTTCTCGACGACCCCGTCCTGCACGCGCGACTCAAGGGGGTGGGCGTCCTCACTCCCGAAGAGGTCAAAGCCTACGGCGCCGTCGGACCGACCGCTCGGGGGTCCGGCGTGCCCATCGACGTCCGCAAGGACGACCCCTACGCCGCTTACGACCGGGTCGACTGGGACGTGGTCACTGCTCCCGGATGCGACGTATTCGGCAAGGCCGTGGTGCGCCTGCTGGAATGCTACGAAGCGATCAAGATCATCCAGCAGTGCATCGAGCAGATCCGCCCCGGTGAGATCGACGCCAAGCTCGAGTCGATTCCGCCCGGCGAAGGCATCGGCCACGTCGAAGCCCCGCGCGGCGAGACCTTCCACTACGTGCGGTCCGACGGGTCCAACCGCCCGGTTCGGCACAAGATCCGCGCCCCCAGCTACGTGAATATCCCGACCTTCAAGGCCTCCTGCATCGGCCAGCAGATTCCCGACGTAGCCATCACACTCGCAGCCGTCGACCCGTGCTATTCCTGCACGGAACGGATGTGCCGCGTGGTCGACGTCGACCGTCACGTGAAGGTCTACGGAATCGACGAACTGGTGAAGCTGTCCCAGGAAAAGACACGACGCATGAGACGATCCTGAGCCCGACCGGCTCAGCTAGAACGACAACCGAGTACGCAGCCACAATTCGACAGGTGACGCATGAACGGATTGGCTGACCAACTAGCGCATCCTCTGATGCTGCCGATCGTGATAGCGTTGGCGGCGGGAACATTGGCGTACGTGGTGTCCCGCCTGTGGCCCATGGGGTGTCGTCTGCTGGCGCTGGTGGCGACCTTGTTGGTCCTGGGTAGCTGCATCTGCATCTTCTACCGGGATGAAGGGGCGATGGGCTGGCAGGGAATCACCTTCCAGTGGCAGTGGCTGGAACTGACGACCGACATCACCTTTACGGTCGGCTTGGCGACCACTCTTCTGGGCATGGTGGTTGTGATCGGCTCGGCCGCCTTTGCGGTGCTGATCACGATCTACAGCCTTCGGTCCATGCGGGGCGACCATTGGGAGGGCAAGTACTACGCGTACCTGCTATGGGCCCTGGGCGGAGCCTGCATCGTAGGCTTCGCGGCCAACCTGCTGGTGCTACTGGTCGGCTGGGAAATCGTCACGCTGATGCTGTTCTTGATGATCAACCAAGGCCCGCGCGACGCCAAAGCCGGCGGCGCCAAGGCCTACAGCGTGTTGGGGTTTGCCGACGCGTGCCTGTTGCTGGCGGTGGCGTTGCTGGCCACGCTGGAAGGCGGGTCGGCCAACTGGTCGCTGTCGCGCATGCAGGACGTCGGCTCCCTGGGCGCGATCGGTTACGTGATTTACGTGCTCATCCTGGTCGCCGCCCTGGCCAAGGCCGGCGCGATTCCGCTGCACACCTGGATTCCCTCCGCCGCCAAGGATGCGCCCACCACGGTGATGGCCTATCTGCCGGCTTCGCTGGATAAGCTGCTGGGCATCTACCTGCTGGCGACGCTATCGTTGCGAATGTTCGCGATCGATTGGCCGTTGCGGGTGGTGATGATGGTGATCGGCGCGGTCACGATTCTGGCGGCGGTTTTGATGGCGATGATGCAGCACAACCTGAAGCGACTGCTGAGCTTCCACGCGGTCAGCCAGGTCGGTTACATGGTATTGGGCATCGGCACGGGCACGACTATCGGTGTCATTGGGGGGCTGTTCCACCTGATTAACAACACGATCTACAAGTCCAACCTCTTCTTGATGAGCGGCGCCGTTCGACGGGCGACCGGAACCGATGAGATCGAGGACATGGGCGGCCTGGCGCGGCTGCTTCCCGTGACGTTCGTATGCGGATTGATCTCGGCGGTCGCGATTTCGGGCATACCGCCGTTCAACGGATTCGTCAGCAAGTGGTTGGTCTATCAAGGTACGTTGGAGGTCTCACAGACCAATCAGGGCCTGGCTGCGGCGCTTCTGATCATTGCCGTTTTCGGCAGCGCCTTGACGCTGGCCAGTTTTGTCAAAGTCATGTATTCGGCGTTTCTGTCCCCCGCTCCCAAGGGCGCCGCCTACGCGGCCGAGAAGCCCAAAGAGAGCGTCTTCATGGCCATACCCATGATCGTGCTGGCCCTGGCCTGCGTAATCCTGGGTCTGTGGCCTGGGCTGATGATCGATAATGTGCTGGTGCCCGTCGCGGGTGCTGGCGCCGATGACTTGACCACCGCCGACCTGGCTGTCCAAACCGGTGACACAGGCTACTGGAACGCCACCGAGGCGACCGGGCTGATTCTGATCGGCATCTTGCTGGGCGTGATCTTCGTGGGCCTATTCGCCTGGAAGCAAAAGGTCCGCATCGTTCGGCCGTTCCTGGCCGGCGAGGTCGCCGGGCCGACCGACGACCGCTTCCGCGTGCCGGGCACGCACTTCTACGAGACCATCGCCAAGTTGCCCGTCATCGGACCGTTGCTCGCCCAAGGCGAAGCCGGCGCGATGGACCCCTATCACTGGTCGAGCCGACACGGCAACACCTTTGTGCAATGGCTGCGCGGGCTGCACACCGGGTTGATCAGCCTGTACGTGGCGTGGTGCCTGGGCGGACTGGCCATCATCCTGATCTACCTACTGCTGGCGGCAAGGACGTAACCATGGGCGTTGAACTGATGATTGTCATTCTGATCGTCTTCATGCTGGTCGCGGCCGTCATCGCGCTAGAAGCGGGCGACCTGCTCAGCTCGGTCATCGCGGTGGGAGCGGCTGGATTTGCCCTGAGCGTGATCGACCTCCTGGTCGGCGCGCCGGACCTGGCCATCACACAAGTGGTGGTGGAAGTCATCATGCTGGTGCTGCTGATCCGCGTGGTGCTCAAACGCCGCGATCGCGCCGCGGCCCTGTCCAGCGACCTGTTGCGAACGGGGCTGTGTCTGCTCGCCTGCGGGGTGTTGCTGGCGGTGGTCTTCCTGGCCTTCGGTGGCCTCGGCGGAGAGACCGCGCCCGAGGGCACCATGCCGCCATTCGGTGAGCCCGTCCTGGCTAACGCCCAGGACGCAGCCGTTCAGCCCGGCGCTAGCAAGCAGTACTTGGAGCAGACCGTCGACGAGACCGGCGCGGTCAACGCCGTAACGGCCGTCCTGCTGGATTTTCGGGCCTACGACACCTTGGGCGAAGCGACGGTCATCTTCGTGTCGGTCCTCGGGGCCTACGCCCTGCTCCGGCAGATCGGCCGACGCAAGGAGGGCCAGGCGCCATGAAACGCCACCACGGCATGACGAGTATCGTCAAGAACACCGCACAGTTGGTCAGCGGCTTCATTGCGGTGTTTGGCCTTTACGTGGCGCTGACGGGCCATCTGGGGCCCGGCGGCGGCTTCGCCGGCGGAGTGATTCTGGCAGCGTCCGGGGTGCTGATTGTGCTGGCGTTCGGCCGGGGCATCTCAGCCACCATCTTCGGCGACCGCGCCGTGCATATCGCCGATGCGGCCGGGGCGAGCGCGTTCTTGGTCGTGGCGTTGCTGGGCTTCCTGGCCGGGGG
>CAYRZU010000127.1:0-5768 GCA_964428895.1 uncultured Planctomycetaceae bacterium
GCATGAACGAGATGCAGGGCGCCGTGTGCCTGGCCCAGCTCGAGCGCATCGGCGAGTTCAACGACGCCCGCGCAAAGGTCGTGGAAGTTTACGAGACCGAGCTGGCCGACGTGGAAGGCCTGCAACTGTCCCACGTCTACGACGACTGTGTGCCCAACTACTGGTCCTACCCGGTCCGCGTGCCGGCGGGCATGAGCAGCTATGGCGAGATCAACTACCTGGAAGTGGTCTTCCAGAAGATGCAGGCCGACCGCAAGACGCTCGTCGGCGTGCCCCTGCCGGATTACGTCCAGTACGTCCCCGGTATGCTCTCCTGCGAGACGACCTCGCAGCTGTTCAGCAGCCTGGGCGTGCATCCGACGATCACGGTGGACTCAGCCAAGGCCGCTGCCGACGACATGAAGAAGCGCATGGCCGACTTCCTGGTCAAGAAGTAGACGCTTCGCTGGTTTGCTGACGCCAATGAAAAGGGCGGTGGGTTGGGAAACCCACCGCCCTTTGTTCTTGCGCGTCGGCGGCTAGATGACGACTTCGTTGGAGAGGGCCTCCTGGCCGAACGATTCGGCGTCGCCGCCGCGGACGCCGACTTGCCAGGTCTCTCCGGTCGTGGTCAGATCGGCCGCCAGCGTGTCGCCGCCGAGGCGGGCGCCATCGTAGAGCATCTGGGCTTCATCGCCGTCGACGATGCGGTCGAACAGCATGACCTCGTCGAGCAGGCCTTCGTAGAACCGCTCGCCCCAGGCCTCGCCGGTCCATCGGCCGATCGTCATGTTGTTGTCGGTGGCGACAACTTGCCCGGCCAACTGGTCAAAGCCGATCGTCAGCGTCCGCTCCACGCCGTTGAGGTACATCTTCACGCCGGCGGCGACACCCGAGCCGTCATAACTGATGACCCAGTGCTGCCAGACGCCCTCAACGTAGGCGTTCTGGGCGGAGATGTTGATGTTCTTGTGGTGGGTGGCCTTGATCTCCAACGTCATGTGGTTGCCGGTCCCGCCCACGCCGTCGCCGATGATCACGCCGGTGAAGCTGGGGTCCTCTCCCTTGAACCAGACGGGCATGGCCCCGGTGGTGTGCGAGCCATTGGTCCAGAACGACGTGCTGAAGGCGTGGTGGCCGTCCAGCAGATCGTCGAATTCAGCCTCATTGGCGATTTCGACGTAGTCGTTATCGCCGTCGAAGCTGACGGCGTCGCCGACGATTCCGCCGTCGGTGACCATCGTTGCGCCGTTGATCGTGCCGTCGTTATCGGCGCCGTAGTCGTCGGCGTCGGCGTTGAGGCCCCAGTAGCCGACCAAGCCATCTTCGATCACGGTGGTCGCCGCCAACTGGCCGTCCTTGTACCAGTTGTAGTCGTAGGTGATGTTGTCGCCATCGGGGTCGGTGGCGGTTACGGTGGCAGTCAAGTCGTCATTGGTATCGGGGTCGGTCGGTGTCAAGTCGACAGAGGAGACCACCGGCGGGGTGGGGGCGTGCTGGCCGAACCGTTGTTGCAGCCGGGCCAGGTCAGTGGCGTTGACGACGGCGTCCATGTTGGTGTTGCCGTTGGCCCAGCCGGTGGTGGTCCCGTAGCTGGCCTGCAGCAAGGCCAGGTCGGTGGCGTTAACCGTGCCGTCGAGATTGAAGTCGCCAATCAGTGTGCCGACGCCGCTGCCGCCGGCGCCGTCGTTCCATTCGACCAGGTTTTCGATCAGGTACTCCAGGTCGTCCAGGTCGGTGTCGGAGTCGCCGTCGAGGTCGTAGGCGGCGTTGCCCGCTTGGCTTCGCAGCAAGTCGATGTCGTCGGCGTTGACCTCGCCATCGAAGTCCAGGTCGCCGTCGGCCGCGCCGACGGTCTGCCAGAGCAGCGGCGGGAAGGTCACGTCGTCGAGGGCGTCCGACCACGTTGAGGTCGGCCACCCCGACATCGGCAGGACGTCCATGTCGTAGAAGTAGGCTTCGTTGTCGGCGATGGCGGTGGCCCCGGTGTTCCCGCCGGCATAGGCGTCGGCGGGATTGCCGGCGTGGTTGTTCCAGTAGCAGTCGGCCAGCGCCCCCCAGGTCAGGTCGCCCACCAGCCCGCCGACGTCCAAGGCGCCGGTGACGTTCCCGGCGGCGACCGAGTCGGAGATGGTGTCGTAGGCGATGCCGATCAGCCCGCCGACACCCCAATAGCCCGTCACGTTGCCGGTGGCGTAGCAGTTATCGACCGGGTTGGTGGCGTAGCCCATTAGCCCACCGGCGAAGGCCTGGTCGTTCAGAACGGTCACGTCGCCGTTGGCGTAGCAGTTGCTAATGGATCCACTGCTCATCTGGCCGACCAGACCGCCGGCTGTGCCGCCCCCCCAGGCGAGGACGTCTGCGTCGGCGAAGCTGGCTGTGATCGTTCCGTCCACACCGTTGTTCCCAACCAATCCGCCGACTTCACTCATGGCGGTGACGGTTCCGGTCACGCCGACGTTCGTGATGGTGCCCAGGTTGTACCCGGCCAGCGCGCCGACGGTGCCGGCTCCGGTGATGTCCACGTCGGTCATTCGCAGGTCGTGGATGGTCGCGCCCTGCGCCGCCCCGAACAGCCCGGTCCCCGAGGTGTCGGAGACGTTGATGAAAAGTCTGCTGAGGGCGTTGCCTTGCCCGTCGAACGTGCCTGTAAAGGGCGTCATGCCCGTGCCGACCGGCAGGAAGCCTTCGCCGCCGTTCCAGCCGCTGGTGGCCGAGCAGTCAATGTCATTGGCCAGCGTGTAGTGGCCAGCCAGGTCGGCCGACATGGCCTGCAACTCGGCGAGGGTCTCGATGACGTAGGTGCCGCCGTCCAACAGCAGGCGGGGTTCGAGGTGTTCGAACAGGGCAGCAGATGGACCGTGTTTCCGGCGAGTGGTCATCCCTTTGGTCTCCTTGAGTCGGTCTAAGCGCTGGATTTGCGGCGGGCAGGCTCACCCACGGACATGCAGAAGTGAATGATCCCCGACGTCCCTGCAAGGCAAAGGGTACCAGATGCCTCCCTAAAGTCAATCTTGAGACACGGCCGGGCAGGCTGGGGAGGGGAGCGGCCGAAGCAACATTCTCTCAGACAGCCCCCATTTCACCGAACCGGCCCCTCAGAGCGGGCGTAGCATGGGTGTCGAAACGAATTGGGCTCCTTCTCCTGAGAAGAAATCGGCCTCGATGAACCTGGCTCCTTGGTTCATCGAGGCCGTGTCTTATTTGGGGCGCCGGTGGGGCGTAATTATCAGTCGGCGGGGACGAACTTCACCGCGTCGGCGAATACGTGGCCATCGGTGCCGGCGTTGCGAACGATCACCTGAGCTCCGGCGGTGCCAAACTGATACTTGCCCAGCGATATCCACCCCGTGCCGCCTTCCCGTTGGTTGATCATCTGGGTGGCCTTGCCTTGGGTGTGGACGACGTCTATCGGGGTCTTGGCCGAGCACTGCGGAAAGCCGATGTTGTGGAAGAAGACCTCGTATTGGCCGGCCTGGGGAAGGTTGACGTTGAAGACGATCTGGTTGCCGGCGTCTTTGTTGGTGTTGTTGTCGGTCAGCAACATCCCGCCGATGGCTTTGTCCTTGAACTGGTCCACGAAGAACCATTCGCCCGTTCCGGCGACGAGTTTCTGGTTGTCGCTGTCGACGACCACCTCGGCACGCTTGTCCGGGCCGGCCGGCTTGGCGGGTGTCTTGCCGTCGTCGGCTTGCGTGGTGGGCTTGGGCTGTTCGGGCTTGGGTTGTTCGATGGTGAGTTCCTGGCCGGGCAGCATCAGGGCCACGTGCTTGTCGGCCGATCGGATGATCTCATCCTTGCGCCCGGGGAACTTCTTCAGTTCCTTCTGGAGGGCCTTCCTCTTCTTGGCCAGCTGGCCGCCTTGTTTCCCGACCTGGGCCATTTGCTTGCGGATCTTGGCCTGCAGCTTCTTCTCATGATCGATATAGGCCAGGTACGGGTTGTTGGCGGGGTTGTTGGGGTCGCCGGCGGCCGCGTACTGGTTCTCCCGCGCCCGGGAGCTGTTCAACTCGGTCTTGAGATTGTCGTAGTGGGTGGCCTTATTCTGAATCTGCTTGGTGACCGTGGCGACTTCGGCTTCCTTGGCCTCCAGGGCCTTGTCGTAGGCGAGGTATCCGCCTCGGACGCGTTGGAAGCCGGCGTTGTAGTTGGCGTCGTTGGCCCAGGACGAGCCGCCAGCGCCGATGCCCTGTTTGGCCTCGTCGGACAGGCGGGCCTGTTGCTCGGGGTTGTGGCTCAGCCAGCCCATCAACTGGCCGACGTTGTACAGAGAGATCGGATCGCCGGGGGTCAGGGAGGCGGCTTTGACGGCCGCCTCGGTGGCGGTGATGTAGCTGCGGCGTTGAGCGAAGGCGCAGGCGATCACGCTCTGGGCCAGGGCGTCATCCGGGTCCGTTTTGGCGACCCGCTGAGCGGCCGTCAGGGCCGGGGCCGCCTTGCCGAAGGTGACGGCCTTGGCCAGGAAGGCCTGGTGGACCTCCAGCACGTCGCCGGCCTCCAAGGCGGTGACATAAGCGCGCTTGGCGCCGCTGAGGGTCTCTGCGGCTTCGATGTCGGCAATCATCTGGGCCGTGGCGCCGGATGCCTCACCCCGAGCGATTCCGGACAAGGCGCCGCAAAGGACCACGGCGGAAAGAATAACAGCAAAACGTGACGGGCCTGTCATGGTGCAGTTCCTCGTTGGCTTGAGCCACGGTACCGGTTGCCGTTCAACCAGGCCAGTTATCCATTCTACCGGACAATGGGCCATTACGACAATGGTCGATTGGCGGGCGGGCCACCGTGCGGCCATAGGGGCAAACGCGTATAATGCCGCCACCTTATCCAACGACCATGACCGCCGGTCATTCCATCATGGGTTTGTCAATTGGAGTGCTGGTCTTACCGCGCCGCTGGCCGGTGGGCGCCAAAGCGGCTCTGCTGGGGACCTTCGCGATCTTGGGCAACGTGCCGGACATCCCCGTCTACCTAATGAACGGGATCTACGACATTAGCCATAGCGTCTTTATCAATGGCGGGGCGATGTTGCTGGCTGTGTTGGGCTTGTGGGCGTGGGGGCGCGCCCGCAGGGCCATCGGTGGATGGCCTGTTGTCATCGGCGCCCTGGCGGCTTGGGGCAGCCACCTGCTGCTGGACTCGATCTACAACAGCGGCCTGGGGGTGCAGATTTTCTGGCCCGTCAGCGACAGGGCCTCGCTGGTGCTAACGCTGCCGTGGTTCTCGCGGGTGCAGTTCCCGTGGACCGAGCACACCGCCGAGAACCTGCGGACCTACGCGGTGGAGACGCTCTTCTATGGGGGCGTCCTGGCCGGGTGTATTTGGATTCGCCGCCGTCGGCAAACCGCTTGAATCACCACCGGGAATGTGCAGAATGAGCCGTCTGTCGGGGCTCATGGATGCGCCCGGTTGGTCCTCTTTCGCCGCACAGCACGGATGACCCCAGGCCCAGGAGTCTCGCGAGGAACGGTTAGCCCGAACTCTCTTTAGGACGTGTCAAGAAGGACGGAACGATGGCAAGACGCATGGTCATGATGGACGGCAATTCGGCCGTCACCCACGTAGCCCACAAGATCAACGAAGTGATCGCGATCTACCCGATCACCCCCTCCAGTTCCATGGGTGAAGTCGCCGACGAGATGAGCGCCCGCGGCGAAGAGAACATCTGGGGCACCGTTCCGCAGGTCGTGGAAATGCAGTCCGAGGGCGGCGCCGCTGCGGCCGTCCACGGCGCGCTGCAGACCGGCTCGCTGGTGACCACCTTCACCGCTAGCCAGGGCCTGCTGCTGATG
>CAYRZU010000128.1:0-5520 GCA_964428895.1 uncultured Planctomycetaceae bacterium
ACTGTGACTTAGCGTTCACGCACACCTATTCCCAAAGTCGCTGACGTTGAACAAGAGCCGTAAGCGGCTGCCCCTCGTTGGCCCGCTCTGGTCAGTTGCGACAATTTCGTAACCCATTGTGACACACTGAGCAACATTCTCCGCGACCCCTCAAGCCAATTGTTAAGATTCATTGCGTTCATTGCACCCTATTGCATTCAGAGCGCGTAATTACGCGCGCGGGGTTGGCGGGAAAGAGTAACTACTCTCGCCGGTTCTTGGCCCCCGGCCGGCTCAGATCTGCCGTCCAAGACGTTCGGATGGAACTTGTAGGACTACGGGGTCATGGTGCCCCTGAGACGGTCCGATATGCCGTCCATCGATCAGAGAAAATGCTTGTCGATTTTTTAATCCATGATAAATTCGTCAGAAAGGCCGGCGGCGGTCGTCGGCCGAAGGTCATCCGGGAAATCCCGGCAAATAGCTTGCGCGGGACACCCAGAGGTCCTTTCGGCGCCCGGCCCGCTTCAGTCAACCAAGCGTGTCAGCGGGCGCCCGCCCTCGGGCCGGCGAGGAACGAACGGGGACGCCCCTCTTTTTTTAACGACCGGAATTTGGGGACAGGGGTCCCTGTCTCTAGAATCAATAGACACCAGACGCTTCGCTGGAATGCCGCCAAAGGCCATTGGCGCAACTGGGCGGCCCCAACGCGAGGTGGCTTGTTACGGGAAGGAAGAGGCCGCGCCGAGCGCACGCCGCAATTCCGTGCCGACGGCGACACGCATTTGTTGGTGAGGCCGAGGGGATTAGGGCGATGAAGAACCACGAGGTCACCGTGCGCGGGGTCTGCGCGCACCGATTGTGGTGGCCCCGAGTGACCGCATGGGTAGAGGAATCGATATGCTGAACAAAGACAATTATGTGGCGTGGTTGCTGGTTGTGGCGGCCGCGGTGGTGGCCATTTCGGGCGGTGCGGCCCAAGCCGGCGCGCTCGATGGACACGCGTTGGCCTTCAATGACGGCGCCGGCCCGGCCGGCGGCGCCTGGACCGGCTCGACCGCTTTCGATAACGGTACCGGCGTCGCCGGATACGTCGATTGGGCCGTTTTCGGGCCGGGCGACTTCCCCTACACCGGGTACGCCCCCACCATCGGTGAGTTGGTCTACACCTACCAGGTATTCAGTACCGGTACGGATGCACTGAGCGAGTTCTTCGTCGCTCTCGACAATCCCGCCGACAACATCGGGTCGTTTTCGGATCTGTCCGGCGACCTGCCAACCGGCGCCTTGCTGGTTCCTCCGCCGACCGGCCAGGTGGCGTGGCAGTTCAGCGGCATCGTGACCGGTGACGAGAGTGTGGGGTTGGCGTTCTCGTCGCTCTACGTGCCCATGGACTCCTACGGCGTCGCGGTGGACGGCGGGACATTCGCCGCGGTCATTCCCTTGCCGTCACCGTCGCAGAACATCCTTCCCGAACCGATCACCCTGAGCTTGCTGGCTGCGGGCGCCATGGCCCTGGTGGGCCGTCGCCCTCGTAACCGGCACACGGATTAGCAGAGGCTCGGCGCGGCCAATCTGGAAGGCCCGCGCTGCAGAGGACCCCGACCGGCCCTTGGGCCGACGGAAAGGACTGGTAGCAGCATGCGAGTGCACCAATCATTCAGACACGTCTGGGTCATTGCCGTGTGGCTGTTGGTTACGGGCGGGGTGGCCACGGCAGGCATACTCGAAACCGATCCCAATGCCCTCGGCGAGTACCGAGGGATGGTCCACTTGGAAGGCGCGTTCCTCGGCGGACGAGTCGTCAGTGTCGATCTTGAATTCGCCGTATACGCTCCCGATGACGAGGGCAGCCTCTTCGACGCCACCTTCGGCTCCGGAGCCGATCCGTCTGGGGGCACGGAGTTTGTCTATGCCTACCAGGTGTTCAATCTTTCGCAGGGCAGCTCCCCCGTCACCGCACTGACGATCGGTTTGGATGGCGATGAGCCCTTCGATCTCGGTCCCCCGCTCGGCCGTATCAGCTTTCTGGCCGGTACGGGCGACGTCGGTCCTTCAGCCAGCTATATGGCCCCGTCGGACGGATCGGCCCCGCCGACGTCGGCCCGGTGGGCTTTCATGAACGCTCCCTACTTGCCGACGGGCCAGGCCTCCGAGGTGTTGTTCTTCACCAGTCCCGGTGCGCCGGAGTTGGACTCCGCGACCATCACGGGCGCTTGGACGGCAAGCGGGCTCGCCCCGAGCCCGTCCAATCAAATCCCGGTCCCCGAGCCGGCTACGCTGGCGTTCCTCGGCTTGAGCGCCCTGGCCATGCTCGGCCGCCGGAAGTCGTAGGCTCCCGCAACCGGTCCCCGCCTCCCTGGCGCCGTTCACTCCCACGGCCGTTCTAGACCGAGACGCCGAAGGAGGGGTCGAAGGTCGCCGGCCCCATTCGCCAAAGCAGCATCCCGGCAGCAGGCCTTGCCTAACTGGACGATTCCGGTTGAGATAAGCTATCGCCTCCTGCTGCTGCCGGTTCATCCAACCGGCAATGGCCACCATCATGAATTGCCATGGTGTCCAGGACATAGGGAGGGATCATAGTGGGAATACGACTCCGGCGGAACATGCAATCCTTTATGTGACCTTTGGAGGCCGGCCAAGTGGCCTGTCAGAATGCCGAGGCCGTATCCTGGAGGTCTGCGTGGAGCTCTCGTCATAGAACAAGTCTTCGAAGCCCAAAGGAAGATTGATGATGATGGTATTCGGAAAGAAAGGGTGGCCCGAACAGATGAATTTGCCGATCTCCTTATCCCTATCTTCCTTGTGTATTCGCTGCACGCCGCGAGATGATTCATGTCGCCCGAGGAACTTGGCGACCTTCAGGAGCACATCAGAGGGCAGAGAGAATATGAAGAAGTCGTAGATTGATTCAAAACCATCACCATCGGAAGTCTGTTGAAGGGAAATCGGTCTCTGGTTAAGCCGTATCGCCTTTGTCTGTAGCCTGATCTTCTCTACGTGTACGTCGTCAACGACAGTGGTAATCCATGGGCGTTGTCCAGCGGCAGGTGCGAGGACTTCAAGACGGGCGAGGTCGCCGCTTCCACGGAAGACGAAGCACTCGTGCCTTTCTAATAGCACAGGCCGCATGTGTGGGGGCCTGGAGATGGCAGTGTGCGCCGGATTTGTGGGGACTAAGCGGCGCATCTCTTACCGTGACGACCGTCGGTGCGTGTCAGACGGGCAGGCCCCGACACCGGCCCCCGCGACCATCGCCCGAGCCCGATCCCGATCCCGACTCGCACCGGAGGTACGAGGCCGATCCGGACTTCCTCGAATACCTGCGGCGTGAGGAATCCGAGTCACACCAAGCGGCCCGGAAGCCCTGAACCCGCCGGAGAATTCCGGAAATCCGCACTTGACCTGTGCGGAAACGGTGATAGACTGCGCTCATACCGCTCGGGGACGGTCCCCGAGTTCACATGATTCCGCCGGTGGGGCCATTCGTTTCGCCCGAGGGCTGTGCAGAGGAGAAGGAGAGCGCAGGATGCACCGCAGCGACACCCCCTCTCCCCTCTCCCCTAACCCCTCACCCCCGGCCCCGACGGCCGGGCCCAGGCGGTATTGAATTTCCTATCAGTTTATCGGCGCGCACCTCGACCGTCGGCCACCAGGTCTATCCTAGGGCCTGATTGACGCCTCAGATGCTTCTCGGATCATGCGCCGCTGGTTATGACCAGCACGCTGACCCAATGACCAAGGAAACTCCTGTGTTGGGGCCTCCCTACCTTAACGTGGACCGTTGGCTCGCAGCACCGTCCAATGGCCGCATTGTAGAGACGTCGATTCCCCGAGGCTGCAGGACCCCACATCATCTTCTGAGGTCAAGGAAGCCCCTTGGTGACGGGGTGCATGCGCCGTCGTTGACAGAGGCAGGCTCAAGTGAAACGCCTGGCCGGCGGTTGCAATTGGGGGGGTGTGCGGGGAAGATTTCGGCTTGTTCAATTCACTTACGCGACTATTGGCGATAAGGAGATCGGTGATGCGGCGCTTTCTGTCACAACGACGTTCGTGGTTCTTGGGGATTGCGGTGGCGATGGTGATTGGGTCGTTGGCGGCGTTGGCCGTTAGCGCTCCGCGGGCGCGGGTCCGTACGCGGGCCCGCCCGAGAGCGGCGGTTCGGCCGAAACGGCTTCGCAAGGTGGTCAAGCCCGCCAAGCCCGTGGTGCGGCGCAAGCTGGTGCGGGTCAAGCCCGTGGTCTATCGGCGCACGTCAGCCGGCCGCGTGGTGGTCGTACACACCGGCGGCGGACAGACCGGCGGTCAAGGTACCGGCCCGACGACGGGCGGCCAGACCGATGGCGGCCAAGGCGGCGCCGGTGCGGACACAACCGATAGCGGCGATACGGGTGGGTCGGACTTGCCGGTGATCGCAGAAGTCACGCCGATGGACGCCGACGACGAGTTGGCCGAGCACCCGTCTTACGAGGTCGTCAGCGTCGACGGCGAGGCGATGTCAGCCGTAATCAAGGTCGATGACGAAGACGTCACGGTTCGGATGATCGGCGTGGCCCCGCTGCAGCCGGAGGCGAACGAGGAATCGTCCGATGCGCCGCCGCGGCGGCAGGGCCGGCCGGGGCAGCGGAATATTACCGGGCTGTTTCTCAAGAACCTGCTGGAAGGCGAGAGCGTGTACGTGGTCTACGACTCGCAGGTCGAGGACGAAGACGAGGACGGCAACCTGGTGGCTTATTTGTACCGGGCGCCGGACGGACTGTTGGTGAACATGGAGGTGGTTCGCCAGGGCTTCGCCGCGGTCGACACCGAGTACGACTTCGACGACCAGACCAGCCTGGCCCACTATCAACTCAAGGCGCAAGAACACGAGAAGGGCTTGTGGGGTCGGCTGGGCCGACCGCGCTCGCAAGGCCAACGCCTCGATCGTCCCGATCGGCCGCAAACGAACTAAAGGATCCCGCCGCGGCGCAGAGCGACCGGCGGCTAGCAGAGAGGACATGCGATGGGCAGTGCCGTTCGGTTGGCGCTGTATGGGCCGCGTGAGTGGCAGGTGCTCCAACGGCAGAGCAAGCAGCGCGGGCGCGTGGCGGTGGCCGGGCGGCTGCTCGGGACGGTCTCGTCGGTCGAGGTGCGGTTTAAGGGCAAGTCGGCGGCGGGTAAGAAGCTTGACGGCCGATGGCGCCGCGCGAGCATCGACCGCACCGCCGGCGGCGTATCGCTGTCGGTCGACCTGCCGGCACCGAGAAAACACCACAAGGTAAGGCAATCAGATGACTTGTGAGAATGTTCGGCCCCAAGTAGTGGGTCGGTGCAGACGGTGAGTGACAATCTGGAAACACGCTACCGCTTGTGGGTCATACGCTTATGCGAATATTGTGAAGTCGCACAGGCGGTCTTTTGAGGGCCTTGTCCGGTCGCCTTTGTCTGGTCCTGATCGACCAGATCGTCGATCCTGGGGCCTCTCAGGGCTCCCCAGGGGTTATAGATGTACGTCGTCAACGACAATGGTAATCCAGGGGCGTTGAACTAAGTCACGGATTC
>CAYRZU010000129.1:0-4791 GCA_964428895.1 uncultured Planctomycetaceae bacterium
GACTTAGCGTTCACGCACACCTATTCCCAAAGTCGCTGACGTTGAACAAGCAGGAAGTGTAGGCAATCCTTCCGTCGCTCACGGAAAACACGCCGCGCCATCGGTCAGTGGGCCCTTGCGCGCGGGTGAGCGGCGCAATTGACGGCCGGTGAGTTCGGACCGTCGGAGGTGTTAGCGTTATGCGTCTTGCAGGTATTGTAGGGGTAGTTTTAGTAATGGCTTGCGCGTCGAGCCTGTACGGGTCGGCCGCGGTATATGAACCGTACGCCGCATTCAGCGGGGCGTCGCCTTCGGGGCCGGGGCCTTGGCTGAGGATTGTCTTTGACGACCACGGCACGGCGGGCCCGCTCGATTTCACGCTTGAGGCGGTGGGCCTGACGGATCCGGAGTTCGTCTCGAAGCTCTACTTCAACCTCGATCCATCTCTGGACCCATGTGACCTGTCCTTTTCAGGTCTGACCAAGACCGGCCAGTTCGACGACCCGAAATTCAGCACGGGCGCCGACAAGTGGAACGTCGCCGGTAGCGGCCGATACGACGTCGAATTGAAGTTCTCGACCAGTGGCTCCGGCGGCGGGGCGAAACGTTTCAGGCCGGGGGAGATATTGAACTTCACCATCAGCGGCATCCCGACGCTTCGGGCCATGTCGTTCGATTTGGACAGCACCGGGGGCGGCAACGGGGCCTATCCCGTGGCCGTCCACGTGCAGGGCATTAACGGCAACGACAGCGGCTGGGAGTCGGTCCCCGAACCGGCCACGCTGAGTTTACTGGGGGTGGGGGTGTTGGCGCTCGTCAAGAGGCGGCGCCGGACCTGACGTCATTTCTCGGGAGAGAGAGTAAGGATGGGTGGGTGTGCCCTTGTGGTCGCCCGCCCTTTTTTTGCGTGGCCCCACGTGGCGGATATGGGGCTTGGCGCTTCTTCGCGTTCTTCGATGTCACCTTGGGTCCCAGTCAGGCGATTGCCTTAAGAATTTGTCAGGGGGAATTTGGTCTGGCCCCACATCGCTCTACAATAACAGTAGAGAGGAAGTATCTATCTCGCTCGGAGAGAGAGGGGGAGCAGGACGTGTAGGCAATCCTTCCGTCGCTCACGGAAAACACGCCGCGCCATCGGTCCGTGTGGGCCCTGGGCGCCGGCGGGCGACGCGGCTAGACAGCCCGTAATAGGCTGTCGGAGGTGTTCGATCATGCGTTTGTGTGGCATTGTGGCAGTCCTTCTAGTGGCGGCGTGCGCGCCGGTTCTGCACGGCGACGTTATCCAATACAAAGCCACGTTCGGGATCGTCGGCGAGCAACCGGTCGGTCCAATTCCGTGGCTGAAGCTGACCTTCGATGACGGCGGCACGGCCGGGTCGGTCGACCTGAAGCTGGAGGCGGTCGGGCTGGCCGCCAATGAGTACGTCTCGAAGCTCTACCTGAACCTAGACCCGGTTCTGGACCCCACGGGTCTGGCGATCTCGACCACCGTCGAGACCGGCCAACTCGACGACGCGCTGCTCTATCCCGGCGCCGACGCCTGGAATGCAGCCGGTACCGGCGCCTACGATATGTGGATCAAGTTCGCCAGCAACCCCGCCGGCGGCGGCGTGCATCGTTTCGGCGCCGGTGAGGTGGCCCGCTTGACCTTTACGGGCCCGGCAACGCTGGGGGCTACTTCCTTCGCCTGGGACAGCGGCGGCGGCATCAATGGCGCCTTCCCCTTCGCCGCCCAGATCAAGGGAATCAATGGCGTCGACGACGGGTGGATCACGGAGTCGGCGAGCGTTATTCCCGAACCGATCATGATCGGTCTGATGGGCGCCGGGGGCCTGGCGCTGCTGCGGAAGCGGCGCCTAACGTAACGTCATTTCTCGGGAGAGAGTAAGGACGGGTGGGTGCGCCTTCGTGGCCGCCCACCTTTTTTTGCGCCGAGTTCTCGCCCCGATTCATCGCGCCGAAAAACCTCCTGTGGTTTGGCCCCGGGGGCCGGATGAATCCTACCTTCCCGGCGTGAGGGCAAAGGAGCCCTCAAGAGCCACATGTTGACGACGACCACAGGAGGCATCGTCATGTTCAAGAAAGCAACCCTCGCGGCCATGTTGGCCATCGTTACGTTGACCGGTTCGGTCCAAGCAGCCACCCTCACCTTCGACCTGAGCTACGAGTTTAGCGGAGCCACCCCCCCTGCGGGCGCGGCCCCGTGGCTTCGTGCGCATTTTGACGATGGTGGGACGCCCGGCTCGGTAATGATGACGCTCTCGACGCCCAATTTGACGGGCGTGGAGTTCGTCTCAAAGTGGTGCTTCAACCTCGACCCGGTGATGGACCCGACGGCGCTGCTGTTCCTTGGCCCGGCCAAGACCGGCAGCTTCACCAATCCGGCCATCACTACGGGTGTCGACTTCTACAAGGCCGACGGCGACGGGAAGTACGACATCCTGTTCAGCTTCGACGTCAGCGATGGCTCGCCCACGCGGTTTGGCGTTGGCGATTCGGCCAAGTACTTGGTCCTTGGCGCCGGCCTGACGGCCAGTTCCTTCGATTACCTCAGCGCCCCCGCCGGCGGGCACGGCCCGTTCGAGGTCGCCGCTCACGTGCAGGGCATCGGCCCCACCGGCGCCAACAGCGGTTGGATCACCGTTCCCGAGCCGACCACCATGGGTCTGTTGGGCCTGGGCGGTCTGGGCCTGCTGCGCAGGCGTCGGAACTAATCAACAAACATTCTGAAGAGATAAGGATAAGCGGGTGGTCCCACCGGGCCGCCCGCTTTCCCTATTGCCCGAATCCGCGGGCATCTGTTGGCCCCAGGGCCGCGCGAATCCTACGCTTCTGATGCGAAGGCTTTGGCCTCGCGGGAGGAAACGGTAATGCTTAGGACTCGCGCGCTGATGACGCTGGTGGCTCTGGCGGTCGTGTCGGCCGGGGCAGCCACGGTCAGTGGTTCGTCCAGCGAGGCCGCCCCCGTCCCGGCCGTTGCGAGCATCCCGTCCGCCGACTCCCCCGGCGGAACGATCGCGTGCGAGCCGGTGACGATGGGCTTCTTCGGCGTTACCGGCATCGGCATGCTGCTGCTCCGGCCTCGACGGGCTCCGATTGTGTCATGACAATCCCACTGTGTCAGTGGGCATACCAAGGGCGGCCGTTCCTGAGGGGGCGGCCGCCCTGTTTATTGCGCCGAAGGCCGGCCTAGAAGACCGGTTTGAGGACGTCGTAGAGCTGTTCGTACTTGGCCAGGCCCGCCGCGTAGACGTCGGCCTTGGCGGGGTCCGGCTCGTAGCGATGCTTGATGGCGACCATATCGTTGCTGGCGGCCTCCAGGTCGTCGAAGACACCGGCGCCGACGCCGGCCAGAATGGCCGCGCCCTTGAGGGCCTGCTCGGATTCTTCCACGATCGCCACGCGAGCCTGCATGCTGTCGGCCTTGATCTGACACCACAGGTCGCTCTTGGCGCCGCCGCCGAGGCAGCGGATCTCGTCGAGCTTCACCCCCAATTCGGCCATGATCTCCACGTTCTTGGCGATCATGAAGGCCACCGATTCCATGATCGACCGCACGAAGTGGCCCTTGGTGTGCTTGAGCGTGAGCCCGAAGAACACGCCCTTGGCGTTGGGGTCAAACTCCGGAGCGCCCGTGCCGGATAGGAACGGCAGGTGCACCAACCCCTCGCTACCGGCGGGAACGGCTGCGGCCATGTCGCCCAGAATCGCAAACGCGTCACCGCCGCTGGTTTCGGCCGCGGCGACTTCCGATTGGCCGAGCGCGTCGCGGAACCACTTGAGCACCATGCCGGCGGTCTCGCCGTAGGGGCTGAAGAAGTACTCCCCCGCGATGGCGTGGGCGTGCACCGGCACGCGGAACTCGGGGTCGAAGGCGATTGCGTCGACCGGGGCGCAGATGGCCATGGACGATCCGGTGGTCTCGCTCATCACGCCGCTGTGGGTGACGCCCGCGCCGATGCTGCCGGCGGCGTGGTCGTACGCACCGGTGACCACCAGCGTGTCGGTCGACAGGCCCGTGGCGGCGGCCGCCTCAGCCGTGATCGTACCAACGACGCTGCCGGAGTCGGTCAGTGCGGGAAAATGGTCGGCCGTGACGCCGATGAACTCCATCATTTCCGGCCACAACGCCCGCTTGTTGATATCGAGCACCAACGAGGATGAGTACACCGAGAACTCCGAGACGAACTGGCCCGAGAGGCGGTGGATCAGATAGTCCTCGACCATGCAGAACTTGGCCGTCTTGGCGAAGACCTCCGGCTCGTTGTTCTTGATCCAGAGAATCTTGCAGGCCGTCCAGATCGGACCCACGTCGGGTTGGCCCGTGGTCTTGTAGACGGTGTCGAGACCGAATGTGGCTTCGATGGCGGCGGCTTCGTCGTGGGCGCGGTTGTCCAGCCAGACAATGGTGTTCCGCAGCGGTGTGCCCGCTTCATCGACCGGTACGAACGACTCTCCCTGGCTGGCAAAGCCCACCGCGGCGATGGTGGCGGGATCGACTTTCGATTCAGCCAGCACTTTCTTGCAGGCCACCACGAACTTGTCCCAATAGGTCTCGGCGGGCAGTTCGCACAGGTCCTCGCCTTCGGTCAGCAGCGTGTACTCCTGGATGTCCAGGGCCAGCCGCTTGCCGTGAGCGTCGAAGATGGCGGCCTTGACGGCCGACGTTCCCAAATCCACTGCCAGAAAGTGCTTCATGGTTCAATCCCTCACGGGGGTAATGCAAAGCGCGGCGGGTCTCCTGACCCGCCGCGCTTGGGGTGGGGCAATGGATAATCGCCGAAGTTTGGCGGAATGTAGGGGAGGCGGAGC
>CAYRZU010000129.1:4801-5488 GCA_964428895.1 uncultured Planctomycetaceae bacterium
TAGTAGGATAGGGTCTAGTAGTCTGTTTTTGTCTTGTACAACCCCCCCCGGGGGTAATTCACCCGGGCGCGGGGCCCCCTCCCCGGCCGCGCGGTGGGTGCGTCAATGCTTACTCGACGAAGTTGGCCTGAATGTCGCTGAGGCGCAGCAGCTCTCGCAATTCGGCTCGGCAGTCGCCGTAGACGATCGAGTAATGCTGGCTGAGCATGCCTTGGGCGAACTGGTCACCGAGGCCCGGCAGGTCGACTTCCATCGACGGATATGGCAGGCAGCCGATCTCGTGGAAATTGCGGGGCCGATGCGTCTGCCCGTACGCCACGTGCATCTGCAGCTTGCGGTCGGGGGTGTAGCCCATGCGGGCGAAGGTGATCTCGCCTTCCTTGTAGATGGTGCAGTTGGCCAGGCCTTCGTAGAGCGTCTCGGTTCGGTCGACCTTGGGTCGGCCTTCGCCCATCTTGAACGGGGCGAAGCCGCAGGCGCCCATGATCACGCCATTGGGCTCAACGGTGTGGATGTCGCCGTAAGCGACGATCTGCCCGGTGATGTGGTGCATCGCGATTTGCGCCGCGATCAGCGGGATGTCGCCTTCGCAGGAGCAGGGGATCTCGTTGCCCAGCATCGAGATCGGCACGCACGGCGTGTAGCCGAACTCCTTGGACAGTTCGTACTGACACTTGACGGTCAGGC
>CAYRZU010000130.1:0-5457 GCA_964428895.1 uncultured Planctomycetaceae bacterium
CGGCTACAGAAAGAGGTTAATGAGAGAAAAAAAAGTGCTTTGCGGAATAGCTGCCACGGTCACGGGCAACATCCAGGCCCGCGACGACGTCGACCTGACCAAGAACGCGTTCGTCACGGGGAGCGTGCTGGCCGACGACGATATCTACCTGGGAGACGGCACCACCGTTTACGGCGACGCCAGCCCCGGCACCGGCGGCCAGTTGAGCCTGGGCGCCAACGTCACCATCACCGGATCGACCGACCCGTTGGATAAGACCTTCGCGGATTTCTCGATCGCCGGCGTGCCGTCCAAACCCTCCAAGCCCAAGGCCGGCAAGAACAACGTCTACGGCTCGGCCGAGAGCGTGACCAGCCTGGACCCGGGCAAGTACAAGAACGTCTCCTTCGACCGCGACAGTGTGTTGAATCTCGCCGCCGGTGAATACACCTTCAAGAGCTTCTGGATGGACAAGCGCGGCGTGGTCAACGTCGACACCAGCAGCGGCGACGTCACCATCAACATTCGTAGCGGCTTCGACACCGGCGAATACGTCCAGTTCAATCCCAACGGAGCCGGCAAGGTCATCATTAACGTCTGGGGCAACGATGGCGCCTATCTGGGCAAGAGCAATATCATGAAGGCCAATGTCTTCGTCTGGGATGGCGTCTTCGGGGCGGAAAGAGACTTGGTTTTCTACGGAACGATTCTGGCCAAGAACGACATCACCATCGCCGAAGGCGGCGTGCTGTACTACTCCCAGGGCGAAGGCGGCTACCAGCCCGCCGTCCCCGAACCGGCCACGGCCATTATTATCCTCGCCGGCGCCGGCATCCTGCTGCGACGCCGCCGAAGCCGCCACACCTAGCAGCGGCATGTCGCGAACACACCTCTAGCCGGGCCCCAGCGATCGAATGCTCTCGCGCCACCGATTTCCTGGCGCTAGACGTCCCCCCTGGGCAACTTGGCCCGCCCTCCCATCACAAGCGTGTTGATGGCCTTGGCGACGCCGTCGGCGTCGTTGGTGTCGGTGACGTAGTCGGCCGCGGCCAGCACTTCCGGCGGGCTGTTGGCCATCGCCACACCAATACCGGCCCAGGTGAGCATTTCGATGTCGTTGGCGTTATCGCCAATGGCCATCACCTGCTCGCGCGGAATCCCCAACTCACCGGCCACCGTCTTAAGGGCTCGGCCCTTGGAGACCGTCGGATGGGTGATCTGCAGCAGTTCCTTCTCGGTCTGCATCACCGAAATCTGATAGCGATACTCCTTGGCAATGCGCTTGCCCAGAGGCAACATTTCCTCGCCGGCGCCCAGCAGAAGCAGCTTGGTGACGGCCCGGTTGAGCCACTGGTCCATGGGAGCGACCACGTCCGGCCGGAACAGCCGCCCGGTCTGGGTCACGTAGATCGAGTCGACGCGATCGGTGTACCACTGATCGAGCACCTCGGCCGAGACCAACACGTTGGGCAGTTCGTTCCGGGCCAAGTCGGCAATCCCCCGTGCGACCGACCCGGCCAGCGGCGTATGCAGCAGCACCCGTTGGCTGGGCGGATCCAGCACCAACGCGCCGTTGTAGTTGATCATCGGGGTGTCCAGCCCGAGTTGATCGTAGAAGGGACGGACCGACCGTGGCGGCCGAGCCGTTGCCAACACCACGTGCACATTCTTGGCCTTGTTGACCGTGCGCACAATGGCCTCGGTGGCGGTGCTGACCTCGTTGGCCGAGTTCAACAGCGTCCCGTCCAGATCGATTCCAACCAAATGAATCCGCGGGGTCGGCGGCATGGACAAACCCTACCTTACGACGTATCGCATCCAGCGAGTCTACCCACAGTATATACGGCTTGTGGCCCTGTGTATTGGACGCATCTTCGGCCGATTCATTCATCGGCGCAACGAAAAGGCCGCGCCCAGCCTTTCGGGCGGGCGGGCCTCTTCTCGGACCAACCAGTCGTTCTTCCGTTGAGGATCAAGCGGCCAGGTAGTCTCGATCCAAGACCACCCGCAGCTTGTCCAGCGCGCTGTTTTGAAGCTGACGGACGCGCTCGTTGGTCAGGCCCACCATACGGCCGACCTCGGCCAGCGTGTGCTTCTTCCCGGCGTCGTTCAACGCGAATCGTTCGCGGACGATGGTCTGCTCCACGTCACTCAACTGGGCCCGATTGCGGGTCAGTACCTCATGCAGACTCTCCAGTGAGTAATCGTGCTGGTAGTCGTGCTTGATGTCTTCCTGGTCGGATCGCTCCAGGTCCGGATCGAACTCGGTCGGGAAATGGTTGCGATAGCGGCCGGTCTTGCTGGCCAGGCGATTGAAGCTCTTGAGGATCGCGCGGCAGGCGTACGTCGAGAACTTGAAGCCCCGCGAGACGTCGAACTTCTCGATGCTTCGCAGCAAGGCCATGTTGCCTTCACTGATCATCTCGGTGAATTCGACGTTGGGGATCCGGGTCCGGCGCCCCATGGCCAACACCAAGGCCATGTTCGCGTTGACCAGATCGTCCTGAGCTTCCTGGGCCCGGGCATACCACAACACGATCTGCTTGGCCCGCCCCAGGGCCACCCGCCGCCGTTGGGCCGTCAGCAACTGGGCCAGGCGGCACTTGGCGTAGTTGTACCGCAGGAACAGATGCACTTCCTCGGCCGGCTTCAGCGCGGTGCGATGCTTGATGACTACATGAAGATCCTCAAGGACCTCGGGGAAATGTGTCCACCGCGGCACATCCACGGCCGAGGCTTCTCCGAAGAGTCGGTTCTCGATGTCGGCCTGTTCGAACGACGCATGATTGACGAAGTCCACCGTCTCGGGGACTTGGTAATACGACTCCGCGGCCTCCGTGCCCAGCGATGTCACTAATCGCTTGCTGAATGCTTGTCTGGATGTCTTTGTTGCGCTAACCATGGTTGATTCCCTTTTTCTGCGTGCGGCGAGCTAACCACACTCGAACGGCTTGTTGTTCCCTTTGATTGTCAAATAGACCTTATTCGGTCCTGTCCTTTACTCTTATTCTGTATAACCCGTACTTCTTTTCAAGTATAAAGTGGGTTTTTTTGCTACGGAATCAACATCGATGCGGCCCCAGGGAGTCGCTCGGACGCAGCGCCTCTGCAACTACTCGTAACACAAGGCGTTGCATGTTCCTGCCGTCCGAGCGTCGCAGCCGATGGGTTGGGGAAATAGTACACGGCTGACGGGGTTTGGGACCGGCCACCCAAGGCCACGAGACAGCCTACGCCGTCAGCGTAGCCACGCGTTGGCCGAACTGGCCCAGCTTGGCTGGGTCGACCGTCACCCCTAGATTGCTGATCGTCAGTGGCTTGAGGCGTCCCCCATAGCCGAATGTCAACGTGCGAGTTGTAATGTCCCCTCGCAACGCCCACCGCCCGTAGTTGCCCTCGACGAACCGTGGGCCCGGGCCCAGGCGAAGCATGCACCGCTGGGCGGCCGAGAGAAGACTGCTCTGACCGGCCGCACAGCCGACCACGAACGTCACGCCATTCCGGGCCGCCAACTGGGCCAGCCGGAGCGACCGGACCAGTCCCCCGTTCTTGCAGAGGCGGATGTTCCACCAGATATCGTGCGGCTCGGCCAGTAGGATCTCGGCGTCTGCTTCGGTCAGCAACGATTCATCCGCAATCAGCGGCAGCGAGCACGTGCGTGACAGGTCCACCAGTTCCTGGGCCGCACAGTAGATCGGTTGCTCCACCGCGCAGATGCCCAAGGCCTTCAGAGCCGTGACGCGCTGCGGCGTTTCATCGGCCGACCACTGGCCGTTAACGTCGACCCGCAGCGTGGACGTGCCCTCGGCCAGGCCCTTGCCGAGTTGGCGCCGAGCCGCCTGGATGACGCCGGCGTCGTGAGTTTCGTCGTCGGACAGCTTCATCTTGAAGTGGTCAATGCCGTACCACTGCATCAGGTGGATGTGTCGGCCGGTCTTGCGGCGCGGGCGCTGCCCCAGCACCCCCGAGACGGGCACGTCGATCTCGCGCCGCATCTGCGTTCGGCCCGACAGCGCCTGCAGCACGTCCGAAGCGATCTCGGTTTCATCATCGAACAATCGACGCACGCAGGCCAAGTCGAACGCGCACAGCGCCGCGTTGATGCAGCGCCCTTCATACAGATTGGGCATCAGGGGCTCAGGATCGGGCGAAAGGGTCTGCCCCGCCCAGCGAGGCCAGATGACGGTCTGCAGGTCCTCGATCACCGACTCGGTCGATTCGCCGGTGATGGTTTCCCGGGCCAGGGCCTCTCCCCAGCCGACATGGCCATCCTCGAACTGGACCCCTACCACCACCGCCTCGGCCGCCGCCGGCGCGGCCGGCGCGCGCTTGGCGCGGCGCAAGGGCAAGGTGGTTCGATAGATCTCCAGGCGTGTGGGGCGAATGATCATCGCAGGCGCCTTCCATGGCCACGCGCCGGGCCAGTCCCTGCCGGCCGGCGACTTGGCCGTTAAGTCTACGTCCCCGCCTCGGCAAATGCCACCGCCTCATTCGGACTGCCGAGGCTGATCGGCCCTTGACCGCTCCAGGGCCGATCGCTAAGATTTGCAGCCTACCAGGACTCCCGCGACTGTTGCGGGCTAGGCCGACCAACGTGACTAGCTGTTTCACGCTGCGACGCACACGACGCCCCTATCGTCTAGTGGCCTAGGATATCAGGTTCTCATCCTGGAGACCGGGGTTCGACTCCCCGTAGGGGTGTTGAGATTAGGCCGTCGTAGCAGGCTTTTCGAGGCCTGTTGCGGCGGCCGCTCTTTTTCTGTCACCATCATTGTAACCATTTCAGCAGATCGGGCGCTCTTGTTCGCAAGCCTTTTGGATCAGCTTATCCACGCTCGATTGGCGGAATAGCCGCTTGCCCCCGATCCGCGTCTCTTGGAGCCCAGAAGCCTTCAAACCGTCCACCCGTCGATAAAAAGTCGAGCGGTCGATCCTCAGCACGTCCAGCAGCTCCCCCATAGTCAGTAAACGTTCAGCCATAGATGGTCCGTCCTACCCCTTAGGTTTGCGTGATTGAAACTCCGAACGATAAGCCCCTGCGCCCCCTGCCCCGTGAAGGGCAAGAGGACGCATGGGGAGCTGGTGCTACGCCGTGCCCTCATCGGGCGTGGCGTGGACCTCGAAGACATAGCCCGTCCGCGTGTTGGTCACGGGCTGGGTTTGGGCGCCGTAGCAGACTGCGAAGATGTCGCCAACCGTAGTTGACGCGCCGCCCGAAGACGGCAAGTAGGCCGACGCCCGTCAACCTACTTGGGGTCGCCTCTGCCAAGGACACCCGGCGTCCAAGCTACCTCAGCCCGAGCCGCGCCTTTGTGCGCTCTCGCTCGGCGTCTTTGGTGAATCGGTCGAAGTCATCCGGCGCGCCGCCCGGCCGCAAGCCAAGTGTTCAACGTCAGCGACTTTGGGAATAGGTGTGCGTGAACGCTTGTTCAACGTCAGCGACTTTGGGAATAGGTGTGCGTGAACGCTAAGTCACAG
>CAYRZU010000131.1:0-5318 GCA_964428895.1 uncultured Planctomycetaceae bacterium
CGCGCCATGGCATACATGCCGCCGGAGGTCCGAGCCAAGTTTGCGGAGTTCTTTAAGGATCTTGACCAGCGACGGGCCGAACGGAAGAAATAGACGGTTCACGCCGAGCAAGCGATCCCACCCGCCGTCGCTCACCCGCGAGTAGCGGCGGCTTTTTTCGCTGGTCTGGCCGGCGGGGGAAGGTAGAATGAGCAATTCTTGTACTTACTCGGAGAGGCATACCTATGACCGAGCTAGCCCAGTACTTGACGGCCGACCGGGTTGTTATTCTCAACGCGACCACCAAGGCCGATGCTCTGAAAGAACTGGTCGACGTGCTGGCGGCGTCCGACGGAGGCGTTTCGGCCGACGAACTGTCCAAAGAGGTCTGGAAGCGCGAGGAGTTGATGAGCACCGGCATCGGCAACGGGCTGGCCATTCCGCACGTGCGGATGGGCGGCATTCGAGCTGCCGCCATGGCGGTGGGCGTCAGTTCGACCGGCATCGAGGACTACGAGAGCCTCGACAAGGAGCCCGTACACATCATCGTGTTGATCGCCGCCCCTCAGGGCGAGCACGAGACCTACATCCGAATGCTGGCCAAGGTCGCGGACGTTCTCAAGAAAGACGCCCTCCGTCGCGGCGTATTGGAAGCCTGCGACCCCGTTGAGATTCACCGGATTCTGACCGAAGGCGAAGTGTGACGAGTCTTCTAGCCAGTTCGGGCCAGCAGATCGATCTGCTTCTTGTCTTGGGCGGCCCCACGTCCGCGGAACCGAATGAAGCCGGGGCGCTGGTTGGCATGTTGGAACTGCGACGGGTGAACCGGACAATTTCCCAAGAGATCGTCCGACGTCGCCAATAGGCCGAAATGCCGGAGGCCTAGGGCCCGTAACGCCGATTTCGGCTGTAGTCGGATCGCGCGGACGCTAACATGGTCGATTGGTGACTTAGCTTGGAACAGCCCCACACGATGATGCTTCTGTCAACAAGCCCGGGCGAGTCGGGCCATCTGCCCATCCTCCTGATCCTGGGAGCGGCCCTGTTCTTCGGCACGATCGGGGCCCGCCTATTCCGCCGCATTCGATTCCCTCAGGTGTTGGGGTACATCGCCATCGGCATTCTGGTCGGGCAGATGGGGTTCGGCCTGATCGGCAAGGATGTGCTGAAGAACTTCGAACCGTTCAACGCATTCGCGTTGGGCATCATCGGCTTCATGATCGGGGGAGAGCTTCATCTGGACGTGTTCAAACGGTATGGCCGTCAAATCGTCCTTATACTGATTGCGGAAGGCCTGGCGGCGTGCCTGGTGGTGGGCACGTTGGTCGGTACGGTGACGTTCCTGATTACCCACGACACCAAGCTGTCGGTGGCGTTGGGATTGTTGCTGGGCGCCATCGGGGCAGCCACGGCGCCGGCTGCAACGGTGCGGGTGCTGCGGGAGTGCAAGACACGCGGGCCGTTGACGACCACGGTCTATACCATCGTGGCGTTGGATGACGGGCTGGCGCTGGTCCTGTTTGCGGTGGCCAGCAGCGTTGCGGCGCGCATTCTGATGGTGGGCAACGGTGAGGGCGGGTTGGGGGTGGCTCTACTGCACACCGCCCGAGATATTCTCGGCGCCGTCCTCCTGGGGACAGGGGCGGGGTTGTTCCTAAACTGGATTCTTCGCCGAGGCCGCGACCATGAACGGGCCCTGACCTACATCATCGGCACGCTGACGTTGGTGGTGGGGCTAGGGCGGTTGCTGCAGGTCGAGACGATCCTGTCGGCGATGGCGTTGGGGGCGGTGCTGGCCAATTTGGCCCCGCGACGATCCGGCAGCGCCTTCGAGATCGTCGAACGATTCGCGCCGCCGATCTTCGTGCTGTTCTTCGTGCTGGTGGGCGCTCATCTTCACTTCGACCGTGAAAGCACGCCGCTGTGGATCCTTGGCCTGATCGGCGTCTACATCGTGGGGCTGGTCGTAGGCAAGATATCGGGCTCGTATCTGGGCGGCCGATGGGCTCGCGCCCCGGTCACCGTCCGCAAGTACCTGGGCCTGTGCATGCTGTGTCAGGCCGGCGTGGCGGTGGGTCTGGCGTTGCGGTCGGCGGAGATGTTCGGCGACGGCGGGTCGGGGGGAATGGATGTCGGCACGATTGTGATCACGGTCATTGCCGGGGCCATCTTCATCCTGGAGATCGTGGGCCCGCCGTGTGTGAAGTACGCGGCCCAGAAGTCCGGGGAGGCCGGCCTGGATGTGACCGAGGAAGACCTGATGGCCTCCTACACCGTGGCGGACATGGTGGACCGGACGGCCCCCACGTTTCCGCAGGGCGCGCCGCTGGCGCTGATCCTCAAGACCATTGCTGATACCGACGCGATGAGCTATCCGGTAACCGATGGCGAGGGTCGTTTGGTTGGCATCATCGCGCTGAACGACCTGAAGCAGGGGTTTGGCTCGGAGGGCTTGACCGCGTGGTTGGTTGCCTTCGACCTTATGCAGCCGGTAGCGGAAACCGTTACTGAAGAGATGTCGCTGGCCGACGCCGTTGAGCTTATGCGAGAGATGAACCTCGACTGCCTGCCGGTTCTGTCGGCTCAGGTCGAGGGGGAGAACGGCCACTTGGTCGGCATGATCGAACTGCGGCGCGTCAATCGAACGCTGTCGCAGGAAATCCTCCGCCGTCGGCAGCAGGCGGATGTGCCTCTGGCCTAGCTGCTCTTGCAGAATCGTTTGCCCGCCGTTACAACACGCACCACTATGACTGATCCCAAGGTCAACACGATGCGGCTTCGCGTTCGCTACAGCGAAACCGATCAGATGGGCACCTTCTACAACTCCCGCGCCCTGGAGTGGTTCGAGTGCGGCCGCACCGAACTGCTGCGGCAATTGGGCATTGCTTACCGCGAGATGGAACCGCGTGGCGTCATGCTGCCCTTGGTGGAAAGCCACGTGGAATACCTCGGCCGAGCCGTCTACGACGACGAACTGGAACTAACCACCCGCGCTGAGATGGCGGGGAAGGCCCGAATTCGGTTCGAGATCGACATCGTCAACATCACGACCGGCGACCCGCTCGTTCACGGCTACACCATCCACGCAATCGTCAGCCCCGACGGCCGACCCATCCGCCCCCCCGCCTGGTTCACCGACGCCGTCAACGGGTAGTAGTGCCTCTTAATGCAGACGGCCGGCATCCGTTTGGATACCGGCCGTTGGGAATCGTGCAATAGCAGGGCCTCAGCTCGCGTCGACTTTCGCCTTCAGCTGTTTGGCGATCTTCGTGCCGAGTTGGCGACACTGTCCGAGGCAGTCGGCGTTGGGGACGTACTTGACCCGCAGGGGCTCGTCGACCATCTCCAGGCCCATTTGTTCGGACAGGATGGCGTGAGCTTCCTTGGCTCCCTCGCCAGACCATCCGTAGGAGCCGAACGTGGCGCCCAGCATGTTCTGGGGCTTGAGGCCCTTGATGTAGGTCAGGGCGTCGGCGACGGTGGGGAACATGGTGCTGTTGAGGGTCGGTGTGCCGACGATCAGGGCGCCGGCGTCGAGGACTTCCGTGGCGATGTCCGAGCGGTGGCAGCCGCGGGTGGACATCATCCAGACGTCCACTCCCTCGTCGGCGAGGCCTTCGTGCAGGGCGCGAGCCATCTTGTCGGTGCTTTCCCACATGGTCTCGTAGACCACGACGGCCTTGTACTTGGGTTTCTGGGCGGCCCATTCGGCGTAGCGGCCGACGATCCAACCGATGTCCTTCTCGGTCCGATAGATCGGTCCGTGGTCGGGGGCGAGCACCTGCATGGGCAGGGCCAGTTCGGTCAGCTTGTCGAGTGTCTTGTTGATGAAGCCCGACAGCGGCAGGAGGATGTTGCCGTAGTACTTGGCAGCCTCGTGTTCCATGATGGCCGGGTCGACCTCGTCGGCGAACCGCTCGGTGGTCGCCCAGTGCATGCCGAATCCGTCCTGGCTGAACATGACCTGGTCTTCAACCAGATAGCTGACCATGCTGTCGGGCCAGTGGCACATGCGCGTCTCGGCGAAGGCCAAGGTCAGGTCGCCCAGGGACAGCGTGTCGCCGTCGGCGACGGTCTTGATGTCGCGGCCCAGGTGGAAGTGATCTTCCAGGGCCTTGGCGCCGACCTTGGAGGCGTAGAACTCCTTGGGCTTGAGCGATTCGATCACGCGCGGGATCGAGCCGGAGTGGTCCATCTCGGCGTGGTTGGAGATCAGCACGTCGATCGAGCTCGGGTCAACGACCGACTTGATGCGATCTCGCATCTCCTCAAAGAAAGGGGCTTTGACGGTGTCGATCAGCGTGGTCTTCTCGCCCACGATCAGATAGGCGTTGTAGGTCGTGCCGCGTTGGGTGAGGTAGCCGTGGAAATCTCTCACTTCCCAGTCGACAGCGCCGACCCAATAAACGTGTTCGGTAATTGGAATCGCTTTGAAGGTATCCGCCATGGTGGTGCTCCGGCATCTGCGGCGTCGGGCATGAGGGGCCGCGGTAGGTGTCTGTGTGTGGTCTCTGCCGGTACGACGGCAGAGGGGCTTCGCTCAGGCGCCTTCTGCGGCTGGGGGAACGAATACGCGCTGGCCCATTTCCTGATCGATCATGAACAGGGCGCCCGGCGCGTCGCCGGCTAGTTTGAGCTTCTGGATCACGGCGTCGGCGGAGGCCTCTTCTTCGACCTGTTCGGTGACGAACCATTGCAGGAAGATCTGCGCCGCGTGGTCGCTCTTCTCGACTGCCAAGTCCATGAGCTTGTTGATACGACCCGTGACGAGCACTTCGTGCGCCAGGGCGGCTTCAAAGGCGGCCAGAGGCGAGTCCCATTCAACAGCCGGCGCTTCAATGGCGGCCAGCTTCACGCGGCCGCCGCGCTCGGCGATGAACTTGAAGAACTTCTCGGTGTGGGTCATCTCCTCTAGAGCCTGGACTCGCATCCAACTGGCGAAGCCCTGCAGGTTGATCGACTCGAAGTAGGCCGACATCGACCAATACAGATACGCGCTGAAGGCCTCGGCGTTCAGTTGGTCGTTGAAGGCATCCTCAATCTTTGGCTTCAGCATGACTCGTGTCCCTTTCTAGTATCCCGCCAGCCACCAGGAACGAGCAGGGGCCGACAGCCCCATCCCAACAGCTTTGCGTCATGGTGGTCAACAGCACCATTCTAGGCCCGGTTCGGCCAGTTTGCTCCCCTGATTGGCAAAGCGATTCTAACGGGCCCACAGGCCGTGAAGGTTGCAGAACTCGCTAATTGACAGGTTGTTATCCGTCAGGCCGGCGAAGAAGGCTTCAGGCTCATCGCCCGGGCGGAGCATCTGCCGCTGGCTTCGGCCATCCGCGACGACC
>CAYRZU010000132.1:0-5232 GCA_964428895.1 uncultured Planctomycetaceae bacterium
CGTCGAAGATCCTCGAGAACACCTTCCGCTGCGTGAACATCGCCCTGGTCAACGAACTGAAGATGCTGTTCGACCGCATGGGCATCGACGTGTGGGAAGTCGTCCGCGCCGCGGCCACCAAGCCGTTCGGCTTCACCGCGTTCTACCCGGGCCCGGGGCTGGGCGGCCATTGCATTCCCATCGACCCGTTCTATCTGTCCTGGAAGGCCCGCCAGTATGAGATGTCCACGCGATTCATCGAATTGGCCGGCGAGGTCAACGTGGGCATGCCGCGCTTCGTGATCACTAAGCTCATGGACGCCCTCAACGATAAGGGCAAGGCCCTCAAGGGCGCCAAGATTCTCGTCCTGGGCCTGGCCTACAAGAAGGACATCGACGACGTCCGCGAAAGCCCCTCCCTGGAACTGATCGAACTGCTGCAGGCCAAGGGCGCCAAGGTCGACTACAACGACCCGCACTGCCCCCGCACCCACAAGATGCGCGAGCACGACCTGAAGATGACCAGCAAGAAGCTCTCGCCGAAGATGTTGGCGAGCTACGATGCGGTTCTGATTAGCACCGACCACACCAGCTACGACTACAAACAAATCGTTCGCCACGCCCAACTCGTGGTCGACACCCGCAACGCCACCGCCGGCGTCAAGACCGGCAGGAGCAAGATCGTTAAGGCGTAGTCGTGTCCGCCGACAACGATAGCCGTACCTCAGCGCGGTGGGTCTCCCGACCCGCCGCGTTTTCTTTTTGGATTTCGCATGATCTGCGGGGCACTTCGGGCACATAGTTACGGAATGCACGGGCGGGTAGGTTAAATGGAAAGACCGGCCGTTCCGGCGGCAAGTGCAGGTTCGAGTCCTCCCCCGCCCAGTTTAATTCGCAAGGGACCGACGACCATGATCGACGCGTCAAGAGCCGAAGAGCTGCCGGAGGATCTCGCGGCCAAGGTCCGCGCGCTTCTGGATGCCGCCGCGGCGAGCGCCGACCGTTGCGCCGACGCGATAGGGGACTTGTCGGCGCTGGGGGCCCAGGCCGTCGATCCGCTCAAGGCGGCGCTGGCCGATGAGCGTCAGGCCGTGCGGCTACTAGCGGCCCAGGCCTTGTGCGAGATTGGCGACGAGCGGGCCCTCATGCCGTTGATCAGTTTCCTGTTCGCGCCCGAGCGGCTCCTGCCGGCCGTCGCGACCCAACGAGAGAAGGTCGGCATGGAGGAGGTCGTTCGCACGCCGACCGCTCGGGCCATCCCGCAACTACGCGAGTTCCTGTTCAAAATGGCCCGCAAAGGCCACGGCTTCTGCCTCTTGATTCTGGCTGGCGACGCCAACGACCCGGCCGTCTACGAGCGCATCGTCGATCTGTTCCGGGATCGCACCGCACACCTGGGGGGCCGGCGGGAGGCGCTGGAAACCATGTGCCTCGTCGAGCCGGGCCGGGCGAGGGCCTACGTCATCGAGGCCCTGGGTGACGAGGCGTTCCGCCGGGCCAGTGGGGGGGCGTGGTGGGTGGCGATGCGGGACGGACACGTCATTCCGATCGAGGTGTGCCTGACGGGCTTTGATCGATCGACCGCCCATACCGGGCGGCTGGAAGCGGCCCGCCTGGTCTGTCGACATGGCGAGCAGGGCGCCGCCGTGCTGGCTCGGTTGCTCCGCGAGGGCAAGTCCGATGAAAAGGTGACGGCGGCCCTGGTGCTGCACCCGCAGGCCTATCCCGAGACCTTCGACGTCTTGCGGGATGAGTTGCTCTCCGGCCATCGTCAGGACAAGTGGATGCGCATGGTCGGGCGGATGCTGGTCCACCGGTTCGCTGAGCGTTTTCTGGCGTGGGTCGATGCGGCCGAGCCGGACCTGACCGACAACCCGGGCCTGATGCGGGCAATCGCCTTCGCACGCCTAGCCACCGACCGGTACGATCGCGACGACGTCCTGATCTGCGGTCAGCCCGAGCAGCAGCGGACGGTGCTCAAGGAACTCATCGCCGAACAGGGGGCGGCTGTCATTCCGATTCTTCGGCAAGTGCTGCGTCGCGCCCGACCAGCCAAGCCGGCCACGACCGCTTTCCGCTGGATGCGTCATTTCAAGGAAGCGGCCGAGCCGGCTGCCCCGGAGATGCTCGAATCCGAGCATTGGGGCGAGCGCAAAGCCGCGGTCGGCCTGCTGCGCCAATGGGGCAAGCTCACCGACGCACAGCGCGAGCGTGCCCTGGCCGACCCCCACATCGCCGTCCGCCACGCCGCCGTGGGCAGCCGCCACGGCGAGTTGGCCGACTGACCGCCTCGGCCTCCACTTGCTGCCACGCCGAGGGCATAGGGCTCGCATCCCCAATAAATCTCATAGCATCGCATAGTGATTATTAAATTTAGTTGGAATTTCAGTTTCCGGTCGGCCTCCCCGCGCTACAGTAAGGGATGACAGGATTGCCAACGCCTGGGGAGACCATCATGGGCAAGAAGGCAGCGACCAAGAAAGCCAAGAAGAGCAACGACACCGAGACGACCGAAGCCGCCGAGCATGACCTGCTGACCATGCCGGAGGCCATCGACCGCCTCAAGACCACGCGGGCGACCTTTTACCGATGGCTCAAGGCCGGCAGGATTCAGGGCGTCAAGGTGGGGCGCCAGTGGCGGTTCGATCGGGAGCAGATCGACCGGTTCCTTAGCGGTGAGGAGCCCGGCATCGATCTGACCGGGAACATTGGGCCGCTGCATGCCCAACTCAACGAGCGCTATCGGGAACTGACCGGCCGGGACTTCGAAACCGCCGGCGACGTCTGCGACACCGTCGCTCTGATGATGCATCTGGCCGTGTGGATGCGGGCCAGCGACATCCACATCTCCCCGCGAATGCATGCCGATCCGACCACCCCGTCGGAAACCGAGGTCGAACAGGCGTCCGTCCGCTTCCGCGTCGACGGCGTGCTGCATCCAGTGGCCACCTTTGACCTGCGCCTCCTGCCCGTCATCATCTCCCGATGGAAGATCCTGGCCAAGTGCGACGTCCGCGAACGCGCCCTCCCGCAAGACGGGCGAATCACCGTCCGCATCGGCTCGGGCGATCTGCCCGAGCGTCCGCTCGACATCCGGGTGAACTTCCTGCCGGCCGCCCTGGGCGAATGCCTCACCGCGCGCCTGCTCGACCGAGAAGCCGTTAACATCTCGTTGGAGAAGTTGGGGTTCGAGGGCCCCGACCTGGACACCCTCCGGCGAGGCCTGTCGTCGCCTAACGGCTTCATCTTGGTGACCGGCCCAACCGGCTGCGGCAAGACCACCACGCTCTACGCGTGCCTTAGCGAAATCGTCAGCCCCGAGCTGAAGGTCATGAGCGTCGAAGATCCCGTTGAGTACCTGATACCGGGCGTCGTGCAGACGGCCCTCCGCCCGGAGGTGGGACTGACATTCCCGACCGTGATCCGGGCGATGCTCCGGTCTGACCCCGACGCCGCCCTGGTCGGCGAGATCCGCGACGTCGATACCCTACACCTGTGCTTCCAGATGGCGCTGACCGGACACTTGGTGCTATCAACACTGCACACGCCGAGCGCGGCGGCCGGTCTGGAGCGAATGGTCAACGTCGGGTCCGAGCCGTACCTGGTCGGGGCAACGGTCAGGCTGGTCATGGCCCAGCGACTGGTCCGGAAGATGTGCGGCGAGTGCAGCCAACCCTCGCCGCCCGAGGACGAACAGGTGGATCGCGCCCGTGAACTGCTCAAAGGCAGCGGAATGAGCTGGTCCGACATGGCCGGCGGTTTTCGCGAGGCGGCGGGGTGCTCCAAGTGCGCCCAAACGGGTTATCACGGGCGCATGGGGCTGGTTGAGATTCTGGAAATGTCGCCCGAGATCGACCGCGCCCTCCGCCACGGCTTGGCCGCCGACGAACTCCAAGCCATCGCCGTCGGCCAAGGCATGACCACTATGGCCGCCGATGGCATCCGCAAAGCGGCCGACGGTAAGACCACGCTGGAAGAAGTCCTCCGCGTGTTGGCGCTGCGGTGATGCAGACAGCCCCTTGACCCCACAGCCGAAGCGACCGATTCTGGTGGCCTGGGAGAAGACCCCATGACCAAGCTGAGCGTGAACGTCAACAAGGTGGCGCTGCTGCGGAATACGCGGAACATTGGGATTCCCAGTGTGGTGGGCGCGGCGCAGGCGTGTATTGATGCGGGCTCGGACGGTATTACCGTTCATCCGCGGCCGGACCAGCGGCACATTCGGCCGAGCGACGTGGATGACTTGGCTGCGATGCTGACGGTCGAGTTCAACATCGAAGGCAACCCCTTTGCCGAAGAGGGGGAGGGATACCCGGGCTTTCTGAACATCATCCGCAAGACCCGGCCCGCCCAGTGCACTATGGTGCCGGACACGCCCGGTCAATTCACCTCCGACCACGGCTGGGACCTTGCCAAGGACGGCGGCCGGCTCGTGCCCGTCCTGGCTGAACTGAAGGACCTCGGCATTCGCAGCAGCCTGTTCATGGATGCCGACTGCGAGCAGATCGCCCGGGCCGGCGACCTTGGGGCCGACCGCATCGAGCTTTACACCGAGCCCTACGCGGCTGCCTTTGCCGCCGGGGATGCGGCCGAGCAGATCGATCGCTTTGCCGCGGCCGCCACCAAGGCCACCGAGTGCGGCCTGGGCCTCAACGCTGGGCACGATCTGAACCTCGACAACCTTCCGACCTTCATCCGCGACGTTCCCAACATCCTGGAGACCTCCATCGGCCACGCCCTCATCGCCGACGCCCTTCGCATGGGGTACGACGCAGCGGTCAAGGCCTACCTGAAGGCCCTGGCCGGCTAGCGTGTTCTCGGCATCCGAGAATAGTTGGAAAACCGGGGTCCCAAGCCGGTAGAATTTGAGCCGAACGACCTCCCCGAGGTCTCTATCCAGACTACCGCGGCGACGGAACGCCTGTCCTTAATCCTACGCCCCGAAGAGAAGGGCGTCCCGAGTGCACACAGCCAACCCAACAACGGAAAGGCCACGCGCCTTTCGGCACGTGCTTTGCGTGTACCCGTATCGGCGAGAACTTCGCACGGCCGGTTTCGCGCCGCCGTTGGGGCTGGAGTACATCGCCACTGTCATTGAGCCTTTCGCCGAGCGGATTGAGGTGGTGGACCTTCGCTATGACCCGGGCGTAACGACGGACTTCATACGGCCGGATACGGACCTGGTCTGCTTTTCGGTCAATTGGGATCGCGACGCGGAATTCTGGCGCGAGCAAGTCCGTTCCGTACCACCCG
>CAYRZU010000133.1:0-5182 GCA_964428895.1 uncultured Planctomycetaceae bacterium
ACGGAGGATCCGGCCCAGTTCATGGCGGAGCTTCCCAACGTCGACGCGATCTTCCGAGGTGACGGCGAGGAAGCGATTGCGGAGTTCTGCCAGGGCGAGCCCTTCGAGAGCATCCAGGGGCTGAGCTTCCGCAAGAACGGCGAGCTTGTCCACAACCCCAGCCGCGAGTACGGCCCCATCCAGGAGTTCTACCCCAATCGTAAGCTGCGCCGGTGCAAGTACGAACTGACGGTCGAGGAAGTTCCCCTGGGCCTGGAGATCGACACGGTGTCGAGCTCGCGCGGCTGTCCGTTTAACTGCAAGTTCTGCTCGTTCACACGGAACCCGTGGGGGGGAAAACGCGGCTGGAGCGCCCGCTCGCCGGAATCGGTGGTCAACGAAATTGCCGAGATCGACGCCAAAATCGTCATCTTCATCGACGACCTGTTTACCCACGACATGGAGCGTGTGGAACGCATCTGCGATTTGCTCATCGAACGGGGAATACGGAAGAAGTATGTCATCAACGCACGGCTGGAGGTGGCCAAGCATCCGCGCATTCTGGACAAGATGCAGCGGGCGGGCTTTGTCATGCTGCTGCTGGGGATCGAGTCCGCTCACGACAAGACGTTGCGGTCGATGGGCAAGGGCTTCAACACCGAGAAGATCCGCGGATACTTCAAGGAGCTTCGAGATCGGCCCATGCTGCTGCATGGCTACTTCATCCTGGGTAACATCGGCGAGAGTGTCGAGGAGATGGAGCAGATGGTGCCCTTCGCCCATGAACTGGGCGTGGACACGCTGGCCCTGACCATGTTGCGGAACAGCCCGTATTCCGGGCTGGAAGAACTCGTCAAGGCCAGCCCGAGCTATCATTTCGCCGAGAGCGGCAAGATTTACTCCGACCACTGCTCGATCAAGCAACTCCGCAAGCTTCGCCGGCGCCTGTACCAGGAGTTCTACACCTTCAAGCAGGTGGCGCGTGTCATCCACAAAGGCTTGCGATTCGGCGGCGGCGAGTTCATCCCGGACCTGCTATGGAAACTCCCGGTGTTCGGCTCGGGGTTGGTCAAACACTACCACCAACGAGCCAAACGCCGTTCGGGCCGCAAACGCCAGTGACACAGCTCACTTTCTGGGTCCGCCGCTTGCAGAATGGGCTCGGTGCGGTAGAATGCGTTCGGCCAATCAGCACCGCGGCCTAGAAAGTAGAGGCGTTCTAATGCAAGTGATCAACGGACAACTCGTCACGACGTTGCGCCTCCGGTGGACTGCGGCCTAGCTAAGCAGAATCTCTGATTGATGCTTTGTCGGCTTCTCCTGCGGGAGCGGCCGTTTTCATTTCCTCTCCCGTAGCGTCCCCCTCGGCGGCAACGTCTCTTCTCCTGGTCGCTGCTGCAATGACCCCCCAGAACGAAAGGGCCGTTCATGTCTGTCCAATACGGGCAACACGAGACCGTCGCGCCCCTCGGGCGCCAACGATTCCAGCATACCCCCTCAGTACGAGGAGATTCGGTTGAAACAAGATCGAAGACACAAGCAAGAACGCCGCGGGCCGGGCCCCGCGTTCGTATGCGAGCACTGCGGCCAGGTCGCGGGCGGCCAAGCCCCGGGCACGCAGCACCGCAACCACTGTCCGCACTGTCTGTGGAGCCTGCACGTGGACCGTCAGATCGGCGACCGCCGCCTTGGCTGCAAGGGGCCAATGAAGCCGATCGCCGTGTCGGTCCGCCCGGACGGCGAGTGGGCCATCGTCCGCCGCTGCACCACCTGCGACCGTATCCGCACCAACCGCATCGCCGGCGACGACAACGAATTGGCCCTGATGAGCCTAGCCGTCCGCCCGCTGGCCCGCCCGCCGTTCCCGCTGGACCGGCTGGCCGACGGCGTGAAGGAATAGACCTGTGTAGGGCGTGCAACTTGCTTGCACGCGGAATGACAAGAGACTTTCGAGAGGAGGTGATGGCTATGACATCACGGAACGAACATGTCGAAACACGAGTAGGAAGGAATGAAACATGGAACCTACTGACTATTGTTTTGCTGCTTTAGATGATGGAACGCAGGCCAACGAGCGTGTGCTGGGCGGCCTGCAGACGTACGGATTCGGCAATGTGGACGCACTGGAGACGCTGGCCGTCGCTCCGCACGAACGCGTGCGAGCCCTGCGAGGCCGGCGCACGTTCGGGCTGGATGTGTGCGTGAAGTTCTACGATCTGTCGCCGACGGCGCGGCAGGAGAACGGGTTGGACGGCCTGCGCCGCAGCGCAAGGGCCTTGCGGGCGCTGCGGACCGTGTCCCCGGCGCCGGAGTTGATCGGCGCCGAGGAAGATGCCGCATTGTTCGGTCTGCCGGCGCTGATTACGACGTTCGCCGGCGACCCGTGGCCGCACGTCATCGGCGACATGGGCGGTCCGTCGCGGATGAAGGCGGTCGATGACATCGTCGATGCGGCTGTGACCTTGACGCGGATCGATCCGCAGGATGTCTCTGTGCCACCGACCACGCCGGACAAGGTCAACGATCGGTTCTCGGAGATGCTTGATGCCGAGGTGGAGGGGTACACGCACTGGCTGGAGACGAACGGTGCGGACGCCGGCGGAGACGTCCGTGAACTGGTTGTCAAGAGTGTCCGGGTGTTTGCGGCGAATCGGCCGCGCCTGAATCTGACGTCGCTGATTCAGCGGGAGCCCACCGAAGGCAACATCGCCGTGCGCGACGGAGAGTTCTCGGCCTTCATCGATTGGGACAAGATCACGGCCGCGGCCCCGCAGGAAGACCTGGGCAAGCTGGTCGCCAGTCTGCTGCTCCTGCCGATAGATGAGGACGAGCGGCTCGAGATGGTGCGCCGCCTGCTGACCCGCTACCACTTGGCCACGGGCTTCAGTGCGGCCGAGACGTTCGAGCCGGCCATGATCCAGGCGCTCAGCTACGTGCTGCACCAGTTGGTCATTTACAGCCGGGCCGACACGATCTGGCCGGTGTCGGTCATCCTCGATGAACTGGATATCGGTGACCCAGCCAAGAGCGACTTGTGGTCTGCGGTCGCATAGGTCCAAGCGAAGCGCGGCGGGGCTCTGCGTCCCGTCGCGCTTCTTTCTTTCTGAGGGCCGAAGGATTGACCGGCCGCCTGCGGACGACGATAACAGATGACCGAAAGGGGTCCACACATGAAGGCTCGAGAGCAAGCGGTTCCGTTGGAATTGAAGCGAGATGCTAAGGTTGCCAAGGGGGGCGTGCGGCTGACGGTTATGGATGAGGCCGGCCAGCCGGTGGCAGGGGCGCGGATCGCACGGTTCGCCCGGTGGGACGACTTCCGGCCGTCGGCGCCCATGGACAGCGGCTTGGTCATGTTCTCCATGAAAGGCCCCGTTCCGCGGACGGGCAAGCGGGGGACGGTCACACTGAAGCCGGGCCAGATCATCCCCGGCAAGCCGTCCAAGAGCCGACCGATCTGGCCGATTGTGGTCATTCATGAAGAGCGAAAGCTCGGAGCGATCCGATCTGTTCTTCCCGCCACGGCCGGGCGGTCGGGTAAACTAACGCTTCAGCCGTTGACACGCGTGCGGGGCAAGCTGACCAGCACCTCACTGGACAAGCTCGGCCAGACGCTCCACGACGGCCGCGCCGAAGCGCTCATCGGCAAGCTTTGGCCAATCCTGAGCCTCAGCGACCGGCCGCGATATGAGCTGTTCCTGCCGCCGGGCAAGGTCACCCTCCGAGGCGGCAGCGAAGACACCTTCAGCGGCTGGAAGAAGCTCAACATCAAGCCGGGCCAGAAGAGCATCAACGTCGACATCGACCTGCCCGCCAATCGCATCGCCCGCCTGATCGGCAAACGGGCGCCGGAGTTTAGGAACATCGTTGGGTGGAACAAGTTCGGCCCGACCACGATGAAGGCCCTGCGCGGCAAGGTCGTCGTGCTGGACTTTTGGAGCGTCTATTGCGGCCCATGCGTCGCCTGCATGCCGCTACTGATGAAGCTTCACGACACCTACCACGCCAAGGGCCTGGAAATCATCGCCATCCACAACGATGACGTGAAGACGTGGAAGGAACTGGACGGTCATTGCAGGATGTTCGCAAAGGACTATTGGGGCGGCCGCGAGCTGCCGTTCCGCGTTGCCATAGATAACGGCGACCGGACGCACATTCCGGGCTTTCCGAAGCGCTTCGTCCTCTACGGTCACATGACCGCCAACTACGGCATCTGGCGCTTGCCGACGACCATTCTGATCGACAAGCAGGGGCGCGTGGTCTCGACCTTCGACGTTCGCATCGATCCGAAGCAGGTCGCCAAACGGATCGAACGACTACTGCGTCGGCCTTGACGTACGCGGGGGACCGGCGGATACTGTGCGGCTTCGCGGCCCGGTGCGGGTGGCGATCCGGTGAGTTGAAACCCCACTCCCTCTTAGGAGACGATCATGGCTGTGACGTGTTTTGGACAGAAGGACATTCAATACCTGACCGAGGTCATCGAGAGCCAGTCCCTGTGGCGCGGGCTGGGCGACGACTCGTTCTGCTCGCGATTTGAAGATGCGTTCGCCAAGCACCTAGGCCGTAAGTACGTGCTGGGCGTTTCCAGCGGAACCAACGCCGAAGAGGTCGCCCTGTTCGCCCTCGGCCTCGAGCCCGGCGACGAAGTGATCTGCCCCGCGACGGCGCCGATCTTCGTGTCGATGCCGGTCGTCTCGATCGGTTGCATTCCGGTCTTTGCCGACACGGACCCCAAGACGCTGATTATCACCGCCGAGGCCATCGAAGCGGCCATCACGCCCAAGACCAAGGCCGTCATGGTCGTCCACCTCAACGGCGTGCCCGCCCAGATGGACGAGATCCTGGCCGTCGCTGCCAAGCACAACCTGCTGGTCCTGGAAGACTGCGCCCAGGCCTACGACGCCTTCTACCATGGCAAGAAGACCGGCACGATGGGCGACGTGATGTGCGCCTCGCTGCAGCAGTCCAAGCACATGACTTCCGGCGAAGGCGGCATCTTCGCCACCGACGATCCGGAGATGTACAAGCGGGCCGTCCTGTTCCACAACGTCGGTATGCCCTGGTACCGCTACGGCCTCGATGCCGACGTGGCCGAACCCGTCAACGGCATCCCCACCCGCGGGCACTTCGCTTTCGGCCACAACTACCGCATGAACGAGATGCAGGGCGCCGTGTGCCTGGCCCAGCTCGAGCGCATCGGCGA
>CAYRZU010000134.1:0-5109 GCA_964428895.1 uncultured Planctomycetaceae bacterium
CTCAGGAAGGCCGAGTCCCGGCTCTTGCCGTCGCCCCAGTTGTACTGGGCGTTATAGTTCTCGCCCATGAATTCGATGGACGAGTCATTCGGCAGTGTCGGGTCGATCGCGGCATCCCCGACCAGGACGGTCCCGTCCAGCTTAAACAGGATCATGTCATAGCCGCCGGTTTGTCCGCCGAAGTGCGGACGGGCGGCGAACCAACCGGCGCCGCCGTTGTTGTATACGAGGCTCCCGGCGTTGACGACCTGGCCGGACACGGCCGCGACCCCGGCCGCCAGAGAGTAGGCCGCCAAACGGGTGCTGAGTTTCTTTCGTTGTTCGATCATGGTTGGCTCCTGTTACCGGAGTTGTCGCTTGGCAGTCAAGCCCATGGCGCCGAGCGCCAGCAGACTGAAGGTGATGGGTTCGGGCACGTCTGCCGGGGACCCGGGCGCCCCCGAGGCGACGAAGCCGAAGTGGCTCTGCAGAATGGCCAGGTCCGTGCCGTTGATGACATCGTCGCAGTTGAGGTTGCCGTCGGCAAAGCTCTTGCCGGTGTCCCCGAAGTTCTGGGCCATGATGGTCATGTCCGTGGCGTCGACGATGCCGTCCAAATTTACGTCGGCCTGACGCGTTCCCCTACCGTCGGGGATGCCGTCGCCGTCGGAATCAACCCAAACAAGGTTCTCGATCAGATAGACCAGGTCGTCCTCGTCAACATCGCAATCGCCGTCGACGTCGTAGACGGTCGGATCGCCGCCGATGTTGTCGCAAAGCAACTGGACGTCTTCGGCGTTGATGTCGCCGTCGCCGTTGAAATCGCCATGGGACCATCCCCACCCATTGACTACTACCGCGACGTTGGGCGTATCCGAGACCGTGAACGAATGCAGCGTGAACTCATTTCGCGCGCCGTTGACGTGGAGGTCGGCCCAGCCGTAGTGACGATTGCTGGCGCCATCTTCGAGATAGAAGCCCAGATAGCCTCGCCCGCCGAAGCCGCCGACGACGCTGTACCACCCATAACCGTACAGACCCACGTCCCCCGTTACGAAGCCGGAGCAGGAGCCCACGGTGGCGCCGTCGCTCAGCTTGGTAGCCTCGGGGGAGTCGTTCCAGTACGTGCCCACCACGCCGGCATTACGCGTCCGCAGGAAGGCGGTGTCGCGGGTCTTGCCGTCGCCCCAGTGGTAGATGCCGTTGTAGCTCTCGCCCATCAGTTCGATGGACGGGGCGTTGGGCAGCGTCGGGTCGATCTGGGCGTCGTCGACCAGCACGGTCCCATCCATCTTGAACAGGATCATGTCGTAGCCGCCGGTCGTGCCGCCGAAGTGCGGGCGAGCGTCGAACCAGCCGGCTCCGCCGTTGTCATAGTGTAGCATCGCGCCGTCGGCGCCGGTGGCCGCCCCGGCCGACACTCCGGCCGCCAGTGAATACGCCGCTAAACGACGAGCGACGGAGGCCCTCTTCGTACCTGTTACCATACCTGCTTGTCCCCAATCCTTCATCATACGGATGTGCCCACCAACGTAATAATGCCACAATGATTGTACCCTCTTCGGGAGGCCGGTCAAGTTCTAGTATCTGCCCGATTGGCGAGGAGTTAGGGAGGCCCATCGCGGGTGATTTCCCAGGGCCCGTCCTGCCGCGGGCGAGGGGCTACTGGCCCGGGGAGATCGCAGATTGACCCGGTACGGGCTCGGACCGTTGGTAGTAGGCGCGGTGGCCTTCGATCCTGCGGGCCAGCGCGGCGTTGCCTTGCTCTTGGGCCAGCGCCAGGGCCCGGTCGGCGGTTTGGAGCGCCTCATCGAATTGGCCGGTCGCGGCGTAGGCGGCGGCCAGGGCGGCCAGCAGGGGCGGCCGATCGGGAGCCAGTTGGGCTATCTTCCTTCCCAGGTCGAGGGCTTGGGCGGGGTCGCGGGCGGTGGTGTCATCGCTAGTCGCCAGCAGCCACACCAGGCGCGCTGCGGCCGGGACGAAGGAGGGCCGGACCAATATCGCCTGTCGATAAGCTTGGATGGCCTCGCTGGGTCGATGGCGTTGTTGGAGCAATTGGCCGTAGCGGACGAGTGTCTCCAGGTCATCAGGCGTCAGGTCGACGGCCTGGGCCAGGGCGGCCAGGGCCGCATCCGGGTCGCCCGCCCGCAGGTGGGCCAGGCCCAGGTTCGCATAGGCCTCGGATAGGTAGGGGTCCAACTCGACAGCCTTGGAGAGATGCTGGATGGCCTCGGCGGGGAGGCCCTGGGTCAGCGCTATCATGCCAAGCGTGTTCCACCCGACGGCGTAGCGGTCATCAATGTCAACGGTGTGTTCGGCGACCTGCCGGGCTTGGCGAACTTGCCGGCGGCTCAATAGTGTGTTGGCCAGCAGATTCAGCAGCGAGGTGTTGTCCGGCCGCTCGGCCAGGGCTTGGCGGCAGACGATCTCGGCCTGGCCGAGCAGGCCCCCGCACGGCTGTACCCGTCCACCACGTTCTTGACCGCCACGAAGCGATGTTCCAACAAGTCCATGTAGCGGCGGGTGTGTTGGGCGGCCTGGGCGAGGAAGGCCTCCTTGCGGTCGATCCGGTAACGTTCCAGAGCAAGTACGCCCAGCCCCAGATGGGCGCGCGGGTCATTGGGGGTCACGGCCAGTAGCTTTCGCAAATGGGCTTCGGCGGCGGCCATGTCTCCGGTGACCAAATAGGCCTGGGCGGCCTTGTAGCGCAGCCAAGGGTCGTTCGGCGCCATCTCGATCGCCCGGTCGTAGCGCGCCAGCGTTCGCTCCGTGGGCCAGGGGGCGTGCCAGAGCGACTCTCGTCGGGCCAAGAGTCGCTGACGCATTTGGGCGTGGTTCAGTTGGTTCGTGAAGGGGGGGGCTTGGGTCATCCGCCACATCGAGGCCGCTATGGCCTGACGGTCGGGCCCGGTCAAGGCCAATCGCTTGGCGCATTGCTCGAAGGACGCCACCGGCAGGTCGGCGGCCTGAGCGGAAACGGTCGGCGGCAGGGCCGGCAGGAGGCCTTCGAATACCGCCCGGGCCAGTTCATAGGCGCCTTGGGGAGTCAGGTGAACGTGCTCGTAGAACAGCTCGTCTCCAGGCGAACGCGCCATCGTGTGCGCGCTGTTGGCGAAGGCTTTCTCGGCGTCGACCAGGCGGACGCCTCGGTCAGCCCCGTCGTCGGCGGTCTGGCGGATCCGAGCGTTGATGGCGTTATCGGCGCGAAATCGCAGGGCGTCGTGCTCTCGGGCAAGGTTGAAATGGCTGTGCGCTTGCTCGGTCTGACCCAACACAAGCAAGCTGCGCGCCAGGCGAAAGTGAAGGTCGGCGAAGCCGTCATCCAGTTCGGTTGCCGCCAGGTAGGCGCCGACGGCCGTCTCGTAGTCTTCGGCCTCGTCGGCCTCGATGCCGTTGGCGTAGAGGTCGTCAAAGGCCGATGCCTCCTCGGCGTTCAGGTCCGGCCGATGGACGGACGCGAACGGGGCACAGTGTCGGAGGTTGACCGGCACGGTGCACAGGACCACCTGGGCGCCGGTCTGGTGGGCGATCTGGCAGATGTCGCTGAGGTTCCGGCCGAAGTGCTCCCACGTGGCCGGCAGGCGGGGATCAGTCAGAGCAACACGCTGCTCGGCCATCATCTCCATGCCTTCCCAGCGGGCCGGGACGGCGCCCCCGGCGAGGCTACGCATCGTCGCTTCCACCAACTGCCCCATCCGTGTGCTCTTGATCCACAAGCTCGTGCGAATCAGTTCGAGGTTGGGCTGGAAGGATAGGAAGGCCGTCCCGGGCCCGAAAGGCCCGGTCACTTCGTTGTTGCCCATGTAGACGATGAACATGTCCGGATCGGCGATCCGGCAGTCTCGGGCCACCGGCAGCATGACGTGGGAGTTGACAGCCGTCATGGCGGCGTTGACGACCTCAAACCGGACCGATGGGAACCGTTGGGCGAGCATGACCTCCAGGAATCGGCCGAACGCGTAGGCGCCGTCGGGCACGCCCTGGGCGGCGGACCCACCGAGGATGATGATTCGATAGGTCCCGGCCGGTTTCGCCACGGGAAGGTGAATGGCGGTGGCTTCGCGGCTGACGGCTTTGGGAAAGAACCGCCAGCCGAACCGGGTGTTGCTCTCGTAGGCGTCATCGGTGCGAACCAGAAATGCCGTCGAATGTCCGTATCCGCCCAGTCGCAGCGCGCCTTCCAGGCCGAAAAGCAGCGCCGCCGGGATCACCGTGGCCAGGACGAGACGGTAGATCCAGTGACGCAGACGATTGGGCTTGGTCCGGTCGTTGGACGTGACAGGGCTCGATGGCACGGTGGAACTCCGAGGGCCGCGAATGGTTAGGCACGGTACGAACGGTGGATTATACGGCCTAGGTGTTGCCAGGCAAGGACGCGAGGGCCCCGCACCCACGACGCGCTTGGCCACAGACTTCATTGGCGGCGGCCACGAGCAGCCGGGCAGACCGATAGGTGGAAGTAGCCGAAGAAGCGGACGGCGATTGTGAAAGCACCGTTCGCCTCTTGAGGGACGTTGGCTTCTTAGTTGAGGGACCTGCCCCCGCCCTTGGGTCCGTCGGAGGCGGCATCGTCGGCTTCGCCGGCAGCATCCTCGACAGCGTCTTCGGCTCTTGCGGCGTCCTCTTCGGCCTCATCGGCAGCTTCTTCGGCGGCGTCGGAGGTGTTGCCGGTGACTTCCTCGGCAGCGTCGACGGTCTCTTCGGCCAGGTCGGTAGCGGCGTCCTCGGCGGTCTCGCTGGCTTCAACAGCCGTTTCGCTTACATCGGCGGCGAAGTCTTCGGCGTCCTCTTTGACGCCCGTTACCAGGTCATCGAGCTTCTCACCGGGAGTCTTCGCTTCGTCTTCGGCGGATTCGGTGGTGTCGGCGGCGTCGGGGACGGTCTCCTCTTGGCCGTTACAGCCGGGCATGACGAGGAAGGTAAGCAGAACGGTCAGGGTCAGTAAGGTACGAGTCATGGCGTCTTCCCTTTCTAACTCAAGTGTCTCGGCGGCCGATCGGCGTCGGAGGGCGCCGGAATCCGCGACTATTCTAGTGGGCATTAGCCGATGCCGAAAGGTCCTGTAATGAACAAGAATTATATCTCTATCTGCGTATTGTCCCAGGAGGCCTGACGGGCGGAGTGGCAGCC
>CAYRZU010000135.1:0-5057 GCA_964428895.1 uncultured Planctomycetaceae bacterium
CTTCTTGGCGACCTTCTTCTTCTTGGCCACCTTCTTCTTCGCTACTTTCTTCTTGGCGACTTTCTTCTTCGCTTTCTTCTTTGCCATGTTGGAATCACCTCCTCTCGAGGGCGTTGAATGGTTGCGAAAGTTGTTTACTTGTTTCTTTGCAGCATGGTGAACATTTTTTTACCCGTCATTGCGCATCACGTGCAAGCGCTAACATGAAGAATTATTCCGCGCGCTTTGTTTGTTGTAATGCGACATGCGCGCGTTATGGCGCGCAAGCGTCGCGCCGAGCGCACATCGGTGCCCCGTGCAGACACGCTTGCTGTTGCCGGGTGCGTCTGGTATACTTCCGCCTCAGCGTGGGGCCAACGCAAATCACTCAGGAGAATCCAACATGCTTAGAATCGTTGGTGTATGTGTGCTGGTGTTGTTGACGGCCGGTTGCGCGGTGACGCAGCCGCAGAATACGCAGGTGCGACAGCAACACGAGGTCAATCCGGTTACCGGTACCGGCTATTGGTTGTTCGTGCCGGTTACCTATGACCACAATCGTCCGTTGCCGATTGTGGTGACCTGTCACGGCACGCCGCCGTTCGATATCGCCGAGCATCACATTCGCGAATGGAAGATGCTGGGCGAAGAGAACGACTGCATCATCATCGCGCCGGAAATGATCGGCACGGACGGCATCTTGGGCGATGGCCCGGTGGTGGGGATGCTCGACAACGAGAAACGCATCCTCAGCATCATTTGCCAGCTTGGCTATCGGTATAACATCGACCTGGCGAACATCATGATCACGGGCTTCTCCGGCGGCGGCTTTCCGGCGTACTTCGTGGGGCTGCGTCATCCGGAAATGTTCAGCGCGATCGTCGCACGCAGCTGCAATTTCAATGAGGGCAATATCGCCGGATGGTACCCACCGGAGGCGACCAACATCGATGTGTTGATTTATTACGGCGCCCACGATCCGGGAACCATTCAGGCCCAGTCGCGCAGCGGTATCTCGTATCTGCAGCAGGAGGGCTTCCGGGTCTCCACGGCCGTGATCCCCGGGATCGGGCACGAGCGCCGGCCGGACGTGGCCATGGACTTCTTCCGCAATCACTGGCGGCAACCCAAACCCTCGTTGGCCGCCCGAGACTAAAGGCCCCGTCCTCCCCGCAAACAAACAACCGCCCGCTGCTCCCAGAGCAACGGGCGGCTTTGTTGTGCATCAGGTTGTCGGGGGCGACTAGCCGATCAGGAATTTCAACGGATCGATCGCCGCCGCGGCCGGCTCGACCACTTCTTCAGCGGCTTCGGCGGCCTGAGGGATCATTCCCATCAGGAACACCATCGCGAAGATGCCGACGGTCTCGACGATGCCCATCGCGATGATGATGAAGGCGAAGCCCTTGCCTTGGCCTTCGCTGATGGCGCGAATGCCGGCAGCGCCGATCAGGCCTTGCATCCAGGCCGAGAACATTTCGGCAATGCCGCACGCCAGGCCGATGCCCAGCATCAGCCCAACGTTGTTCACGGCCAGGGAGGCGTTTTCGGTCAGGACTGAGCCCATGTTCTGCATGACGATGAAGGCGTAGAGCGTCTGACTGAGCGGCAGGCCCAGCAGAATCACGTAGGTGAAGCGAAGGTTCTGACCGGCCTTGGCCTCTTTGGCCCAAGCGCCGGCGGCGGCCTTGCCGGCCATCCCGATGCCGACCGCACTGCCGATGGCGGCCAACCCCAATGCCAATGCGGCGCCGATCTGGCTGAGGAAGGGCCAACCCATCGCCAAAACGCCCGTGGGTGGTGTGGTAATCATGCGCGAATCTCCTGTCTACGGTAGCTGGTGAAGGGCTGGTAGGCGTACCCCGTCCACTGCATACCAAGGTTGTTGCAGAACTCTAACATGTTCAAACGCACGCCGTGCGCGAACAAAGCGATCAGGCACAACGCGAAGTTCAACGTGTGCCCGAGAATGAGAACCAGAATCGTTGCCGGCAAGAACTTGATGCCCAACGCCAAGTTGGTGAAGCTCGTTGCCAGCACGCCGCTGGCCAACCCCACCGCCATCAGGCGAACGTAGCTGGTGACATCCGAGAAAGCCGAAATGCCGGCCAACGGAAACGATGCGATCCCCAGTCCCAGCATCTTCGGCAGGTTGCGACTGGGGTGGGCAAACACAATGGCCAGCACGCCGCCGCCCATCAAGAGGAAGGCGTAGGCGTTGAGGGGGGCGAAAGGCGACGCCTGTCTGAGCACCAGCCATTGGACCACGCCCAGCATGCCCCAGATGAACCCGGCCCAGCCGACCTTGTTGAGGAACTGGATGTTTGGGAACAGACGCATCGCCTGCCACAACTGGGCCAAACTCAGGTGAATTGCTCCGATGTAGAAGCTGAGCGTCATGATCATATCGCGCGACTGCTGGGTCATGTTCACCGGGATCACCGGATTCTTGAAGACGGTCGTGCCAAAGAAGCTGCCGGACAGAAATCCCCAGATCAACGTGGTAGCGCCCACGATGATGAGCAACTGAGTGAACTGACGCCCGAGCTTGGGAGCGATCTTCTTGTAGCCCAGGCCCAGACCTAGCAGCATGACAGCGCCGTAGCCGCCGTCGCCGATCAGCATGGCTGCGAAGATCGGCAAGGCCAACATGAAGGCGCCACCGATATCGAACTCATCGTAACCGACCACCGTACCGAGCACGTCAAACAGGCCCTTGATGGGCTGGGCCCAACGGGGATAGCGGATGAGGGTGGGGGGTGTTTCATCTTCGGTGGCCTCGCGGGTCTCGACGGCGACGTCCAGGCCGCAATCGGCCAGCTTGCTGACCAGTTGGTCGGTTTCATCGGCGGGGGCCCACCCTTGCAGTGCCAGGAGATTCTGCCCGACCATCGCGCCGCGCGAAGCAACGATCGTCTGCGCGTCGGTCGCCAGGTGGTTGCTGTAGTGATGTATGGCGCCCAACGTGTGGGCCAGTTCAGATAGCCGCGCGTTGATAGCCCGGAGGCGTTCGTCGACGACCTTGGCCTCGGCCGTGAGAGAGGGCCGATCTCGCGGCGGAATAGGTTCGATGGTGGCCGACGGCGGCAGTGTGATTTCGCCATCGCGTGACAGGGCGGCCACCCACTGGCTGCGGCTGAACCGCTTGCCGATGGGCTGAACCAGGTCGGCCTCGACGAGGTGGAGGTCCTTGACCGGCACGACGGCAAAGGTGATCTGGAAGCCATCGTCGCGCAGCCGGTCGAACTGATCACGGCGGACATCGCCCCAAGGGGCCATCTCAGCGATCTGGCGGTGGAGCACATCCAAGTGCGTGTGGGCTTCGGTCGATTCGTGGTAAAGCTCGATGGTCTCTTCGATGGCGGCTTCGGCCGACAGGTCTGGCGCATTCTCGGCCGGCATCAGGGGCGACAGAATCTGGATCGCTCGCTCGGCGTGGTCGATCGCCTGGGCGGTTTGCTCATCGACGACGGCCTGGGCGGGGTCGATCGGCACCAAGTGCATCACGCCCAGGCGGCCCAGGGCGTCGAGCAACTGATCGTGGTCGGTCTTTCGCCCGACCAAGTAGACCTTTTGCATCGGAACGATCATGTGTCTACGGACTCCTGTTGATCCAAGTCGGGCACCATGACGTCATGGGGCTCGTTGGGGTCGTCGCTCTCGTGAGAGGCGCCGACCAGCTTGCCCTTGGCGATCTTGGCGCGACCGACGCCGGCGGTCATTTCATCGCCCAGGCGAATCCGAATTCGCCGGATCGCTTCCTGCGCTTCGGGAATCTTGACCTTCTCGAACAGGTTGACCCGCTGGATGATCTTGGTCAGCTCGCGCTGCAGCAGCGTGGCGCGTTGGTCGACGATGTCCATCTCCACGCGTCGTTGCGTCACGGTGCGCAGATCCGCGATGGTGGCGTCCACCCAGGCCGGCGTCGCGAACAGGCTGTAACTGACCGTCGGGAACTCGAGCGACTCGAAAACAGGCACGTTAACACCGGCGATGTTCTCGCTGCCGGTCCGGATGTCAGTGGGCTTGGCCAACTCACGCACGTTGACCCCGGCGACATCGTTGAGGATGGCCTGATACGGCTCAAAGGTGTCAGTGGCCCTCTTGAGGAGCGCCTCGGCCTCGCGGCGCGCGGCAGCTACTTGTCGCAACGATAGCTGCAACTGCTGCTGCTTGAGCTTCAGCGTCGGCAGGTAACGCTCGTATCGCTGCAGCGAGTCGCGTTGCAGCTTTAGCTCAGGCCTCGTTAACCGAATCTTTTTCGCCATTGTTGGTTGGTGCGTCTAGGCGTTGGCCGTCGTCTTGGGCCAATGTGCGTCAATGATATTTCGGCGGATGCCGACCTCTTCCGGTTCGAAGCACTCAGCCATGATCTCCCAGCAGCGGTCGAGGGCGTCGAACAGAGGGATGTTGACGCTGAGGTTCATGATTTGGTCTTCGAACAGCTCGCCATACTTGAGCAGCCGTTTGTCCCAGGGGGAGACCTCAAAGCCCATGTCGCGTTTCTCGCGGGATTCACGGCACAGAGCGTAGAGCTGAATGCAGGCGTTCATCAGGGCGCGGTGGTCGTCGCGCGTGTCGCCGTTGACTTGCTGCTTCAGACGGCTCAGCGAGCCGAATGGCTCGATGCGGCCGTTGCGTAGGTAGAACTGACCTTCGGTAATATAGCCGGTGTTGTCGGGGACGGGGTGGGTGACGTCGTCGCCCGGCATGGTTACACAGGTCAGCAGCGTCATCGAGCCGGCCTCATCGAAGTCGACGGCCTTTTCATACCGACGGGCGAGCTGCGTGTAAAGGTCGCCCGGATAGCCGCGGTTCGAGGGAATCTGCTCCATGATGATGGCGATTTCCTTGAGCGCGTCGGAAAAGGCCGTCATGTCCGTCAGCAGCACCAGCACGCGCTTGCCTTCCAGGGCGAATTGCTCGCCGACAGCCAGAGCCAGGTCCGGCACGAGCAAGCATTCCACCACCGGGTCCGCCGCGGTGTGGATGAACATAATGGTCCGGCCCAGCACGCCGCCTTCCTCGAAGGTCTGGCGGAACTTGAGGTAGTCATCGTGTCGCAGGCCCATGCCGCC
>CAYRZU010000136.1:0-4812 GCA_964428895.1 uncultured Planctomycetaceae bacterium
CGCTTCGGTTGGGGGGCGTCGTTGGCGCAGGCTTCAGGGCCTCGAATCGAAACCTCCCGTTTCTGGGGCAGATGGAAGACCAATACCGACTGGCATGATGTGCAGATCGGGGACTTCAATGCGGACGGCAAGGACGACATAGCCGGCCGTAACGACGGCGGCGCCTGGTGGGTATCCGCCGCCAACGTCAATGGCAATCGATTCCAGCGCAGTCGATTCTGGGGGAAATGGAAGACCAGCTCCGACTGGAACGACGTACAGGTCGGCGATTTCAATGGTGATGGGAGAGACGACGTTGCCGGGCGAAACGATGCCGGTCGCTGGTGGGTATCCCTCGCTAACACCGCGGGCAACAGATTTGAACAGAGCCGCTTCTGGGGAAGTTGGAAGACCAATACCGACTGGCATGATGTGAGAATCGGGCTCTTCAATGACGACAATTACGCGGACATTGTCGGCCGCAATGATAACGGCAGTTGGTGGACGTCATTGGCAGACCCGACGGACGGCAAGTTCGACAAGGCCCGGTTCTGGGGCCTCTGGTCGACGGGTACTGACTGGCAAGATGTTCAGGTCGGACGGTTCGACGGTGGGGACCTAGCGGACATCATTGGGCGCAACGATGCTGATGAATGGTGGGTATCGGAATCCTTGGGCAACAGTTTCGACCCGGCTCGGCTCTGGGGCGATTGGGCTCCATGACCGACAGAGAAGGAAGTGCCCTGAAAGCCGGCCCACTACCCCGGGCCGATGCCGAGGGTGTAGAGTCAGGACTTGTCCAGCCATGTGAGGCAGGAATGCTCACCCGCCGCGCGGTAGGCCACACCATGGCAGGCGGGCGGTCCCGCGCTCACTTGCCTAGTTCTTGCTGGATGGGGCCGGCCAGGGCTGATGGGTCGACTTGGCTGGGGTAGTGGCCGATGATTGTGCCGTCGCGGGCGATGAGGAACTTTTCGAAGTTCCAGCGGACGCCGGCGGCGCCGACCGGCGGAGCCGGCGCAGCCGTCAGGACGTTATAGAACGCGTGGCGGTCGGCTCCGGCGACGGAGATCTTCGAAAACATGTCAAACGTCACGCCGAAGTTGGCTTTGCAGAATTGGGCGATCTGCGGGTCCGAGCCCGGTTCCTGGCTGCCGAAGTTGTTGGCCGGGAAACCCATCACCACCAACCCCTGCTGGGCGAACCGTTCGTGCAGTTGCTGGAGGCCGGCGTATTGGCCGGTGAAGCCGCACTGGCTGGCGGTGTTGACGACCAGCAGCACCTTGCCTTGGTAGTCGGCCAGGTCTTTTTGACGGCCGTCCAGTGTGGTCATGGTGAACTGCAGGACAGGCGGGACGGGAGTTTCGGCCGGAGCGGCCGGTTCTTCGACGACTTCTTCGGCGACCTCCTCAACCGCTTCTTCGGCGGCCTCGTCGGCCGGGGGTTGGACCTCGGCGACTTCGATCATCTCGAACTGAAGCACTTCCTCTTCGTCGGCATCAGCAATTTCTTCCGCCGCCTCGTCGGCAGTCTCTGCCGCGGCAGCCTCATCGGTAGGAGGCTGGACCTCGGCGACCTCGATCATCCTGAACTCCAGCACTTCCTCCTGGTCGGGGTCGGCAGCCACGCCGACAGCCATCACGCCCGTGATGGTTTCCGGCTGGCGCCCGGCCAACCACCAAGCGCCCACCACTAATGCCGCCGCGACTAGAACAACGACGATGACAAGGAGTCGTTTCATAGTGCTTGCCTGTATGAGGAGGATTGTCGGCGGCCGCGTTCGGCCTTCCTGACGGCCGAGCCGCGACCATGCCGTCATTCCATCGCGATTCTACCACTACCCGCACGGCCTCACCAAGGAGGGATTGCTCCGTGCAGCAGATGCCCTATTGATCGGCATTGCCCGACCCGGGCGCGAAAGGAAACGGGCGATGTTATGGGAAGATCTGAAAAAAAGCGTAATATAGGTACAAAAATAGTCTGATATTTACGGACCGGGTTTTCGCAACTTTTGGAAAAATAACGGCCTGTGTAAAGATGGCCCACGAGGGCGCGTTTTGATGTAATCTACAGTTTAATAAGTGTTTAATTGAATAGCCCGTAAGATCGGTGTAATATATTGTTCGTGGCAGACTACGCGAAGTGATGCGAGGCCCGTCACGTCAGTTCTAACAACGTAATGGTTTTCAGGAACACTCTGATCTAGGATCTCTTCTCTTGTGCGAGGGTTCAGGAGTAGGGTGAGGTAGGTGGGTGTTGGAGAAACACGTCTTCACGAGGTAGAAGGAGATTGGTTATGAAGAGAACATTGGCAGTGCTTGCTCTGGTGATCGTCTGTGTGGCTTGGTCGTACCAGGCTCGAGCGGCGATCATCGGCGACACGATCCTCCCGATGTGGCGGGATGGGTTCGGCGATGCGGTCGACGGTTATGTCGAAGCGGCGCCGGGCGACACGGTTCGTGTCTATTTTGAGGTCAACCACAACCCGTTCTGGCAGGGCCTCGATCAGATCCGTACGGAGATCTGGTGGGATACGGCTGTGATCGCCAACCCCGGTTCGGGCGACGGCCTCACCTACGTCACGCAGTTCTATGAAGACGCGGCCTCGCCATGGGGCTATTGGGGATCGGAAGTGACCAATCCCCCAGGCCTCAACTATGCGGCCGCCCAGGACTGGTCCACCCCGCAGTACAACCACTATCTGAAGCTCGATTTCTGGGCTCAGTACATGTGGACCTACGACGACATGAACGTCGTCGGTTTCGACATCCCCATTCGTCCCGATGCTCCTCTGGGCGAGACGGTCGTCGGCCAGAAGTATCTGGGCGTGCTGTGGGGTGGCGTCTACATGTCCGGCGAGCGGTCGGTGGGGTATGCGACCGACGTGGCGTTGACCATCAACATCGTGCCGGAACCGGCCACCATGGGCCTGGTTGCTCTGGGCGGCCTCGCCGCTGTGTTGCGTCGTCGTCGGAAGTAATCTGCAGGGACGACCAACTACAAATGGCAAGTTGCGCAAACGGACGGCTCGTCGACCGAGCCGTCCGTTTACCTTTTACCGGAAACGCACATCGACCTCCCGCTGGTGGGAGTCTATCAACAAGGAGAGCGGCCTGATGAAACGAATGCTCGCAGCAGCCGTGCTGTTCGCGGTCGCCATGGGCGCCGGGGCCGACATCGTGCCCAACGGGCACATGTGGTTCTGGCAGGACGAGTTTGGCGATCCTTACGACGGCTACATTGAAGCCAGTCCCGGTGACACCGTCACCGTCTGGCACGTCGGCAACAACAACGGCGGCAGTTGGCAAGGTCTTGGCCAGATCCGCACCGAGCTATGGTGGGATACGGCTGTGATCGCCAACCCCGGCTCGGGCGACGGCACGGCCTACGTGACCCCCAGCTACGGCGACCCCGACCCGGGCTTTGGCTCGCACGTGACCAACCCGCCGGGCCACAACTACGGCGCTGCCCCGGACTACTCGACCCCACAGTACAACCACTATCTGAAGTTGGACTTCTACTTCAATTACATGTGGGCTTATGAAGGCATGGCCGTCAACGCTTACCACATTCCTATCCGGCCGGATGCGCCCCTGGGTGAGACCACCCTCGGCGGGCGGTTCATCGGCGTGCATGCCTATGGCTACACCCAGTGGTGGGATGAAATCGGCGACGGCGATCCCTACCAGTTGACCATCAACGTGGTCGGCCTGTTCGATCCCGGCGACTTCGACCAAGACGGCGACGTGGACGCCGACGACGTCGACATCCTCTGCGCCAACATGGGCGGCGACCTGGATCCCTACGACGTCAACGACGACGGTGTGGTCGACGAAGATGACATGGTCTACCACATTGAGACCCTCATCGAGTACGACACCGACGACGACGGCACGCCCGACGGCAACGGCACCTATCAAGGTGATTTCAACCTCGACGGTGTTGTCAACGCCACCGACCTGCAGCTCATGAAGGGCAGCTTCGGCACCACCGGCGTCGGCTATGCCGCCGGCAACGCCAACTGCGACACGGTGGTCAACGCCACCGACTTGCAGATCCTCAAGGGCACGTTCGGCTCGGTCGTCACCGGCGCCGTTCCCGAGCCGTTGACGATCGGCCTGGTCGCCGCTGGCGGTCTGGCGCTGTTGAGACGGCCCAGGCGCTAGGCGCCGCGGGCCTGCGGATGAGATGGTTCGCCGCCGTGCCGCGTGGGGCGGCGGGCTGAGCGGAGTGGGTACGGAATGGCCGCGCGCCGCGCGATCGGCCCATAACAGGAAGGAACACCGATGACTCTGAAAGCGATTACGGTTGCATGTATCGTGGCGGCAGCGTGCGTAGCGCCGGCGGAGGCGGGGTTCGACGATTCGAACGCCAAGTCGATCATCTATTGGTCGCCCACCGACGAGTCCAGCACCCTGGTGACCGCCCAGGCCGGTGACACCGTGACCCTGTGGTGCCTGGTCAATAACAACAACAGCAACTACGGCCACGATCAGGGCACCGGCGGCTATGCCCCCAACTGGGCGCCCGCCATCGGCTACCACATCGGCGCCTGGTGGAACACCTCCGTGGTCGAGGGCACCACGTTCCTGTGGGACAACGGCCCGACCTACTCCGGCCCCAACGGTCAGGGCGAAACCGTCGACATCACCGACAAGATGTACGACCGCTTCGCCGCCGCCAACTGGGGTGAGTGGAACATGTTCCACGGCGAGGTCTCCCGCTACGAGCACTACGCGGCCTGGCAGGTTCAGTCCAACCGCGGCGTGTGGGTGGGCGGCTATCACCCGTATGAGTACATCTACGAGAACTCGATCGTCACGAAGTTCACCT
>CAYRZU010000137.1:0-4568 GCA_964428895.1 uncultured Planctomycetaceae bacterium
CCGGTGTCGTCCGCGAAGAGGCAGAACAGTAAACGGACCAGAAGCCGCTCCAGATCGTGTCCGCGATAGCCGCTTTCAAACAGGGCGTCGTGGATCTTGCCTATCTTCTCCGCGGCGATGATGTTGATCGGAGCTTCATCCTCGAACGTGTGCTGTGTGTACCCGGCGATGAATCCGAAGCGCTCGATTTCGGCATGAAGGTCTTCAATGGGAAACTCGACCTTCTCGCCTTGGTCGAGATCGTGCAGTCGAAAACGGGCGAAGTCTGAGACGAGCACGTAGCGGGGCAGTTCGTCTTCCTTGAGACCCGGGAAATACCCCTTGGCCTGCTCGTAGGCGCTTTGCAGGTCCTCGCCTCGGGACTTGTGCTCGACGAGTAGAACACCTTTCCAGAGCAGGTCAACAAATCCAAGCTTCTGCTCGCGAATCTTGACGGGGACTTCGAAACCGGCCAATCGGCGGCGAGACATGCCGAATACGTGGAAGAACGCGTCCCAGAAGCTCTTGGCCTCGGCGTGTTCTCGCGATTCGTCCTTCCACTCACGGGTGAAGGCAATGGCGCGGTCGCGAATCTCGTTCCAACTAAGAGGCATAGGCCCATCCCTCGTTTCAAGCGGTCGAGTAGTGATCATCAGACCAAGAGGAACTGTACGCAAGGGCAATATCAGACGACGCCCCAACAGAGACATGTTTCGCCCCTTCAGGGCTCTTGTTGGGGGAGGGGTGACCCAGGGCTTGCCGTTCGACGGGCTCGCGGCGGCGCCCTGGGCTAACGAACCTGCCTGCCGGCAGGCAGGTGACGCCGCTTCGCGGCTCGACAAGAAAGGGCGGTGGGTTGGGGAACCCACCACCCTTTGTGGTTTCGCGTGGGCGCCAAGCACCCCGCCTACATGACTACATCGTCAGCATGTGTCGGCCGATGATGTGGTCTTGGTAGGGTTCGTCGAGTTCACAGAAGTAGCCGGACCAACCCCAGACGCGGACGATGAGGTTCTTGTGCTGCTCGGGGTGTTTCTTGGCGTCGTGGAGGGTGTCCACGTTCAGCGTGTTGATCTGCAACTGCTGACAGCCGATCTCGGCGAAGGTGCGGATCAGCATGGCTACCTTGCGGATGGCTTCCTCGTCTCTAAAGACGCTGTCGGCTAGTTCCATGGTGATCGGGCCGCCGTTACAGATGCGGGAATAGTCGATCTTGGCGAAGCTCTGGAGGACGCTGACCGGCCCGCGGATCTGCACGCCGGGGGAGGGGGCCAGCGATGAGCCGATGAAGTCGTGCTTGTGACGGCCGTCGGCTGAGGCGCCGGCCACGACCGGCTCCATCATCTCCGACTGATCGCACCGGACTAACGATACGTAATACATGGCTGAGCCCGTGCCCGGCCGTACGACCGTCGATCGGCCGATGTCGGTCTTGTGAGATTCGCACGCGTCGGCGAAGTCGTCAAAGAGTTTGACCAGGATCGAATCGACATAGTCGTCGTTGTTGCCGACCTTGGGGCCTTCGTTGAGGAGCTTGAGGCGCATGGGCTCGTCGTTTTCGAAGTTGGTCACCAGCGCCGTCATCAGGTCGCCGCGTTCGATTGAACCGTCTTCGAACACGAATGTCTTGACGGCCGCCAGTGCGTCGGCCCCGTTGGCTGAGCCCGACCCGTGGATGCCGCAGTTGTAGTACTTAGCGCCGCCGCGGTTGGCGTCGAGCCCGCGCTCGAGGCAATCGGTCATCAGCACCGTGTACCAGGGGAACGGGTGGTAGAGCTTCCACTTCCGCCAGCTGTCGACGTAGGTGTCGACCTGGCCGAAGATGTGGTCGCGGGCGCGGTCCATGATGCCGTCGAAGTCGTCCATTTCCGCGAGGCCTTCCCGGATCGCCACGTCGGCGGCGGCCAGGAAGTTCACGGCGTTGATGTTCGGCACGTCAACGGCCACGCCGGGGATGATGAACTCCCAACAGGCGGCCACCACGTAGTCGCGGGCGTCTTCGATGTCGTAGCCGGCGTTGACCAGCGACTGGATCTCCACGTCGTCATTGGCGTACTGCGGGAAGCCCAGCCCACGTCGCGTGAGCTTGGCCGCCTCGATCAGCAGGTCCATCTCCGTGTCCTTGTCGACGCGGAGGTTGATCTTGGGGTCGATCATGTTGACGTCGTGGCTGACCCGCATGATCAGGTACGTTAGGGCGTTGACCGCGCACGAGCCGTCAGCCGGCTTGACGCCGCCCAGCATGATCGATTGGCCGTTGTCGCCTTGCTGCACGCCGGGGTAGAGGTCGTTGTCCTTGTTGAAGCTGATGAACAGCTCGCACAGCAGGTCGTGAGCGTCCTCTTCGGTGATGCGCCCGGCGGCGAGGTCGGCCTCGTAGTAGCCGAGCATGAACTGGTCGAAGCGGCCGAGCGTGATGTGGGCGGTCGGCTGTAGCCAGGTCAGCGAGTGCATGAACTTGAAGCTCTGCAGGGCCTCGTGGAAAGTCCGGGGCGGGTTGGCCGGTACGTGGTCGAGCATCTCGGCCAGGTCGTCGCGGCCAATGCGGCGGGCCTCATCGGCGTAGCGCTTGGCCAGGTCGAGCGCGGCGTCGATGGTCTCGATGCAGGCGGTCATGGCTTCGACGGCCTCGGGGTCGTCGGCCATGCGCGCCAAAGAGGCCGCGGCGAACTCGCGCCGCTTCAGCAGGCCTTGCGCGACGGCCATGTCCCAGTCCACGGAGATATTGCCCACGCCCACCGAACCGTTGCCCTCTTCGCGGGCGGCGCGGCATTCGGGCGGCTCCATGGGATTAATCGTGTCTTTGATCGTGCGCGTAAAGACGATGCGCTCGTCGTCGAGGATCAGCGGCGTTTCCGCTTCCAGCAAGAGCCGGAAGCAGTCGCTCATGCGGCGGTGCCAACTGACAGACTCGCGCTCGTACCGCTCGTTATCCGGTTCGACGACGGTGTCCTGTCGGAACTGGGCATGCTCGCGATCGCGGACGCGAGCCTTCATGGCCTCAAGGCGTTCGTTCATCGCCTTCTCCTTTGAGGGCAGGCTATTAGGTAACTCTCTTAAAGAAGTACTACTTTAATACATATCGTCACGCCACGCGTACGTCAATGCCTAGATTGCGGAAAATTTCGGCATTGGCGTTGACCTCCTGGGCTTCATCGTAGTCAACGATGAACGCCATGCCGCAGGCCTTATACTTCCCGCCTGCAGCCCTATTATAGGGCAGAAGGTCGACCCGCTGGAGGCCATTTAGGCCTCGGACGGTCTCGGCGATGGCCGTCAGGTTGGCGTTAGTGTCGGTCACGCCCGGCACGAGCGGCACGCGGACCACGAAGGGGGTATCGAGCTGGCCCAGCAGGCGGATGTTGTTGAGGATCATGGTGCTGTCGACGCCGGCGTATTGCTGCAGGTCGGCCGAGTCGATGATCTTCACGTCGAAGTAGACCAAATCGACCTTGGACGCGATCAGCCGGAAGTCCTGCTCGGTGGCGTAGCCGGAGGTATCCAGCAGCGTGTGGAGGTCGTCGAGTTGGTCGATGACCTCGGCCAGGAAGCGGGCCTGCATGAGCGGCTCGCCGCCGGAGAACGTCACGCCGCCTTCGTTGCGCCGCAGGATGTCGGCTTGGCTGTTGAGGATCCCGGCCAACTCCTTGGACGTATACTCGGTGCCCACGGTGCGCTGGCCGACCGGGCTGGTCATCACCTGCGGGCCCGGCAAGAGGCCTTCGGGGTTCTGACACCACACACACCGCAACGGACAGCCCTTCAGGAACACGGTGGTCCGTATCCCCGGCCCGTCATGAACGGCGAACTCCTTAATGTCGAAGATCGTCCCTGTAAGCATCGCGGGATTCTACCGGAAAAAGAAGCGCGGCGGATTGGGAAATCCGCCGCGCGGGGTGAGCGATTCGGGATTACTTGACTTCGCCGATGAGGACCTGCTCGCCGGGGCCGACGCCCTTGGAGATGTGGGGGACCTTGGGGCGCTTGCCGGCGTAGTCGATGCGGAAGAAGTCGATCTGACCGGGTGCGAGCCACGAGAAGGTGCCGGTGATGTCGCCTTTGGTCTGGCTCTTGGCGAGGCCTTCGCCGCCGCCGGAGGCCTTGTAGATCGTCGGCCGGCCGCGGAAGGCCAGCGTGGCCATGCACGAGTCGGTCTGCGAGTTGTTGCACACCGAGAAGTACTCACGGCCCTTGGGGTCGACGAACTCGCTGAGAATCAGCGGCGTGTCGGACTTGGCCCACTTGAGGAGGCGCGAATCGTGGAACGGCTCGAAGCCGCCGTAGCCCTTCCCCTGGTGCCAGACGTTTCGCAGCGTCAGGTTCATCACCAGCGGGCCGTACAGGGCCTGGGTCGTCCGGTTGATGCGGCTGATCGAATGGAACGTGTCGGTGCGCTGTCCGTGCTCGTCGATGGGGCTCAGGCGGTAGTTCTGGTAGCCCATGCCGATCCCGAGCAGGAACCAGCAGAAGCCCTTGGCCCCGTGGGCCAGCGCCGTGCCGACCTGCCAGCGGAAGTCGTCCTCGGACGGGCAGCGGTAGGTGAAGTGCCCGCAGCACAGCGGCGAGACCATCCAGTCGATGTTGTGACG
>CAYRZU010000138.1:0-4536 GCA_964428895.1 uncultured Planctomycetaceae bacterium
CCGGGAAGCCGTTGCCCGTGGTCAGGTACCACCGCTCCTCGGGGATCGTCTCGAACAGTTCCGCCGGCTGCGTGTCCGGACGGGAGTCCGACCAGATCAACGCGTGCTTGCGGAGTAACTTGCCCTTGCCATCCAAAGGGACAACGCCCAGCGAATGGCCCGACAGACCGATCGCGGCAATAGCGTCGGCCGAACCGCCCCACTCCGCCAGCAGCAGGCGCGTGGCTTCAACGGTGGCGGCCCACCAGGCCTGAGGGTCCTGCTCGTGCCAGCCCGGGTTGGGGTAATGTGTTTCGTAGGTGGCTGCGTGCGAGGCCAGACACTGGCCCGTAGGCTCATACAACGACGCTTTGATGCCGCCCGTGCCGAAATCGTACGCCAGAACGATGCTCATGCGCTGTCGCCTGCCCCTCGGGTCGATCAGTAGGTGTCGGAGGCGTCGTCGGCGGGCAGGCCTTCCAGAATCGTCCTGGCCGTACCCAGACCGATGCCGAACCGTGTCGCGCCCAGGCGATGCATCGCCTGCAGCGTCGCCAGCGCCCGCACCCCGCCAGCCGCTTTGACCTGGCAGCGGTCGCCCACGGTGTCTTTCATCAGCTTGACGTTCTCGAGCGTCGCCCCGGACGGCGCCCAGCCCGTGCCGGTCTTGACGAACGACGCGCCCGCCTCGACGCACAATTCGCAGGCGTGGACAATTTCGGCGTCGGTCAGATGGTGACACTCCAGGATCACCTTGACGGGCTTGCCGCCGGCGGCGTCGACGACGGCTCGGACGTCGGCGCGATACAGATCGTCCTTGCCCGCCTTCAGCCACGCCACGTTGTTGACCATGTCGAACTCATCGCAGCCTAGGGCCAACTGCTCCGCGGTCTCGAAGACCTTGCCGGCCGTGCTGGCGGCGCCGTCGGGAAAGCCGATTACCGCGCCGATGGGAATGGCGTCGTCGCCGATCAGTTCTTTCAGGTACGGAATGTGGGCGGGCAAGACGAACACGGCCGCAGCCCCGTATTTGCGGGCCAGCGCCACCGCGTCGGCGATATCGTCAAGGGTGCTGGACGACTGGACGCAACTCAGGTCGATCATCTCGGCGATCTGTTTGCGGGTCATGGCCATCGAGAGCCTTCTTCCTATAGGGAGGCGGTCAGGACGTTCATTACGTCATCGCGCGTCATGACCGGGTTGCAGTTGAGGTTGCCGTCGGCGCCGAAGGAGACCTTCACCGCCCCGTCGAGAATGCCTTGCAGGTCGCTCTCGCCGATGCCCATCTGCCCCAGCGTGGTCGGTACGCCGATGCGATCCAGGAAGGCGGTGAAGCGGTCGATGCCTTCGCTGATGATGTCCTCATCGGATTTCCCGGCCGGATCGACGTCCATCACACGGATCGCGAACGTCTTGTAGGTCCGTGGGCGGCGGGAGCTGTTGTGTCGCATCCAGTGAGGCATGAGGACCGAGAGGCTCTGGCCGTGGTTGAGGCCGTGCAGACTGGTCAGCACGTGACCCACCTGGTGCATGGGCGTCCACCCGTCGCCGGGCCAGGCCCAGCCGTTGATGGCGCAGGTGGCCGTCCACATGAGATTGCCCCGGGCCTCCAGGTCGTTGGGGTCGGCCAGGACCTTGTGGATGTTCTCCATGGTGGTCCGCATGCAGCCTTCCTGCCAGTAGTTCTGCAGGGGCGTGTCCTCCCGGGAGTTGATGTAGATCTCCATCACGTGGCTGATCGCGTCGGCAGCCGCACAGGCCGACTGAGATGCCGGCAGCGAACACGTCAGCTCGGGGTCGAGAATGGCCACCGCCGGGAAGATGCACTCGGCCCAGATATAGGACTTTTCCTTGAGGGCGGCGTTGGTGATCACCGAGCACATGTTCATCTCGCTGCCGGTGGCCGGCAGCGTGGGGATGGTCATGATGGGCAAGGCCTGTTCGGGCGCGGCGATGGCGGAGCTGCTGCCATCGTGGCGGCTGTTGACCATGTTCCACAGATCGCCGGTGTAGCAGACGCCCGCGGCGACGGCCTTGGCACCGTCCATCACCGACCCGCCACCAACGGCTACGACCAGGTCGCACGCTTCGGCCTTGGCCAGCGCCACGCCGTCGACGACCGTTTCGATGGTGGGGTTCTCTTCGAAGGCGAAGAACTCGACGGCCTCGACGCCGGCATCGGAGAGCAAGCCCTTGACGCGGCCCAGCACGTCGGCCAACGGGCCAGGCTGGGCATAACTAACCAGCAACGCCTTCTTGCCAAGCTCGGCCGCGGCTTTGCCGGCCTCGGCCACCTTGCCAATGCCGAAGATCGCCCGCACGGGGTTGTAGAACTCGAAATCAAACATCAAATCACTCCTTGCTGAATGACGGATCTGCAGATGCCCTTGAACGACGACCGGCGAGGATTGTAGCCTGCCGGAGGTCACGAATACACCCCGCCCTAGCCGGCCCGCAATTCCGCCAGCGCCTCGAGGACGACGGGCATGGACTCTTGCCAGTTGTCGGGCAGGTTCTCGGAGACCTCAAAGGCCAATCGCCTGCCGTCCGGCGCGCCGGCGGCGGCCATGGATTGGACGGTCTTACGGAGTTGGTCCGGCGGGAGCTGGTAGTTACTCAGCCCTACGTTGCACCAGATGAGCTTGTCCGGCCAGTTGGCGCGGGCCTGGGCGAGGGTTTGGTCGCCCTCGGGTGGTTCGGTGAAGCTCTCGACCAGGTCCAACGGCGATCGGCCGATGACCTCGGCGCAACTGGCGGTTCGGCCGTCGTAGTGGGCCCCCACGACCTTGCCGGCCGCGTGCAGGATGGCGATGCACTCCTCGTAGACCGGCAGGATGAACTCCTCATACCGCGCCGGGCCGATGGCGTCGGCGTTGAAATTCTCGCCGAAGTGGACGAACCGGCCGGAGGCCTGGGCCGCAATGTCCACCCGTTGTCGATAGACCTTCCGTAAGGCCTCATACAGTGTGCGGACCTCATCTTCGTGGTCCATCAAATGGAACGGGAAGTGTCCCACCCCCGCCAGGTCCACCAGCATCCGCTGGTACGGCGTACGAGACAGGCCCGATAGCGCCACCGTGTGGGCAGGCAGCTCGGCCAGTTGGGCTTCCAGCGCATCCAGATCTGATTCGACAACCGTGTTCTCGGCCACGTAGGTCATCACGCGATAATCGTCCGGGCCCTTCAGCATGCACTCGTGCTGCCAGCCGTTCCGCCAGGTTTCGTAGATGCTGCCGATCGGAGTAACATAGGTCCGCCGCATGACGGTGAAACCGTCTTCCTCATACGTCTGGTCGGTAAGGTCGACGTTCTTGGCCGACTCCGTGAAGCACTTGACGTGGCGAATCAGCCCCAGACCGTCAGCGAACATCGCCTCCATGGCCGGATCGTCCGGACAGATCCACTCGTAGATGGCGTAGGGGATCGTCTCCGGGCGATCACCGGACCAATAAGCGTCAACTCGTTCACGGAAAGTCATATGCTGTCCTGCTTTCGTGTGGGCGTCTACGCGCAATTCATAAGCTGGCAGTACAACGGGGACACTGGGACAAGCCCTTCGGATCAAGCAACCCCTCAATTCCTCTTGATCAGTGATTCAAGGACATTGTCATTCTCCAGCCGCATCCGGAGTGCCGCTGAATCCTCGTCCGAAAGCGAGACAATGCCAGAGATCGTCCGGAGGATTTGGTCGATCGCCCTTTCTCTTGGCGGAGTGGGCTGATGTTGTTCGAGATGCGCCAAGACCTGCTCTCTTGTCATACTAGAAATATCGGCATCCCCCCTCTTGGCGGCCTTGATCTGCTTTAATGGGACCCAGCTAACGCCGAGGCCTAAAGATGAGGCCCCTGACCCGATATAGCTATCGCTCAGTCGCGCCAATTCCGCCTTGGGAGGATCAGATGTCGCAACTCTCGCGAACAGATTGCCCGCCAACCAGCCCAGTTTGCTTCTGAATGGCTCTTTCAGTTGAGTCGTCCGCGCGCGTCGAAGCGTGTCATAGTGTTCATGGGTTCGAAGCGCTACGCTGACTTGGAGCAACGCAACTGAATCCTCAGAGAGTTCAACATCTCCATGCGTCGGGAGGTAGAACACGCCTTCCGATTGAGCATTCTGTTTGAAGACGCGTTCAAGCAGTTGTTTGCCTTTGTACCAGTCATCCGAAAGGTAGACTCCCTCCAGCACGCGCCCCCCAATCTCCACTTTCTCACAAGCTCTGTCGAGAAGTGACAAAAGAACATCCTTGAGGGGCCGAATGACCGCCAGGTTAATGTAACGTGATGTGCAAGCCCTTCCTCCCCTACGGACAAGATCGCAAGTCTGTGTCAGGACAAGAAAGCCTGTGTACTTCACATCCGTGAAGTGTGAATGGACCCCTTCGAAGACATGACGAAGCTCATCTCTGGGTGCGATGATATCGCCTTGGCAGAGATCCGTCTCTTTATCGCCTGGCTCGACCCTTGCATACATGTGGTGCATGAGATAACAAGCCCTTTTCGCGTCTAACTGTTCAACGTCAGCGACTTTGGGAATAGGTGTGCGTGAACGCTAAGTCACAGT
>CAYRZU010000139.1:0-4536 GCA_964428895.1 uncultured Planctomycetaceae bacterium
GAATCCGTGACTTAGTTCAACGCCCACGGATTACCATTGTCGCTGACGACGTACATCCTGCTCCCCCTCTCCTCCGAATGGAAAGAGATACAATCTCTCTGACTTTATTGTAGGGAGATGTCCGCATAGCCCAAATCGCCGGAGCGAATTTCCTTACGTTTTCTTGCCGGAGTCGGTTACGAGCGAATTCGCTTATCGGCCAGGCAAGGCCCGGCACTTGGGCGGTTCTCAGCGCCAGCCAAAACGATTGCCGCTTCGGGCCGCTTGGCATATAAGGGGCGCAGACAACGCCCCCCTTCGGGACGGCCCCAACACCATGGACAAATCACTCGACACAAAGCTGGCCGACATTCACGCCGACCCGAACGCCAAGGCCTTCATCCTGGCTGACGCCAAGGACGCCGACATGGCCTTCGGGATGGCCGCCCCCGGCAAGAGCCCCGAACACGCCGACGGCGGGTTCCGCTCCCTTTCCGAATACCGCGACCACATCCGCGAGAACATCCGCCAGGGCCTCGTCGACATCATGCTGATGAGCGTGTCGACCTCGGAACTGGTGGCCCTGAACGAGCGGATGTTCGACGAGTCCCACGTGACCCCCGCCATCCGCGCCAACGACACCACCGACATTTGGGCCGCCCGAGGGGCCGCCTACGTCAAACAGCCCTCGCAGCCGTTCCGGACCGCCCTGCTCGACCACGCCCAGTGCGGCGAGGTCGATCCTGGCGCCGAAGACTGCGACCGAACGCGCGGGGCCAACCTCGGCCTCTACAGCGTCACCTTCAATAACGACGTCGACGCCGACCTCCGTTCCCTCGAAGCCTACAAAGCCTTCCGCGTCGAAGCCGAGCAAAAGGAGTTTCGACACTTCCTGGAGATCTTCGACCCCAACGCACCGATCAACCCGATTCCGCCGCACAAGATCGGGCCGTTCATTAACGACCTCGTCGCGCGAACGCTGGCCGGTGTGGCCACCGCGGGTCGGCCGCTGTTCCTGAAGATGGTCTACCACGGCCCGAAGTGGATGGAAGAACTGGCCGCCTACGACCGCCACCTGGTGCCCGGCATTCTGGGCGGCTCGAGCGGCACGACCTACGACGCCTTCAAGCTATTGGCCGAGGCCAAGAAGTACGGCGCCCGCGCCGCTCTGTTCGGCCGCAAAATCAACAACTCCGAACACCAGCCCAGCTTCATTCAGTTTCTGCGCTGGATCGCCGACGGCGAAGTCGAGCCGGAAGAGGCCGTCAAAGCCTACCACGGCGTATTGGCCGAACTCGGCGTCAAGCCCTGGCGGCCGCTGCAGCAAGACCTGGCCCTGACCACGGGCGTTTCCAGCTACGGCGGATCGGGCGTGACGATTTCACTGCCCTCAGGCGGCGCCGACGCCATGCAAAGCGCCCCAGCCGGCACGGGCGAAGGCGAGCCGCCCAAGTCCGAACAGCCCAGCCCCACCAAGTCCGACGGCCAACCCGACTTCGCCAAGATGACGCCCGAACAACGCCTCGCCTACCACCAGCAACGCCTCGACAAAATGTTCGGCGACTGAGGAAGGTTTCGAAGCGAGGGGGCGATAGGAAGGGAAGGCCTCGCTCTATATGACTCAAAGGATAAGAGAATGAGCGAACTAATAAGAGCTCTCAGGCATTTCATCGGGAGGGACATGATCTACATCATTGGCGGGTCCTGGATCATTGCCTCCTTCTCTTATGCCTTTGGGTGCACAACGCTGCCAGATATGGACTACGCCATCGCGGTCTATCTTCTTCTTCTTGGGACCGCATACCTAGTTGGGCACGCTACCCAAGAGCTCTTTCACCTGCTTCACTTGGTCAGCACACAGATACCTCCGACAACAAATCGTTTCACAAGATGGCTATATCGTCGGTTCACAGGAAAGGAATGGAAGACCCCATCGCCACTAGGCTACTTACAGACGGTCGCGAAGCTTGAGGAGCGGTACAAACTTGATGGGCTAGCCATGGCGGAACTCCATCATATCGTCACACTGAAGCACGCGGGGACAGCGACTGGCCCCTGTGCCATAGTGTCGTCTTGCCCGCTCTTCCTGCGAGTATTAAGGACCGGACATGCAATGGACTGGTCTCTGGCAGTAGGTGCACTATTGATCGGGATCCTCATGGCGTGCCTAGGATGGATTAAGGGCATGCAGCAGGCTCAATATCTTCATGAGCTGTTACAGGACCCATCGCAAGTCCCCGGGCATGGAACGCCTTTTGCCCCGCAAGATACGAGCTGTTCGTAAACTCCGGGAAATCTCTGGGTGACGAGCTTTGTTTCGCCGCCGCTCGTATCGAATGCGCAGTAGCATGAGTAAAGCGAGAAACAAGTTGCTCGCCCGTAAATAGGACAGATCGTCCCAGGGAGATTCATCATGACCGACGCACCTCAAGCAACGCCGCCGGCAGCGCCCGAACCGCCCGCCAAGAAGTCCAAGACCGCCCTGATCATCGTGTTGGCCATCATCGCCCTGCTATTGGGCGTAACGACCATGCTCATGCTCAACGCATGGAAGAACACCAACGAGTGGATCATCCAGGAAACCGACGAGATTCGGATCGACATCGAACGCGCCGACCGCACCCCCGCGCCCCCCGCACCCGACGAACAGCCGTAGCCGGTAGGGAGAGCAACTTGTTGCTCGCGCAAGGTGGGGTGTCGTTCCGCGTGCAACGAGTTGCACGCCCTACGGGCCGCGTCCCCTACTACTCCCCCGCCGCGTCCCCATGCCGGTAGACCATCACTTGGATCTTCTCCAGCGTCACCAGGCCTTCGTCCATCATGGCATCGACCAGGGGGAGGAACTCTCCGATGCGCTCGGGGCTGTCGACAATCTCCACCACCATGGGCATGCCTTCCGAAAGCCGAAGAATCTTGTCGGTATGGACGCGGCTGTTCGCGCCGAAGCCCATCACGCCGCGCAGGGCCGTCGCGCCGGCCAGCCCCTTTTCGCGAGCGAGGCGCACGATGGCCTCGTGGAGCGGCAGGCCGTCGTGCTTGTCGCTTTCGCCGATGAAGATCCGCAGCAGTTGAGCGTCCGAAGGTAAATGCATAGTCCTTGCTCCTGAATCACACCGCCCGGCCGAGTGCAATGCCCGCCAGCAGCATCGCCACGCCCACCACCATGTGCAGCAGGATATTCCCCGCCGCCCACAGCCATTGGGAATCGGCCATCAGTTTGTTGGTTTCGAAGATAAAGGTCGAGAACGTGGTAAACGCCCCCATGAACCCGACCAGGAGTATCGTCCGCGTCTCGATCGACAGGCCCGACCGCTCGCCGCCAAGCACCCAGATCAGGCCGAACGCAAAACACCCCACCGCGTTGACAGCGAAAGTTCCCCACGGAAAGCTCGAACTCGTCCACCCCTGCACCAACCCCCCCAGCCCATACCGCGCCAACGCCCCCGCCCCGCCGGCCAGTGCAATGAGCAGCAACTTCTGAATCATTACGCCAATTCCACTTCCACGACCGTCTCGTGGGCTTGAGACTCCAGAGCGGCCGTGAACAGGATGTGACTCCAGGCGGTCTCCTGAGGGGTCGCGCAACCGGAGAACTTACCGGGGGCCGAGCCCTCTGCCAACTCATGAAGGAAGGCCGCCCACATCTGCAGGATGCCGTCGGAGAATCCAAACTCAAAGATGCCACCGGTGACGGATTTAAAGGCGGTCTCGTGGCCCATGTCGATCTGGCCCCACACCTGATCGCCGCCGTCGTAGTCCAGCACTTCCAGCCGCCGCGGGTTCTTCGTGGTGAACCGCGCACAGGCCTGGGTGCCCTTGATCTCCAGCGACCAACTGTTGGTCTCGCCGGGAGCGATGCGTTGGGTCTTCAAGGTCAGCGGGAACTTCTCCCCATCAGCCCCGGCCGCCTCGCACAGGAGCGTGGCGTTGTCCCACGTTTCACACGGCACGCGAGCGCCGGACTTGTCCGGCCGCGTGGTCATGATGTTCGATAGCACCGCCCGCACGTTTTGCGGCAGCCAGCCGGCGCGGAATGGAATGTGGCACACGTGCATGCCCAAGTCGCCCATGCAGCCGTACTCGCCGTTCTTATCGATCATCCGCTTCCAGTTAAGGGCCTTGTCCGGGTTGAGGTCGCTGGAGTGCTGAAAGAAACCGTTCACTTCCAGCAGTTGCCCGAACGCGTTCGCCTCGATCATCCGGCAGATGCGCTGGACAGCCGGGAAGAACGGAAACTCGCTGCTGCAGCGAACGAACACATCCGGATGCGCTTCGATGCATTCGAGAATCGCGTCGTTGGCGGGCTTGTCGATGCCGAAGGGCTTTTCGCCCATCAGGTGCTTGCCGGCCTCGATGGCGTGGCAGTAGACCTGCTGGTGCAGGTTGTGCGGAATGGCGACATAGACGGCGTCGACCTCGTCACTGGCGAGCAGTTCTTTGTAGTCGCCCGTCGACAGCTTGATGCTGGGCAGGTTGTCGGTGTACCAGCCGAGGACATCGGGGTTGGCGTCGCAGACGGCCGTGATCTCAGGCCGGGCCGTCATCTCCGGCAGGTGG
>CAYRZU010000140.1:0-4362 GCA_964428895.1 uncultured Planctomycetaceae bacterium
TTTGATGCCTATACCTCATCCAGGAAGGGCCTGCGTGGATCGGTGGGCCCACTAGCCCTTCGGGCGTTATTGAATCCCCTCGCCGGCCGAGCCTTTCGAACGACGCGAACGAAGTACCTGACTCATATGATGGTTTCGTTGCTGATGCCCAACTTCAACTCGTGCCGTGCTCTCTATGAGATACGCGCGACCATGCTGGAGTTGAATCAAATCGCCGCTGCCGCCGTTCTGCACCGGTCCGAACATGGCGAGTACCCAACGGAGCTTGAGGACTTGACGCCAACGTTCTTGCCGTCGATCCCAGTGGACCGGTTCGCGGACGGGCCCCTCAAGTACGAGCGAACGGACGATGGTTTTCGGCTCTACAGCGTCGGGAAGAACATGATCGACGATAACGGCGTCTCGGACGATGACGAGGACGCCGAGGGGGATGACATCGTGGTGGTGGTCGGCCGGTGAAGCGGCCCTACGGCGCCTGCTGGGTGGTCGGGGGGTCCATGCCGTAGATTTCGCCGCGTTCGATGTAGTCGATGAGGGTATCGACGAAGGGGCGTCGGGCGTGGTCGCCGGGGACGGCCTTGAGTTCGGGCAGGCAGGGATCGCCGCAATCGGTGATCGCTCGGCCGAGCGTGCGCTCGCCGTCGGGGCCTATCTCAATTCGCCGGTCCGTCAACATCTCCACCAGAATTCGCGGAATGTCTTCGTTGAGATAGGGGTCGACTCGATCGACCAGAACGATTCGGGCCACGTCGTAGGCGTTGACCTCGCCGTGAACGCTGCCTCGCCAAGCTGCGGTCTTGCCGGTATAGATGCGGAACAACTCCAACAGCAAATCCTGATTGGTCAGATCGCTCGTGGCTGATCGCATCTCGCGATAGACGTAGTGGGTCTGCTCCCGCGTGGCCCCGCGCGATAGGTCGCAGACCTTGTCGATCCGCGTAACGGCCTGGTTCAGTTCGTGGTCGCTGAAGCTGGGCGGCTTGCCGACCGGCTCGCAGCCAACGCACGCCACCAAGGCCAACCCCAGTGCCGTCATTATCAACGTTGTCGTCTTCATGATCGCAGCCCTCATGCCAACGCGGCTTTGTCGACCGTCGCGCGGATCGCGTCGGGGATCGGCCCCAACGTGCCGTCCCGATCCACGCAGGCCAAGGTCGTCTCGGCCGTGACCAGCACGGTCCCGTCGGATTTGCGCTTCAGTTCGTAATGATGATCGATCCGAGCGGTCGACACCCGCTTCAACGTCGTGGTCAATACTAGCACATCGTCATACCGGGCGGGGGCTCGGAACTTGGCCGAGCACTTCACGATCACGATCAACGCACCCGAAGCCTCGATATCGCGATAGGCGAGCCCCGACCGCCGCAGCAGCTCGGTGCGGCCCATCTCGAAGTAGACCCAGTAGCGGCTGTGGTGCACCACGCCCATCTGGTCCACTTCGGCGTAGCGGACGCGAATCTCAATATCGCACGACGACCCGTTCGATGCCATGACCGTTCCTTTCCCCTAGAAATATCGGATCAGAATACGACATTCGTCCACCAGTCGTAGATCGGATTTCCCGCCTTGAGCATCAGTACCCCCACGCCCGCGACCGCCACCAACGCCCCCGCGACGGCCCGGACGCCCACCTTCTCCTTGTGAAGGATCACCGTCAGCGGGATCACAAACACCGGAGCCATCATGATGAACGTCGTCGCGATGCCGACCGGCAAGTGTCGAATTGCCACCATCGATAGCGCCACGCCCAGGAACGGCCCGAAGAACGCTCCGGCTGAGATGTAGCCCATCGCCCGCCGATCCCGTAGCGCGGAAATCGTCTTCGGCCAGGCGCGGATCAGGAAGTAGAACATCACCATCGCCGCCAGCCCCGCAATCTCCCGCACTTGGGCGGCTGCGAACGGGGGGCACTGCTCGACGGCCTCGCCGTCAATCTGACGGACCATGCCCACTTTGCTGAGCACCGCCCCGATGCCCTGCGTGACGGCCCCAACCACGCCCAGCAGCACACCCGCCACCGGATGGCGATGCCGCTGGCCGTCCGGGCCTTCCCGGCGTTCCAGCACCACCCAGGCAATGCCCGCCAGCACCATTCCCATGCCGACCAGGTTTAGCCCCGTCAGACCCTCGCTCAGGAACACCCAACTGATCACGGCCGCGACCGGCGGCGAGAGCGTCAGCAGCAGCATCCCCACCCGGGGGCCCACCAACAGGAACGACTCGAACAGGCACAGGTCGCAGATCGCCATGCCCATCACGCCCGATAGACCCAGCCACAGCCACGCGTGGCCGGTCGCATCGGTGGGAATAATCTGCCCGTGAACGACCGTGCCGTAAAGCGTTAGCATTGCTAACCCTAGCGTCAGGCGGATCATATTGACCGCCAGCGACCCCACCCGCTTCCCGCCGGCGGTGAATAGCAGCGAGCACGCCGCCCAGCAGACGGCCGTGGCGATTCCGGCCAGATCACCCACCATCGCCAAACTCATTGTCGGAACCATCTGCATCCGTCCCAAACTCCGTCAGGAAAGGCCGCATCATACTCCCTGCCACGCCCAAAAACCCCTTGAAACGCAGCTTTTGGCGCTTATCATAGTCGGTCTTAGGCTCAGGGCCCGGCGAGTGCTCGCCAGGGACGAGCCTTATCAGATAGAAAGGATTGTGACCGCCGCATGATCAAGGTCAAGGCACGCAGTAATGAGTCGGTTCAGCAGATGCTTCGTCGGTTCAAGAAGCTCTGCGAGAAAGAGGGCCTGACGAAGGACGTCAAGCGTAACAGCTATTACGAGAAGCCCTCCGAGCGGAAGCGTCGTCGCCAGCGGCAGTCGGCCGCCCGTGTGGCGCGCCTGAACCGCACGTAAGGCTCGACCCCGCGACGGAACGCACACACCCAACATGAAATCCGTCAGGGACGACGAACCGTCGGGCCTCTTCGTCGGTTGGTCCGAATCCAGCGGTAGCCGCCCGGCCGCCGTTTTCTGCCGCATAAGCCGATCTGTTTTCGAGCATCGGTTGCGCGCTGCGGGCGCCGGCCCGTAGTCCATTCACCCAACACAACCAGGAGCCCCACGCATGACCGCTGCAACTCGCATTCGCCCACATCTGTGGCAGGTGTTGATTCTCCTCGGCGCGATGGTCGTCACCCTCGGCGCCGGCGCCGACACGGCCTTGGCTGACACGGCCTCCGAGGCCGCCGCCGAAGCCGACGTGGTCGACCTGTTCGACTTCAGCAAGCTCAGCCCCCTGATGCTGTGGTGGCTGGCGCCGGTCGGATCGGTCTTGGCGCTGGTGTTTGCGTGGATATTCTTCCGGCAGGTCAAACGCGCCAACGAAGGCTCGGAGGAAATGAAGACCATCGCCGAGCACGTCCGCCAAGGCGCGTACGCGTATCTGAGGCGACAGTACAAGGTCGTGGCGGTGTTCTTCGTGGTGGTTTGTGCGTTGCTGTTCTGGATGGGCCGCATCGGCGTGCAGCACGAGATCGTCTTCGTCGCGTTCCTGACCGGCGGCTTCTTTAGCGGCCTGTGCGGCTTCCTGGGTATGAAGACGGCCACGCTGGCGAGCAACCGCACCGCCCAAGGCGCCAAGGAAGGCCTCAACCGCGGGCTGACCGTGGCGTTCCGCGCCGGGGCCGTCATGGGTTTGGTCGTGGTGGGCTTTGGCCTCCTCGATATCACCATGTGGTTCCTGGTCCTGACCCGCTTTGCCCCCTGGGTGATGATGGAGTTCTTCGGGCGTGAGTTCCACATGGACCTCGTCGAAACCACCGTGGTCATGCTGACGTTCGGCATGGGCGCTTCCAGTCAGGCGTTGTTCGCTCGCGTGGGTGGCGGCATCTTCACTAAGGCCGCCGACGTCGGCGCCGACCTGGTCGGTAAGGTCGAAGCGGGCATCCCCGAAGACGACCCGCGCAACCCCGCCACCATCGCCGACAACGTGGGCGACAACGTCGGCGACGTGGCCGGCATGGGCGCCGACCTGTACGAGAGCTATTGCGGTTCCATCCTGGCCACTGCTGCGTTGGGTGTGGCGGCCGGCATGTTCCTCAAGCTCGGCGTGGCCCAGCAGATGATGCTGCTGGCGGCGCCGATGGTGCTGGCCGGCGTGGGCATCTTGCTGAGCATCCTGGGCATCTACATGGTCCGCACCAAAGAAGGCGCCACCATGAAGCAGCTCATGGGCTCGCTGAATCTGGGCGTCAATGGCTCGTCGGCGTTGATCATCGCCGCAGCCGCCGGCGTCTGCTACCTGCTGCTGGGCGGGGACAGCATGGCTGCAGCCGGCGTCAGTTGGCTGGGCGTGTGGGGCTCGATCGTTTCCGGCCTGGTCGCCGGCGTGGTGATCGGCAAGGCCACCGAGTAC
>CAYRZU010000141.1:0-4306 GCA_964428895.1 uncultured Planctomycetaceae bacterium
GCAAAGACGCCACGGTCATGTGGGACGTCGTCGAGAAGTACGGCATCCGTAGCGGCCGTCGCATTGTCGACCACCGCACCCCGGGCTTCGGCGACAGCAACTGGGCCGACATCATCTCCATCCTGCGACAGAACAACTTCCGCGGCTCGATCGACATCGAAGGTTGGCACGATCCGGTCTACGGCGGCGATTTGGAAATGACCGGCCAGGTCTACGGCCTCCAGTACCTCCAGGCCTGCCGCGGCGGCGAATACATCAACAACCCGAAGTAGTCCGGGCTGCGACGCAAGCGATAGCAACACCAAGGGCGGCGGGGCTCCTGTCCCGTCGCCTTTTCTATGCGCTCAATAACCCACCCCGAACGACGTGAACCCCCCGGATGCGGCCGCGACTTGCTCCGACCGTTCGTGAATGTAACCGCTCATGCGCTCGGCCAAGTCGGCCAGAAACGCATCAATCTCAGCGGCGTCGCCCTCGACGATGCATTCGACCGTCCCATCCGAGCAGTTCCGCACCGATCCTGTCACCGCATAGCCGGCCGCGACGCGACAGGCCGTAAACCGAAACCCCACCCCTTGAACCGTGCCGGTGAAGATGACGATCCGCTGCTGGGCCATGCCTTCATGCTACACCTGCGCGCGATCGGGTGCCATGCTTGCACTTGTGCAAGCATGCGTGCGTCCGATACGTCAACATGCCCACACGAGCGTGGGCATGGCACCCAGACGGGAGCTTTGCACCTGCCCAGGCCCGCGCACTATAATCGCCCTGACGATACCCCCTCCGAAAAGGATGAGATCATGGCAGAGGCCTTCAACTCCATGCTGAAACGAATCATGGCCGGCGAAAGCCTGACCCGCGACGAAACCCACGAATTGTTCGGCCACCTGATGGACGGCGAGCTGTCCGAGCCGCAAGTGGCCGGCCTATTGGTGGCCTTGGCGACCAAGGGCGAGACCGTCGACGAGATTACCGGCGCTGCGATGGCCATGCGCGACCACATGGTCCGCATCGACACCGGCGGAGCCGACGTGATCGACACCTGCGGAACCGGCGGGACGGGCCTGAAGACGTTCAACATCTCCACCGCGGCAGCACTGGTCTGCGCCGGGGCGGGGGCCAAGGTCGCCAAGCACGGCAACCGCACCACCACGCGCTCGTCCGGTTCAGCCGACGTGCTGGTTTCGCTGGGCGTCAATCTCGACGCGCCGCCGGAGCTCGTCTCGAAAAGTCTGGCTGAAGCCAACGTGTGTTTCTGCTTCGCCGTGAAGTGTCACCCCGCCATGAAGTACGCCGTGCCGGTTCGCAAGGCCCTGGGCATCCGCACGATCTTCAACGTGCTGGGACCCCTGACCAACCCGGCCGGGGCGAAGCGGCAGGTGATGGGTGTCTTCGACGGCGAGCTAACCGAAACCATCGCCAACGTCCACGCCTCCCTCGGCAGCGAGCGGGCCATGATCCTCCACGCCGATGACGGCCTCGACGAAATCTCCACCACCTCCCTGACCAAGATCAGCGAACTGAAAGGCGGCAAGGTCACCACCCGTACCGTTCAACCGGAAGACTTCGGCATTCGTCGCGCCCTGATCGAAGACCTGCTCGTCGATAGCCCCGAGGAATCCGCCGACGTCATCCGCGGCATCCTGGCCGGGGCCGGCAAAGACTCCGACGATCGCGCAGCCGCCGCCCGAGACATCGTCCTGATCAACGCGGCCGCGGCGCTAACCGTCGCCGACCTCGCCAAAGACCTCCACGCCGGCCTAACCCTAGCCGCCGCCGCCATCGACTCCGGCGCCGCTCAAGCGGCGCTCGAGAAGCTCGTGGAGATCACCAACGGGTAGAGAGGCGTCCTACTGTTCGTCCGGCGGCGTGTCGATGAGGCCGAGGTCTTGGAGGCGTTCGGTGGCGATGGCTCGGACGTTGGGGTCTTGGTCGTCGCGGGCTTGTTGGAGGGTGTCGTCGATGGCGGGGTGGGCCAAGCCGATCTTGCCGAGGGCGTTGACCGCGGCGGTGCGGAGTTTGGATGGGGCCTGGGGGTCTCGGTAGATGGCCATCAACTCGGGGGTCGTGTTAACGGCTGCTGGGCCGGCTTCGCCGAGGGCCCAGATGGCGGCCCAGCGGACGTGTTCTTCTCTGTCGCGGAGCAATTGCGTCAGCTTTTGGAGGACCTGTGCGGCAGCGGCGGCTTTCATTTCTGCGCCGAATCGATCGGTCAGGCGGATCTTGGTCCGCGCGTTGGCGGCAGCGGCGCGGATGTCGTCATCCTTATCATCGAGCGCGCTGATGATCGCATCGAGCGTGGCCGGTTCGTTCAGGCCAAGTTCGCCGATGGCCCAGACGGCCGCCCAGCGGGTGTGCGGCCCGCCGTTGGCTGTCGCGGCGGCTAGGGCCGGGCCAACGGTGGCGTTGTCGGTCGGGCCGATTGTGGCCAGCGCGACGGCCGCGGCTCGGCGGGTCGAGGCGTCCGTTCCGGCCAGGAGGTCGACCAGGGCGGGCACGGCGGCCTTGGCGGCGGGGCCCATGTATTCGGCCGAGATGGCGGCGGCCCAGGTGACGCGGCGATCGCTGTCCTTCAGCCCAACGATGACGGCGTCGACGGCGGCGGGGCTGGTCAGGCCGGCCTTGCCGATGCCGACGGCCGCCTCGGCGCGGACCCACGGCTCGATGTCGGCCAGGGCGCGAGATAGCAGGGGTAGGATGTTGCTCTCGGGGACCTCATATCGCCAGGCGATCCATCGCGACTCGCTGACGGCGTGTTTGCGGACGACCGGGTCGGCCGAATCATAGCTGGCCGCCAGGTCCATTAGCTTCTGGGCGACTTCGGCGGTGTAGGGTTGTTTCGGCTTGGCGGCAGCGGGGGCGGCCAGGGCCAATACGCACAGCGCCAGCCCGACACCCGCGGTCCATGTGCGTCGCATGGGAACATCCTCCCAACTGTTCGCTGCGCTGCGTTAGTTGCCTACGGCTTCGAGCATCTCGGCGCGTCGCTGTTCGCTCTTGCCGAGGTCGTCCAATCCGTTGGCGAAACAGAACTCCGCCAGCGCGCGGCGGGCGGCGGGGTTCTTGGGGTCGATGAACTGGCGGTAGAGCTTGTAAAGGCACTCCGGATCGATGGTGTCGTACGCCACGCCGATCAGGTTCCGCTCGGCCAACACCAGCAGGTGCGGCTCATTGAAGCCCACCAGCAGAACCGGATAGCTCGAGCCGTCTTTGAGGAGGATGTTGATGAAGGTCCGGGGCGCCAGCCCGCGCGGTAGCGGTTGGGCCGGGTCGAAGTCCTGGCGGACCATCTTGAGGTAGTCACCGCTGACAGCCACCAGGCGCACCGCGTCGGCGGCGCCGGGCCCGTTGGCCGACCGCATGCGGAAGCGGACCAGCCCGTCCTCATCGAACGGGAACACGCCCAGCCTCAGCCACCCGTGGCCGTAGTTCCGCTGATCGATATAGACCGTCTCTGTGCCCAGCATGTGCTCGACGTCCACGGGCACCACCGTGCCGCGGTTGTCGGCCCGGACGGACCAGACGAACACCTCGTAGGAATCGGGCTCGGGGATGTCGAGGGTGTAGGTCACCGACGCATCTTCGGCGCCGGGCTGATAGCTGACCAGGAAGTCGGCGCCCTGGTGACCTTCGCCGGATTCGGTCTGCCAGTCGCCCTGGACCTGAACGCCGGGGTCGGAGTTATCCATTTCGATGAGGGTCAGCGGGATGAACCTCACCGCGTCGGCGACCACGTGGCCGTCCAGAGCGTGGTTGCGGATGATGATCGTATCTCGCTTGCCGGCGGCGAAGCGGAACACCCCCAGCGGCTCCCACTTGTCGCCCATGCCGCGCTGGTTGAGCGTCTTGGGCACGTTGCCGTCGGCAGTGATGATCTCGATGGGTACCTGCGTGGCGCGATTGGCGTGCTTGGGCCAGTACATGGCCACCAGGTAGTGGCCGTCCGCGGGGAAGGTGGGCGTGTAGTGAACCGACATCGCGCCTTTGGCCTGATTGGCGTCGTGCAGGAAGTCGGGGCCGTGGCAGCGGTCGTTGGCGCCATCCAGGACGACCCAATCGCCAACGAGCGTGATCCCATCGGCGTCGTCGTTGTCGATCAGGATCGTCACGGGCTCACCGGCGACGGAATCCTGCGCCCGCAGGCCCTTTGGTCCGAGAAAACACGCCGCTGCGATCAGGCCAATCGCCGCGGCCGTGGTGGTGCGCCCCAAAGTCATGCTCAATCCCTTCGTTCGTGCGGCCGAAGACTCCGCCGCGCGCATTGTACCCGCCCGGCCGTCGGCGGGCCATCGCTAGCCATCATGGC
>CAYRZU010000142.1:0-4253 GCA_964428895.1 uncultured Planctomycetaceae bacterium
ACTGTGACTTAGCGTTCACGCACACCTATTCCCAAAGTCGCTGACGTTGAACAAAAAAGAACGCTCGCCCGACGTCGGGCGAGCAATACAACAACCCCAAAGACCGTCTGTCAGATGCCGAATCCGTGACTTAGTTCAACGCCCACGGATTACCATTGTCGCTGACGACGTACACATAGCCGCTCTGGCCCTGCCAATCAACGGTGTAGGCCTCGCCCAGGCGGACCATCTCCGCCATGGCTGAAGGCAGGGCCTCGGCACTGAGCAGCAGTCGCCGTTCCAACGCCTGCAAGCCGATCCAGTGAGTCATGGTGAGTCTCCTTAGAGATGACCGGGACGCGCCGCCTCGACAGTCTGAGCGCAGTATTCCCTCGCAGCTGTTAACCACGGGCAACAGACTGTTGCCCATCCTGTCACATCCGCCCCTTTCTGAGAGCTGAACCAATCCCTCGCACTGATAATTTAACACGCCGTTGGCGGGCCCACAAGCATTTGGTGGAAACACGCCGAAGGTCGCAGTAACCTCAGGTTGCGCCTCGAGCTATAGCCCATCATAAGGAGCAGTTCCCCATGCCCACCTACGAAGGCCTCGCCAAGCCCTACCAGCCAAATACCCGGGAGCTGCTGGACACCATCGCCCGCAAGGGCACGCCCAGCCGGGCCCACAACTTCGAGCTCGGCCACGATCAGGAGATCATCGACGCAATCTACGATCGGTTCGAGCTGACCGCCGATCCCGATCCGACCGGCGACTGGACCGAGACCTACAAGCGCCTGGCGGTCTATCGGTTCCTGGGCATCGACGTGCTCGGCGTGGGCGCCGGCGTGGGGGGCTTTGAGTTCTTCTGGGACGTCACGGAAGACACCGCCGAACTCAGCCACCGCGGCGAGCGCGGGTACCTGAACGAACACGTCGGGCCGATCAGCACGTGGGAACAGTTCGAGGCCTTCCCCTGGCCCGACCCCCACGGCCCGCACGCCACGGATGGCCTGGAGTACTGGTCCGAGCATCTCCCCGAGGACATGATCATCTGCGCCTGCGGGTCAGGGCACTTCTGTGAGTTTCTGACGTGGCTGATGGGCTACGAAACGCTCTGTTTGTCGCTGTACGACAACCGCGACCTGGTCCGGGCGATCTCCGAGAAGCTGTTCGAGTATTTCAGCGTGACGCTCGACCGCGTGCTGCAGTTCGAACGGGTCAAGTTGGTCGAGCCTAGCGATGACATGGGCTTTAAGACTGGCACGCTGATCGGCCCCGACGACATGCGTGAGTTCGTCTTGCCCGGCCACAAGATGGTCATCGAAAAAGCCCACGCCGCCGGCCGAATGGCCGTGATGCACTCTTGCGGGAACCTGCGGGAGATCATCCCGGACCTCATCGAGTTCGGCCTCGACGCCAAGCACAGCTTCGAGGACACCATCGAGGACATCCGCGAGGTCAAACACACCTACGGCCAACACATGGCCCTGATGGGCGGCATCGACGTGGACTTCCTCTGTCGGGCCGACGAAGCCGCCATCCGCCAGCGCGTCCGCGACACCCTCGACATCTGCAGCGTCGGCGGCGGCTACTGCCTCGGCACGGGCAACACCGTGGCCAACTACATCCCCGTCGACAACTATCTGATCATGGTCGATGAAGGACGGCTGTGGGGAACGTAGGGTGGGCAACTCGTTGCCCACGTCGCGTCTAGTTACACCCTACGTCGCCGCAGCAACGCCACTCCCCCCAGGGCCAGTAATCCCATCGCCGCCGGCTCGGGGGCGATCCACCCACTGTCGACGTCGTTGATGCCTTGAACATGGGCGGCGGTATCGTAGGCGCGCGGGCCGGGGCCGTTGACGCTGTCGAAGTCGAAGGACATGACCCGCAATGTGGGAATGCCCGTAATCGTGTAGGTCGCCGCGTCTCCGGCGCCGAACCTCCGATTGGGCCCGCCGGAGTTGGTAAAGGCCAGCTCGATGTCGAAGTACCCGTCCCCGCCGGCTTTGAAGGCATTTGGGCCGGTGTCGATGGCGGGCGAGGTGAACTGGCCGGTCTTGACCGGTGACGAGAACACCAGCAGCGCCGGATCGAGCAGGGGGTCCAGGTTGAAGTACCACCGCCGGACGAATTCGGCGTCCGTTAATCCGAGCGCCGACAACGTCAACGTCAGTGAGCCGGGCGAGCCGCCGTCATCGAAGGTGGCGTTCAGCCACGGGGGTGTCCCAGCAGGCGCAACGGCGCCGCTGTACTCAAAATCGAGGTCCATAGACAAGACGCTTGCACCGACCGGCGAAGCCAGAACAGCAACCCCCGCACCCACCAGCAAGAACCACCTAAACATCTACAACCAGCCGCTTCCTCTCCTCCTTCACACTCCGACCGAACGAATGTGAATCCCCGTACAGTCCTGCAATATCCAAGTATACAAAGAGGTCGTATTATTGCCAAGTTAAGAAGTGCAAAGGTTACCTCTATTTAATTCCGACGAGAAATGAATGTAACAGTTTATATAATAGTGAGTAGCAAGATACGTGCAAGGAAGGTAAATCCCAGGCCGCCAGGCCCGGAGGCCGAGCGAAGCGGGTCGAAGTTGGTGGATCCCTTTCGTCTTCGTCGCGGCAAGGCCGCCTCCTACTGACCACCCCGAAGTATGGCCGAGCCTTCCGAAGGTCCGTGACGGCCTCCTTGCACGCCGGGCAGCAGCCCGGTAGCTTGCGGGCATGAAACGGCCAAACCTTATCTTCATCATTACGGACAACCAAAGTCCGTGGACGCTCGGGTGTTACGGTAACGCCGAAATCCTCACGCCGAATGTGGATCGCCTGGCGGCGGGGGGCCTACGGTTCGACAACACCTTCTGCGTCAACCCCGTCTGCTCGCCGAACCGGGCGACGTGCCTGACCGGCCTCATGCCCAGCCAGCACGGCGTGCATCGGTGGCTTGGCGTGGAGACCCCCGACGCGCAGATGGGCCCCAACGCCTATTGCACCATCGAGGAGTTTGCCAACTTGTCTCGCATTCTCGCCGACGCAGGCTATCGGTGCGGGCAGAGCGGCAAGTGGCATCTGGGTGACAGCCTCCACCCGCAACTGGGCTTCGACTACTGGTACGCCATGACGCAGGGCCACACCGCCAGCTTCTACAATATGAAGGTGGCATGGCAGGGCGAGGTCATCGAAGAGCCCAAGAACTTCGTGGAAGCCACCGCCGACCACGCCGTGGAGTTCCTGGACCAGCAGACGCCCGACCGGCCGTTCTTTCTGCACGTGGGCTTCAACGGTCCTTACTGCGTCGACGGCGACCTGCTTAGCGGCCACAAGAACCGCCACACCGACTACTACGCCGACAAGGAACTGACCTGTTTCCCCCGGACCGAACCGGACGAGACGCAGAAGACGTTCCGCGAGGCATTCGGCAACCCCGTCGCCCGTCGCAGCTACGCCTGCGCCGTTAGCGGCGTCGATGACGCTGTCGGCGCCATCCTGGACAAGCTCGAGGCGATGGGGGAGGCCGAGAACACCATCGTGGTCTTCACCGCCGACCACGGGGCTTGCGCCGGCCATCACAACTACTGGGGCATGGGCGAGCACGCTCGGCCGTTCAACGTTGCCCAGACCACCATGCGCGTACCCATGATCGTCCGCCACCCGGCCGGCATTCCCGGCGGACGGGCCTTCGAGCCCCTAACCAGCCACGCCGACTTCTTCCCGTCGATTCTCAATCACATGGGGATCGCCGATCAGCTACCCATGGACGTCCCCCTGCCCGGCCGATCCTACGCGCCGGCGTTGGCGGGCGAGGCCTGCGACCTCGGCGACCAGATCGTCTTCGCCGAATACGAAACCACCCGCCTGGTCACCACGCCGGCCTGGAAGCTCGTCCGCCGCCACGGCTTCGGTGACGACCAACTGTTCAACGTGGCCACCGACCCCCAAGAGACCACCAACCTGCTGGGGAGCCCCCAAGCTGCTCAAGCCGAAAAGGACCTGTCGGCCAAGCTCGACGCCTTCTTCGCCCGCTACTGCGATCAGCAGTACGACGTCTGGGCCGGCGGCCGATCCAAGGGGGGCGAGGTCATCACCGGCTGGGACAACGTGTGGTAGCCGTAATAGAGCCCTATGTCCGGTCCGCCTCCCGGCGAGAGATCTGGTCGATGGTCTGCTGCACCGCCGGGATCTTCGAGGTGATGTGTGTCGCGGCGTTCTTCTTGAAGCGAAAATCGCAATGGTCGCACCCGGCGGCCAAGGTCTGCGTCCGCTTCAGGCCC
>CAYRZU010000143.1:0-4170 GCA_964428895.1 uncultured Planctomycetaceae bacterium
CGACTCGATCACCGCCCGCCGCAGCTTGGCGTTCGGAGCCAGCACGCCGCAGTAGCTTTTGTCCCAGGTGATGCGGATTCGGGTATATGAGCCTTCGCCTCGACAAGTAGCGGCGCACCAGCACCTACAATTGCGAGTCCATCCCACACGGGACCGCGGGCCGGCCAAAACGATGACAAAGGCTTCTCGAGTTTTGCGTGAATCCCTAACTGCCTGAATGCTGCCCCATCACGGTATTCACGGTACTGCTGTGACTCGAGAGGGGACACCCAGTCTATTGCTTCGCCCCTTCGCAGTGCACCACTGCGCCTAAGGGCGTTATGTTGCCTTTCCCACATTCAGCACCGAATACAGCTACAAACTAATTCAAGATCATTTCGACATCCTGGGCGCCGCCCAAGACCCGTACGATTTGCACCGGGCTAGTCCCAGCCAAGTATACCACCAAGTAAGAATACACAGGGAAAAAGCGAACCGGCCGAGACGTCAGATCCTCTCGATAGTGACCGGCATCAGGATTCTCAGCCAGGAGTTCAAAAAATTTCCACAAAACGACTATGGACTTGGAGGGCCGAATCAACACTGTCATCCGCGATATAGTTGAGAATGCCGAGAAGGTCTGCTCGCGCCTCAGGTACAAGGGCGTAGCCGCCCATACTATGACAGCCTTCCCTTCAGCACTTGACGCAATTCATCCATGACAGCCTGGCCATCCAGCAGTTCGCCACTGTCAGCCTGGTCGATTCCCTTCTGGATCTCGCCACGCAGTGACTGAAGCCGAGCTTCCAAGATGAGCTCTTTTTCCTTCAGCAACCGCAGGCCATCCCTGACGACTTCACTGACCGACGCATAATCGCCAGAGGCTACCTTGCTCTTGACGAATTCCTCGAAATCCTTGCCCACAGAAACGTTCATCTTGGTGACCTCCGTAGATTCAATGGCTGGTCACAGTATACCGAAAATAGCAACATGTGTCAATTATTGACATCGCCTTTGATGGCCCACGGCCAATTTAGACATAACTCGCACAACCCCAGCAATATAACGACGGCTTCAGCTGCGAGGGCAGCCGGCGAAGCCGGCAAGGCACGCGGCTTGCGCAAGCAAGCCGCGTGACTGGCGACCTCGTCAGGTGCAAGCTGATGTTAAGGCCCGCCCCCCACCCTACCTCTTCAGTTCGAAGCGACCCATGCTTGGGACTACATCCTCGAAAGACCTCTTCAGCCGTGCGGCCCCACGTCTATGCTCCAAGCAGCCTATCGCTTTCGCAGTCTATCACCCCGGTCAACCCAGACTCCAGCGGAGGCAATTGCGATGCACCCCGGGCCCTGCGGATCATGCGATTAATCACTTAACGAGACTCAACCGCTGCGTGTACTTGCCTCCACGATACTGCAGCACGGCCAAGTAAGACCCTGCGGCAAGCGTTCGATCGTCGTCCGAGCGCCCGTCCCAGTCCCGGACATGATCGCCGGCGGCCAAGATCTCGTCTTCCAGAACCCGGACACAACGTCCCCGGGTATCGTGGATCGTCAAGCGCGCACGCCCCGGCTTCGGCAGCGAGAATGTGAGAACCGTGGTCGGGTTGAAGGGATTCGGAGCCGCAGGCCGCAGTGATGCGCCGCTCATCGGCACGCCGCCGTCGACATGATAGGGGCCGTACCAGACGTCCGGCGCACCGGTCACTAGCGCCTCCACCCAATAGGTCCGGTCGACGAGGCCGGCTTCTTGATCGTAGAACGACGAGCGTTCGCAGCCGGGCAGCGGCGCTGCCGTCAGCTTGACTCGCGATGCGCCCACGGTCTCGCGCCATACGTGGATCCCCTCGCAATCGCCACAGGGCGGAGAGAGATCGATGCTGACTCCAACGTGGCTACGCCGTGCCGTGAAGGCGAGCTCGACAGGCGTTGCGACATCCTCCCAGACAGCGAAGTTGTGTGACTGAATCCCGTCGATGGTTTCGAAATCACCGCCGAGATAGATGTGATCACCGAGGCCCAGCGCCGCATACACGACCTGATCGGGGCCACCGGGTGCGAAGGCATTCCATTGCGCGCCGTCCCAGAAGGCCAGGCGGTCCGCGGCGTGGCCGGAACTCTGATTGAACGAGCCGCCGACGACCAAGGCGTCTCCGAAGACGGTCGCTGTCTCCACATCGCCCCATAATGTCGCGTCCCATCCGCCGACGGCCTCCCAGGTTGAACTGGTTCCGTCCCAGCGACTGACGAACGATCTCGGCGCTTCCATCCAATCTCCACCGCCGACGACGTGCAGGGCGCCTTCATACATCAGCATGTCATGGGGGATGCCCGGCGTCCCCTCGCCCATCGCGCTCCAGACTCCGGAGTCCCATCGCGCCACATATTGGACGGGACTCGTGCCCGCCGTCGTGAACTCGCCGCCGACGACCAGGCCCGCTGGTGTCGATATGAGGGTGGTCACCAAGTCCGAGACACCCTCGGCGAGCGGCTCCCACGCGGTGCCGCTCCAGCGGGCGATATGCGATACGTCTACGGCACCCGACGCCGTGAAAGCCCCTCCGGCGTAGAGCACGCCGTCGTGGACGGCCACGGCTTGGACCGTGCTGTTGAATCCATCTCCGAGGGCCGTCCAGGCGAGACCGTCCCAGGCCGCTATCCGCTGGAGGGGAAGGCCACCGGCCGAACCGAAGCCACCGCCCACGATCAGTCGTCCATCGAATACGCAGGCGTCTCGCACGTAGCTGTCCACGCCGCCGCCGACGCTCTCCCAATGAGCCCCGTTCCAGGCGGCCACTCCCGGACTATAGGTCGATCCGGCGCCGTTGAATTCGCCCCCCGCGTAGACTCGGCCGTCGTGTGAGCAGAGTGTCCGTACCGAGCCGTCCATGCCCTTCGCGGTTCCGATGAGATATCCGCTCCATGAGGCGCCGTCCCACGCTGCAAGACCATGCGTCACGGCGTCGCCCGTGGTCTCGAAACCGCCGTTGACGAGTACGAATGTACCGAGATCCTGGACCCCATAAACGCTGCCGACCAGGCCGCCGACATCGTGCCAGGCGTCGTCGTGCCAGAGGGCGATGCCGTCCACGAAGCCGACGTCATCGATATAGTAGTTCCCGCCGGCCAGGATGCCTTGGGGTGTCACGCCGATCCCGCGCACCGAACCGGAGACATTGTCGCCCATGGCGTGCCAGGCCGCGCCATCCCAGCGTGCGACGTTGTCCAACTCGACGCTGCTCGCCGCGTTGAAGCTGCCGCCGACATAGAGATCGCCGCCAGAGGCCGCGATGGCATGAACGGCACCGGTGTAATAGGGCACGAGATCAACGCCGAAATGAAGGGGGGACCATACTGACCCGTCCCAGAGAGCGATGTTCTTGGTCGCGAAGACGTCTCCCGCCTGGTCGAAGCGGCCGCCGACCGCCAGCGACGAGCCATAGAGTTCAAGCGCGAAGACCATTCCGTCGATCCCGGAGCCCAATGGCTGCCAGGACGCCCCCGTCCAAGCCGCGATACCCGGATAGGGCAGCCCTCCGGCCGAGTCGAACGACCCGCCCGCCACGAGCATGCCGCCGTACTCGACCAAGTCGCTCACGGTGCCGTCGCAGCCTCCGCCCGCTTCGACCCATGCCGAACCGGTCCACCGCGCGAAGTGCGCCATGGGCTCGGATTCGTAGGTCTCGAAGGTGCCGCCTGCGTAGAGCGAGCCGCCGAACACGGCCAACGCATGCACCGTTCCGTCCAGTTCTTCGCCCAGGGGATGCCAATCGCCATTCTCCCACATGGCCACGTTGACGACGGGTACGCCGCCGGCGCTCTCGATCAGTCCGCCTACTACCAGGTTGCCGCCGTACCAACATGTAGTGGTGACGGTGCCATCGAGGCCGGGGTAGGCGAAATCCGTGCTCCATGATCCATTGGGAAGATCGTACTGGTTCGCGTGAGCGGACATGGGTAGTAGTGGGCTGAGAAATAGCACCAAGCCGATGAAGAGGGTGCGGGTTGTGAGATGGAACGACAAGCTACGCATGGCTGACCTTTCGTCTGGAGCTACATCCCAAAGACAGATTGCTCTTCTATCTGGCTGCTCGAAACAGCACATCATAATCGATGTGTCTTTAACGTTGGCTTCAGCTGCAAAGTCGGTTGGCGCGGCCCTGGCCCTGCCAGGGGCGTGACAAGCGGCTTT
>CAYRZU010000144.1:0-4141 GCA_964428895.1 uncultured Planctomycetaceae bacterium
AGATGTACTGGATCCTGTCCGACCAGCAGCGCGAGTTCAACATGATCCACGGCGCAACGCTGGCGAAGCTGACGTTCAAGGAAGCGACCATCATTGGCGGCGGCTTCGGCGGTTGGCCCGAGACACTCGACAGCGAACTGGTCCGGGCGGCCAGTGTCTTCGGCGACGAGTACCCCATCATCATCAGCGAGTTCAAGGACGCCGACGGCGGCGACTACGTTTCCATCGTCAACAATTCTGGCGACAAGATGGGCAACGCGCTAATCACCTGGCACGGTAAGCCGGAACTATTCCAGATGGGCCAAGGCGGCGAGTTCAAGCCCCGCGTGTATTTCGACGACGACTGGCCCGGGAACCCCGCTCTGCAAACGTGCGTGCCGCTGGCGCCGGGACAGATGGAACTATTCCGCGTCGTCTCCGACGCACCGGAACACCTGTAGCCGGAACTGTGACCATGGAACCGATTTCGCAGTGTGACCGAGAGATTCTCCGCGAGGCCGCCAAGCAAGTGGCGGAGATCGCGGCCGATCCGGCCCAGGACGCCAAGCTGGCCGAGTGGCGACGGCACAATAGCATGAAGCGGGGCAAGCCGTTGGTCTTGATCTATCCGGAGGATGTGTGGGATGAGTTCCTGCCGCAAGACTCCATGACGTGCCAGAGCGCGGCCGCCAGGTCGATCGAGTGGACGTTGAAGGCGCGCCTCTACATGGCCGAGCATATTCGGGACGACAAACCGATGTCGGGCGATTGGGATGTGGACCTGGCGGTGGTCGATCCCGGCTATGGGCTGGAGTGGAATTACTCCCGTCACGATGTCGATGGCGGCCGACGGACGGAGGAGTTCGAGTCCGTTATCGCCGACGATGCCGATCCCGAGACAATCATCCACAAACGTACGGTCGACGTCGACCGCGACGCCACGCAGCGCGAGTTCGACCGAATGAATGAGCTCTTTGGCGACATTCTCAACGTGAAGGCCCGTGGGATTAGGGGCTTCGCGATTGCGCTGGTCGATACGTTCATCCAGTGGCGGGGCATCGAGAAGTTGATGTGGGACATGGTCGATCGGCCCGAGTGGCTGAACCGATTCTTCGAGCTGATGACCGCCAGCCAGATCGACGCCGCCCGCCAGTATGAGGCCATGGGCGTGCTCGAGTGCAATAACGGCAACAACGGCGTGGGCTCGGGTGGCCTGGGCGCTACCGATGAGCTCCCGGCCGACGGTTTCGACGGCGAGCATGTGCGGCTGCGCGATCTGTGGGGGTTCTCGACGTCGCAGATCTTCTCGGAAGTCTCACCCGCGATGCACGACGAGTTCGCGATTCAATACGAGGCGGAGTACTTGGGCCTGTTCGGCCTGAACTGCTACGGCTGTTGCGAACCGCTGGATCAGAAGGTGGATATCATCCGCAAGATTCCGCGGCTACGGCGGCTGTCGATGAGCCCGTTTGTGGATTGGGTCCGCGGGGCCGAAGCCATTGGCGACAGCTTCATCTACTCGGCCAAGCCGCAGCCATCGTGGCTGACTGGCGAGACCTGGGACCTCGAGCTCTGTCGCGGTGAGATCAGGACGATCCTCGAAGCCTGTCGGGCCAACGGCTGCACGGTGGAGTTCGTGCTGAACTCCACGCTGACCAGCCACAACGAGCCCTGGCGCTACGATGAATGGACCGACATGGTGCAGGACGAGGCGGCCAAGTACGCGTAGCGGCGGGAGTACGTCCATGTCCGGCATCTCTGCCCAAGGCCGCAACATCATCCGCGAACTCGCCAAGCAAGTGGCGGAGTTGGCGGCTCGGCCGTCGGAAGCGGCGAAGATGGCTGAGTGGAAGCGGCACAATCGGTTCGAGCGCGGCCGCGCGCTGCTGGTGGTGCGGTTGGAGGATGTGTGGGAGGAGTTTGTTCCGACGGCGGCGTTGACGTGTGAGGGCGAGCTTCTGCGCGAGGCTGAGCGGGTGCTGCGACAACGGCTCTACTTCGCCGAGCACATCCGCGACGACACGCCCATCGACGGCGGCTGGGACGTCTGGCTGCGGTGCGAGGATCCCGGGTATGGGTGTGCCGAGGACCTTCGCGAGTTGCCCACGGACGGCTGCGGGCGAACGGGCGCCAAGTACTGCCAGGTCATTCCCGACGGGGCCGACCCGGCCGAGTGGATTCAAGACCGCGAACTAATCGTCGATCGCGAAGGCACCGAGCGCGAAGCGGACGTGATGAACGACGTGCTGGGCGACATTTTGCCGGTAGCGGTTCGAGGCAAGCAGGGCTATTGGTTCACGCCGGTCGATACGCTGGCGATGCTGCGCGGGCTGGAGCAGTTCTACGCCGACATGGTGGACGAGCCCGCCTGGGTCCACGCGTTGCTCGACCGCATGACCGACAGTGACATCTGCTGCGCCAAGTCGGCCGAGCGGCAAGGTGCGGTCGATCTGAACAGCGGCCAGCGCGGCCTCGCCGGCGGGCCGGAGAACTTCACCGACGAATTGCCCTCAGAGGGCTACAACGGCCAGCACCCGCGCCTCTGCGACATGTGGGCCCTCGGTGCGGCCCAGACCTTCGCCGACGTATCCCCCGCGATGCACGAGGAGTTCGCCACGCCGTATGAGGCCCGCTTCCTGGAACTGTTCGGCCTGACGCACTATGGCTGTTGCGAGCCGCTGCACGACAAGATCGACATCGTCCTGAAGCTGCCCCGCATGCGACGCGTCTCCATGAGCCCGTGGGTGGACTGGGCCAAAGGCGCCGAAAACCTCGGCCGAAAGCTGATCTACTCCGCCAAACCCAACCCCGCATTCCTCCAGGGCATGGGCTGGGACATCGACGTCCCCCGCCGCGAAATCATCACCATCCTCGACGCGGCCCGCGCCAACGACTGCCAACTCGAACTCGTCCTAAACGGCACCCTCACCTGCCACGGCCAACCCCACCGCTACGACCAATGGACCGACATGGTCCGGCAGCTGACGAAGGAATACGCCTGAGGGGTTGCTCTTCCCAACATTGCTGAGGGACCGACGACGCGTTAGGATGGGTCTATGGCAGAATCGATTCCATCCGGACTACAGGAGTGTGTTCCCCCGTCTTTGCTAGCTATGGAGGAAAGCCAGAAGGCGATTCCCCTGTTGGCGAAAGACGACCAGGCTACGGCCCAGATTAGCGATGCTTTGCGTTTGGTCCCTACGCGCCACAGCCTGTATCAGGCTGACGCCAGGGATATGGCGTTCCTTGAGCCAGAATCGGTTCACCTTGTTCTGACGTCTCCTCCGTATTGGACACTCAAAGAATACAACGACGTTGATGGCCAGCTAGGGCATGTTGAGGATTACTCAACCTTCCTGGGGGAACTGGAAAAGGTGTGGCAACAGTGCTTTAGAGCTCTGGTCCCCGGGGGAAGACTCATCTGTGTCGTGGGTGACGTATGTCTGTCTAGGAGATCCAACAACGGCCGGCACATGGTCATGCCGCTGCACGCATCAATTCAGGAGCAGTGTCGGGGCATTGGGTATGACAACCTCGCTCCGATCATCTGGCACAAGATTGCCAACGCGAAGTACGAAGTTGAAGGAGGCGGTGGCTTTCTCGGTAAACCCTACGAGCCGAATGGTGTCATCAAGAATGACATTGAATTCATCTTGATGCAGCGCAAGTCTGGCGGGTACCGCAAGCCGGCTTGGCTGACGAGGATTATGAGCGTCATTCCTGAAGCCAAGCAACGAGAATGGTATCAGCAGATATGGACCGGTTTGACGGGTGCTTCAACGCGCAACCATCCCGCGCCTTTTCCGACAGGTCTGGCCGAGAGGTTGATTCGGATGTTCCGTTTTGTCGGGGATACTGTACTCGATCCATTCATGGGCTCGGGCACAACCAGCGTTGCCGCAGGCCAATGCGGCCGAAGCAGTATCGGTGTTGAGGTCGATGCTTCGTACTTCATGGCCGCCAAGAGACGAGTGAGCAAAGAGACCCAGGCGCTATTCAGCAACGCAAGGATTGAAGCCGTCGAGCCGGAGAAGGCCAAACCGTGAACCAAGAGCAACTTCACACTGGGGCGCAAAGGGCTATCAACCGAAATCGGGCGTTCTCAGACAGTGACCTGCCCCCGATTCCTGTACCAATGTGAATGAGAGTCAGGTTGCCGCTT
>CAYRZU010000145.1:0-4109 GCA_964428895.1 uncultured Planctomycetaceae bacterium
CGCGTCCAACGCCGCAAGAGCAGTTGGTACTTCCGGGCGTTCGCCGGCGACAAGCCGCTGGGCCCCTTCGTGATGTGGCGGGACCGGAAGCGCGGCCTCAAGATCGTCAGCGTGCCCGTCAACGCCGGTGATGTGTTCTGGCATACGCAATATGGAACGGCCGCTCAGGCCAGGCGGGTGGCCCGAGCGGGCGTTGATCAGTTCCTGTCCGCCGACGGCAAGAGCGGCCGCATTCGCGAGTTGGTTGAACAAGGCGCCCCCGTTACGCTCGCCACCCACTGGCAGAGCCTCTTCAGCAACGGCCGAATGACGGGCCTAGCCGCCCTCAAGCAATTGCTCGCCCGCATCACCAAGCACCTCGGCCCCCAAATCGAATGGAAACGCTGCAGCGAAATCGCCCGACTGGCGAAGTAGGACAGGCTACCATTCTTCGTCGACGGGCGGCAACGCAGCCTTCTTGATGCCGTCAATGTCGAGGTCGCCAGGCAAGAACCAGCCATACGCGTCGGACTCCATCGACCAGTCCCAATAAGGATCTGTGCTTGTACGTCCTTGAGCTCCATAGACAAGAGGCCTTATGGCGTGTCTGGATGAAATGGAGTCAGTCTGTATGTAGAGTTCGATGAGTCTTGGCAGAAGCTCCTTGGGAACGGGGCGATCCCAGCGGAGGGGCAGGTAGATAATCGGATCCCAGTTGGCTTCGCGTACCGTTGGGAGTAGTTCCACGATGATTTCAGTTGCGTCCGGAATGGCAAGGTGGGCATTGTAGGCTGGGAAGACATCGAAGCCAGTTTGTGCGGCGTAGGCGCCGTGGACGACTGACGCACCCACGCCGGAAGGGTCTTCCAAGCCCGCCCGCATGACGGCCGTGAAGGCCTTCCGGGCCAGCTTGCCGTCATCGGCCAGGGCTGCTGGGCAGGAGGCCCATTCAAGGAGAGCCTTTGCCGCTTCCCGTCTGCGATTCTCTTTGGGTGACTTCAGCGTCTGCAGTAGCAGCTCGAATTCCTTCGGGTCGGCCGTGCCAATCTGCGCGAGCCCGTGAAGACCGTAGACCCAGTCCTTGTCGCTGTGGACGGCTTGGACAAAGACCGGCCCGGCCGCCTGGGCGGATGGGCCCATACGGCAGAGCGTCATCCATACGCGGAGGCGCTCGTCACCCTCGTACGATTCAAGAGCCTCGACGAAGACCGGGAGGGTCTCCTCGGAGGCTCCGATCCTTCCCAGGGCGATAGCGGCGGCCCACGCTTCGGGGTGCTTGTCGCGTTCGGAAAAGAGCGTGCGCAGTTCCGGCAGGGCAGGTTCGGCTGCCGGACCCATCGCTGCAATCGCGGCGGCAGCGTACAGACGTGTGGGTAGTCTCTCGGATCGGAGCAATTCACGTAACTGCGGGATAGCCGATTTGCTGAGGCGAGCATCTGCTTGAGACGTCCCGGGGCACAGCCACACGGGGCCGGTCGCCTTGCCGATCTCTTCGACGACGAATGACGTGAGTTCCGGGGGAAGCTCCCCGCGGATGGCCTGAATGAGCTCAATCGCCCGTTCGGGCTCCCACTCGCCGTTGCGAAGCTTGTCGATGATAGCGGGGACCATGGGTTCCGCGGCGGGGCCAAGGGCCTCCACCGCCCACGAGATGGTGTACTCGCAGTCGGTGGCGGGATCATTGAGGTAGTCGATAGTTGTGGGAACAATGGCGTCCGCGTAGGCCGGGCCCATGTCAATCAGCCCCCAGTAGGCGCGAACAGCCACGTCGGGGTCTGGATCGTCCATGGCTTCAATGAAGGCAACGGCCGTGGCTTCGTGGCTTGTGCCGATCGCTCGAAGGGCCTGGATGCAGATGACACGCTCATCCGAGCTGTCGTCGCCTTCGATCTTGCCAAGCTGTTCGATGACGAAAGGCGTGGCCTCGCCGGCGATTGTGCCGAGCCTGCGGAAGGCGTGGAAGATGGTGTAGAGAATAGCCGGGTCGTTCGTGTTATCTCTAGCCAGTTGGATCAACGCCGGGACGGCCTTGGCGGCCGGGTCACCAAGCGTGCTGAGCGTCTGAATGGCCTGCAATTGGACAGCTCGGTTGGTGTCGGCCAGTCTCCCCTCGGCCGCCGAGACGACCGTCTCCTTCACGATGTCCACGCGGTGCAGAGCTTCGACGGCGCGATAGCGGATACGGGCGTCGTTGTCGGAGGTGGCGGCGATCAGAACGGGGACGGCCTCTTCGAGGGAGAATTCGCCGACCGTGGTGACACTCTCAAGGCGATGATCCGCATCGGGACAGCGTTCGATGATGGCCTTAAGGGCAGGGAGGGCGGCCCTCTGTTTAGCAAGTTCCTCTCGTCCTCGTTCGTATTCGAGTGGCAGGGGCTCATCTGCCTGGCAGACGCAAGCCAAGACTGCTATGAGGCAAGAACAGCAGATGCGGGAGTGTATCATGTCAATCCCCATTTCACTGGAATTGTAGCGGGTGGGCGGCGCTTGGGCTACACCTGAGTCAAAGCGTGAGCGTGTCGCCAAGAGGAGGGCAAGCCTACCAAATCCCGGGGGCCACGCGGTAGGGGACGTCGCGGGCGTAGTCGGCGTAGCCGTGCAGTTCGGCTTGGAGCATGCGGTCCTCGATGAGCGTTCGGCGGACCATGGAGACGGCCGAGATGGCTGCGGGCAGAAATCCCCACCACGTTCCCAGGGCCAGCGTTCCGCCGACCAGGCCAATAAAGCCGCCGGCGTAGCCGGGGTGGCGAAGGAACCGATATGGGCCGGTTCGGATGATGCGCTGGCCCCGCTCCGGTTGGAGCCGCACCGCCGAGGAGAAGAACTCGTTAACGTGGATCGCCCACGCCGACAGGCCCAGCGCCACCGCCAATAGGACCAGCCCCGCAATCCGCGCCGCCGGCAGGATCGGCTCGGAGAACTGCCACCGCCCCCCGTCCAGGCCCGCCAGGATCCACTGAACAAATATCAGCGGGATGGTGACGCGGAGGGTGAGCTTGTCCCGCTCGCCTGGGCCGGGGTGGATGCGTTCTGCCCGCAGCGACGGGGAGGTCGCCGCCCAAACCACGATCATGGCCACGACATAGACGCCCACGTACGCCCACAGCAGCGGCAGGTCCAGCCGCCCGGCGCAACCGAACAGCACGCCCACCATCACCAGCGGGAACAATGTCCCCCGAATGGCCATTTGGCGGGCGGCCTTGGCGCGGTCAGGGGCGGCCCCGGGCGTCTCGCTCACGCGTATTCCTCGGCCAGTTGTTTGGCCATTTGGATCCATTCGGTCATGCGGGCCGGTTCGTTGCGGACGGTGTGGAGGTCCTTCATGGTGACTTCAATGATGTTGTCACGCGTGATCTCAAGGACCTCGCGGAGTTGCTCGCGGGTGCCGGCAACGTCCCAGGAGGGGTAGCCGAGGATGGCGGGGTTGGGCTTATAGGAAAAGACGGCGCGGTCGCCGATGGCTTCGGCGCCGACAGCGACGTCGGCCCAGGGGCTCATCGAAATCTTCCGGACGTTGGGCAAGTACTTGAAGATGGCGTCCACCTTGTGGTGCAGCGGTTCGCAACAGCCGTAATAGCACAGGCCGAACCGGTCCATGACCTGCTTTTCGTACTGCAGGGCGAACTCCTCGTGCATGGCCGGTGAGACTTCCGAGAAGATTTGGGTGGAGGCGCATCCCCACAGGTCGATCATCCGCACGCGGGAGCCGTCGAAGTCCGGGGCGGGCAACTCATCGGTGAACTGCTCCCCTCCGATCATCTGGGAGTCGCCGTGGTTGTTCAGCGTGAACAGGCCCATCCGCTCGCACTGTTCGTAGCGGGCCAGGTCGTGGTCGACGATCCGCTGCAGCCACGCGTGGATCCATTCCGGCCGGTCGATCACGTCGATCAACGTCTGCTCGATGCCTCGCCACTGGATGAACTCGTCCATCGGCTGCGTCCAACAGCCCCAGCGGCCCACCATCTCGATGGCCAGGATGCCGTCGAAGACCTCGTGCATCCAGTCTTGCCGGCGACGGGTGGCGTCCCAGTCGACGGTGACGGTGGGCATCGAGATCAGGCTGGGGTCGGCGTCGTCGGCCAGCGTGGTTTGGTAGGCGGCGGCGCCGAAGGCGTGATTGGTTTGGTCTA
>CAYRZU010000146.1:0-3896 GCA_964428895.1 uncultured Planctomycetaceae bacterium
TCGGCCAGCGTGGTTTGGTAGGCGGCGGCGCCGAAGGCGTGATTGGTTTGGTCTAAGTTGCGCTCGGGGCCGTAATCCGGAAAGACTGAGACGATCTGACAGGTAACGGTCGCCGGGCAGACCCAGTCGTCGCGCTGATGGGCCCAATGGTAGATGCGGCCGCGGAGGACCTCCTCGACCTCACGGGCCTCCTTGGATTCGCACGTCATTTCGAACTTCAGACCCGTCTCATGCTGGGTCCAGTCGTAGAGCATGATCATCGGCCGCGTGCGTTCGAGGCGGTTCAGCCGCTTCCACAGCTGGCGGTTCTCGGCCTGGACGGGATCGGCGGCAATTTTGGCCACCTGCTTGCCGAGTTCGCGGAGGATGGTCTTATCGGTGTCGGGAATGAGCATGGGGGTCGCCTTTACACTGGATTCGGCCCTTGAGATACCATCGACCACCGGGTCAACGCAAGCGGGCGCAAGACAAAGGGCGACCATTGGCCGCCCTTTGAGCGTCGTGACGCGTCCTCGTCTAACGCCGGCGTCGCAGGATCGCCGCGCCGCCGACCGCCAGCAGGCTCAGCGTGATCGGTTCGGGCACGGGAGCGACGAAGCCGAAGTTGCTCTTGAGGATCTGCGTGTCGGTGACGTTGACGACGTCATCGCAGTTGGCGTTGCCGTCGCCGTAGCCGGCGCCGAAGGTGCCGAAGTGGGCCTTTTGGATCTGCAGGTCGGTGGCGTTGACGACGCCGTCGAGGTTGAAGTCGCCTCGCTTCGTGCCGGTCCTGCCCGACCCATCCTGCAACTCGACCAGATTCTCGATGAGATAGATCAGGTCGTCTTCGTCGACGTCGCCATCCCCATCGAGGTCGTAGTCGGCTGGATCGCCGGAGCCGATGTTGTCGCAGAAGATGTCGATGTCGTCATCGTCCACGTCGCAGTCATGGTCGAAATCGCCCGGTTCGTCGCACATCTCACCGACCATCTCGATCTGCGTGACACTGAAGCCGCCGACGGTGTCGGGGTTGTCCCAGCCCTTCCAGTAGACGGTCAGGCCCGTGGTGTGTTCCAGCAAATCACCCACGCTGGCGGTGAACGGCGTGCCGCCGGAATCGAAGGCGTTTGAAGGTGACGCCCTGTGGAATGTCGTAGAACAATTCCGTTTCACCGGCCGCCAGCGAGAAGGGAATGCTGGACCACAGTTGTGTGGCCCCGCCGAGTTCGCCGTACAGGAACATGCCGAAGGTCAACGGTTCGGCTACGGACGCATCTAGCGTGACTTTGAGGATGTCGGTCGCGGTCCAGTCGAACGGGCCAAAGGCGTTGGCGATCCCAGCGCCGCGGCCATAGTTGAACAGGAAGCGGGCGTCGCCATCGATCATCATGGCGCCGACCTCACCGGGCCCGGCTTGATTGACCCGGACCACGCCGTCATCGCCCGGGAAGGGGCCCATACCGGCGGGAATGCCCTGCCAGTCCAGTTGGACATACCGAGCGCCGCCGAAGACATTACCGTTCGGTAGTCCGGTTTCCAGGTGCGATTCGAGCAACTCGGTATCGGTCAGCTCGAGCATGAACCCGCTGGTCGGGTCTGAGACGGAGAAATCATCAACGATGAAGGCCTGTGCAGGTAGCGTCATCAGCACAGCCACCCCAGCCACAATCCAATAGCGCGGTCGCATAGCCATAATTGCCACCTCCTGCGGAAAAGATAGATAACAAGGAATTGTCGCCCCTGGAGTCCTCGGGGCGGAGCTCTGCCGCTCTCTAGCGGCACTAATCAATTTTAGGCCGCCTGCGACCAAAAACAAGCGAGCCCTTGCTCCCAAAACGCATAAGTCCCCTATTCGCGATGAGAGAATCTCGTCCCCGGTGGTGGGCTAGCCGGAATCCGCGGCCGCGGGGATGCGTGAGGCCACCCGGTCGGCCAATCGGGCGAACGGCAGCGTTTGCAGCCAGACCGTGCCCGTTCCCGAGAGACTGGCCAGGAACAGCCCCTCGCCGCCGAGCATCATGGTCTTGAGGCCGCCGGCGCGTTGGATGTCGTAGTCGATGCCGTCGGTGAAGCCCACCAGACAGCCGGTGTCGACCAGCAGCTTCTCGCCGGCCAGTTCCTTTTCGATCACGGTTCCGCCGGCGTGGATGAAGACCTTGCCGTCACCGTGAAGCCGCTGCAGGATGAAGCCCTCGCCGCCGAAGAACCCGCTGCCCAGGCGCTTGTTGAAGGTGATTTCCACCGTCGTCCCAAGCGCCGCGGCCAGGAAGGCCTCTTTCTGGACTGTGATCTGTCCGCCCATTTCGGCCAAATTGATGGCCATGATCTTGCCCGGGTAGGGCGAGGCGAAAGCCACACGCTTCTTGCCCTCGCCGCTATTGGTGAAATGGGTCAGGAAGAGCGTCTCGCCGGTGATCGCGCGCCCGGCGGCCTTGGCGAGCTTGCCGAAGAAGCCCTCGTCCGGATTGCTGCCGTCTCCGAGCTTGGCGGCGAAGGTAATGCCGTCGTCCATGTAGTTCATGGCGCCGGCTTCGGCGATGACGGTCTCGCCGGGGTCGAGTTCCACTTCGACTGCCTGGAGATCATCGCCCAGGAGTTGATAGTCCACATCGTGGCACTGGGTGGGCTCGGCCGCCGGGGCGGGTTCAACGGCCGGGACGGTCTCTGTCGGTGCAGTGGGGGAGGTATCGGCCGGCTCGGGCTTCTTGAACAGCCCCTTGATGGTGGAGGCCTCTTTCCAATCGCTCATGCCCTCTTTCCAGACATGGTCCTCGGGGTCCAACTGGCCGGACCGGGCCAGGCGAAGCAAGTCCTTGTCGTCGATCGGGCCGTATTGTTCGCCATCGATGCTGTAATACCACTGTGCCATTCGTGGGTCCCTTCGGGTCAGGTTGGCTGCGCCACGGACAGCCGGGGCGGCCCAGCCGCCGACCGTGGACGGATGAGCATTATGATCAGGCGGCCCAGGCCGGTCAAGACGACTCGCCTTCGTCGTCAGGGGGGAGGCACAACGCGGCCGTGATTGCTACAATGCCCCGACTGTTCGGTGCATGTGAAGGGCTTCGATGATCGGACAATTCCAAACGTTTGGTTCATCGCATTGGGTGGCGATCGCCATGGTCGTGGCCGCGGCGGTCGTAGCCGCGTTGATCGGCAGGGCGAGCACCTCGACGCGCGTCGTCCGCGGGCTGGCCTGGGCCATCGCCGCCGGGTTGGTGGTCAATGAACTGGTCTACTTGTACATGTCGTTGGTGACCAAGCCGTGGGTGGAGTTTCTCCAGAAGGCCTTGCCACTGCACATTTGCGGGGCTGGTGTGTTCCTGACGGCCTGGGTGCTGGTCCGGCGAAGTCAGCGCGGATTCGAAATCGCCTACTTCTGGGGCATGGCCGGGACGGTCCAGGCCATCCTTACGCCCAACTTGCCTCACGCTTTTCCGAGCTACTGGTACTTTCAGTATTTTGTTGGGCATGGCGGAATCGTGGTGGGCGTGCTCTATGCGGCCATTGTGATGGGCCTACGCCCGCAACGGGGGGCGATGCTCAGGGCTTTCATCGCCACCAATGTGCTCATGGGCGTCGTGGGCCTGACCGACTGGGCTCTGGGCGCCAACTACATGTTCCTGTGTCAGCCGCCGCGCGGCGAGTCGCCGTTCTTCTTCCTGCCCTGGCCGTGGTACATCCTGTTCCTGGAGTTCTTCGGGGTCTTGCTGGGCCTGTTGGTCTACTCCCCGTTCTGGTTGGCCCGGCGACTTCGGACGCGGCGCGTGGTGCAAGAGCGGCCCCTCGATGCAGTGAATTAGACAGTTTTCTTGACTGCCCCCTCGATTGTGCCGAGAATGCTAATTGGTGGGTGTGGGTTGGGTGTACGTCGTCAACGACAATGGTAATCCGTGGGCGTTGAACTAAGTCACGGATTC
>CAYRZU010000147.1:0-3768 GCA_964428895.1 uncultured Planctomycetaceae bacterium
ACTTTGGCGCCGCTGTCGCAGATGGCGTCTTTGAGTTGGTTGGTGGCGGTGGCGCCTTTGACCTGCGGGGGAGTGTCGGTGACGGTCAGCGTGACAGTGTTGGGCAACTCGCACTGCACGCATTTGCCTTCGATGAAGGCGACTTCAAGCTGACAGTTCTCGATGAGGAACACGTCGCGGTCGCCGACGAGATCCACGGAGATCTCCACCTGGTCGTAGCTCTCGGGGTCCATGAGCACGAGCTGATCGCCGCTGCGGTAGAGGTATTCCATCTTCTTCCGCTCGAAGAAGACCTCGTCGAGCTGTTCGTCGGGTCGGAAGCGGTTCTTGACGATCCGGCCGCTAGCGACGCTGCGCAGCTCGATTTGCATGAAGCTGGCGCCTTTGCCCTTCTGGACGTGGTCGACCGACCAGACCACCCAATTCTCGCCTTCGTAGGCCACACCCATGCCCTTGCGGAGGTTGATGCTGCGGGTACCCATGTGACTGTTCTCCGAGATTCGTTGCTTGGTGTTGCGTTGCCGGGCCGCCCCATCGCGGCCGACATAAGCGGGAAAGTCTACGCCCCCGTGAAGTGAATTTCAAGCCCGCCAGACGGGCCAAACATGACCGCCGGTCACGCGAATCTTGTTCTGGTGACCTTTGGTCACGCTGTTACAATGGTGTAGCGACAAGAGACAGTTCAATTCTACTGGCCGTTGCGGTCGTTGGAGGACAACGATGAACACGCGACGAACCCAACTGGCGATTTGGGCAGCCCTGGCGGCTTTGGTGGTTGCGGTCTCGGCCGAAAACGCCCTGGCGGGCGTTCGGGTGCGGGCCCGGTACAGGTCCGGCAGTGGTCGCTTCTACGTTCGGGGCGCCTACAGCAGTGGCGGGTACTATCGTGGCGGCCGACGTGGCTACTACGGTGGCCGACGCGGCTACTACCACGCAGGTCGACGGTACTACGGGCGGTATGGTCGCGGATACCGTTACGGGCGATCGTTTCTCCGCCTGGGGTACTACGGCTCGTTGCTTTGCTCCGGCGGCGGGTACTGCTACGACAGCGACACAACCACCTACTACACCAGCCCGCACATCGGCTACGGCTACACCAGCGGCGCTTACTACCGCCGCGGCTACTACGGTTACGGCTATGGTTACCGCAACCGCTATCGCCGCTACCGGTCACGGCGGCACCGACCGTTCCCGGTCTACAGCCGACGCTATTAATGCTCCGACGGTAAGTTGCGAGAATCCGGTGGCGTGCTATAATGGGGCGTTAGCGGCCCGGCGGGCCTTGGCGGCCCCGTAGGCCGGGCTGAGGAGGCACATCGTGAAGACACACGTCATCAGTGGGGCAGTTGGTTGCCGTGTTGGTTCTTTGGCTAACAACTCCGGCCAGCGCCCAAGGTGGACGCGGCTCGACGCGTTACGCGATCGGTCGCGGCGGCGGGGGGCGCGGCGTCGGCCGCGTTTCGTACCGTCCCGGCGCCTTTCGTGGTTATCGCGTTCGTACCAGGGCCGGCGCGGGAGGCATCTCGGCCAACTACCTGGTGTACCGTCCGGGCCTGAACGCGCTGGGCCAGTACCGCTACCGACGAATGGACTACCGCGGTCGCAGGCGGGCCCTTTACCGCCGCGGCTACGCGCGCTTAACCGCCCAGCAGCTTCGCGGGCAAGGGGCCCGAGGGTACGGCTTGCAGGGCTATGCGCGAGGAGGGGGGACCCCGGCGGTGCGTCGGCCGCGAACCGGTCGGCGGTTCGAAAGTGTTTACGAATGGCGGCGCAGTCTCATGCCGGACGAGACCTCTAGCGAGAAGGCCCGAGCGGTCCGGTCGTGGCGAGGTCAACTGGTCCCCAGCGTCGAACGGGCCTTGGAGAGGCACTAAAGGCTGGGCGTCCGATCGAAGGGCTCAGGTCTGATCTGGCCCGTCGTTCATCGGCTTGAGGACGATCTGCGCTCCCACCAGGCCGAGCTCCGGGTGGAGGACAAACAGCCTGGCCAGGCCACCGGGGGGAGGAACATCGTCCCAGCCCAGCCGTCGGCGGAGCCCCTCGCAGAGGCGTTCCAGTTCCACCGGTTTGTCCCACGATTGCAGGATGCTCCAGACCTCTTCCCAGAACGGCCTTAGCAGCAATAGCTTGGCCGGCTTGCCCAGGCGCTCGTAGACTTGGTCGACGATCTGCCGGACCCGTTCGCGGCTGAGATTGTGGCGTTGGCCGAACTCGCGGAGTGGCAGGGGGCGGCTGGCCTGCGGGGCCAATCGCCCCAGGGCCAGCTCTACCTTGCGCTGTTTGGCGACCACGCTGCGAACGTAGCGCTCGACCAGGTCGCCGTAATCGTCGGGAGACCGGGCCCGCCCACCAATGACGGGCGGCCAGAGCAGGTCGATCACTTCCTGACAGATTCGCCTCAGCGTGACCCGTCCCAGTCGCTCCTGGGCCAGCAATTGGGTGCGGCGGACGATCATCAGCTCGCCGACGGTCTCAATTCGCATCTCCTGCATGGCGCTGCGGGCCCGGCTGGGCAGGTCCAGGTCGGTCAGGGATACGTTTCGGACAATCTGGTGGTTCCACGTGGGCGAGACTTCGAAGGGGGCGTTCAGGGCCCGGTCGAGCTCAGCCTCATCGGCTGCGGCGACCCCGTGCGGCCCGCTCCGCTCTAGGAGAATCAGTTGCCGAAAAGTAGTCTCAGCAGGATACTTTGGCTTGCGTCCTCTGGACATCTACCCACTTTCTGTGAACGGCCAATCCTCGCCACTTTCGCGCGCTTGGCGATCGACTGCATCCTACGCGCCAGTAGGCGTCAGTGTCAACAAGATGCTTCGAGGCTTAGTGAGTACAAATATCGACATGGTCAAGGTTTAAGGGTGTTAATTCCGGGTGGCGATCATCCTGTTGGGCCTACAGACATCACGCACTGAACGCCGGTCAGCCGGGCTTCAGGTACGGCCGGGCCATCCGGAATTGCTGCATTGCTACGCCGGGGCGTCCGACATACACTATGTCCCCTTTTCAGCGAGGCGACCGCCCACAAGCGTGTGAATTGGCCGCCCGTTGCGAGACGCTGCAGGAGCACGAAACGATGGTCAAAGACCTCCTCGACCGGATCAACAATAAGAAGGCCTTGATTGGCGTGATTGGCTTGGGCTACGTGGGCCTGCCGCTGGTGCGAGAGTTCACCCGCGCCGGTATGAAGGTCCTGGGCTTTGACGTCGACCCGTCCAAGGTCAAGGCCCTCAAGGCTGGCAGAAGCTATATCGAGCATATCCCCTCGAAAGTCGTCAAGGACATGGTCGCCACCAAGCTGTTCGACGCCACCACGGACTTCAAGAAGCTCGCCAAACCCGACTGCATCCTGATCTGCGTTCCGACCCCTCTGACCAAGATGCGCGAGCCGGATATGACCTATGTGGAAGCGACCGCCCGGGCCATCACCGCCACGCTTCGCAAGGGCCAACTGATCGTGCTGGAGAGCACCACCTATCCGGGCACGACCAAGGAAGTGATGCTGCCCATCCTGGAGACATCCGGCCTGAAGGTGGGCAAGGACTTCTACCTGGCCTTTTCGCCGGAGCGAGAAGACCCCGGCCGCAAGGACTACACCACCAAGACCATCCCCAAGGTCGTCGGCGGTCATGACGCCAACAGCCTCAAAGCCGCTGTCGCGTGCTACGAAACCGCGCTCGACACCGTCGTGCCGGTCAGTAGCTGCGAGGCGGCCGAGGCGTCGAAGATCCTCGAGAACACCTTCCGCTGCGTGAACATCGCCCTGGTCAACGA
>CAYRZU010000148.1:0-3559 GCA_964428895.1 uncultured Planctomycetaceae bacterium
GCAGACCGGCTCGCTGGTGACCACCTTCACCGCTAGCCAGGGCCTGCTGCTGATGGTCCCGACCATGTTCAAACTGGCCGGCGAACTGACGAGCACCTGCTTCCACGTCTCGGCCCGCTCCCTGGCTTGCCAGGCGCTGAGCATCTTCGGCGACCACAGCGACGTGATGGCCACCCGCCAGACCGGCTTCGGGTTGCTGGCCGGCGGCAGCGTTCAGGAAGCGATGGACATGGCCCTGATCGCGACGGCCGCCACGCTCGAGTCGCGCGTGCCGTTCATCAACTTCTTCGACGGCTTCCGGACCAGCCACGAAGTCGCCAAGGTCGAAGAACTCACCCTCGACGACATGCGGGCCATGATCGACGACGACCTCGTCCTCGCTCACCGCGCTCGCGGGCTGACCCCCGAGAACCCGCGCGTTCGTGGGACCAGCCAGAACCCGGACGTCTACTTCCAGGGCCGCGAGTCGGTCAATCCGTTCTACGCCGCCTGCCCGGGCATCGTGCAGACCGCCATGGATCGGTTCGCCAAGCTGGTCGGCCGGACCTATCATCTGTTCGACTACGTTGGCGCCCCCGACGCCGAGCGCGTCATCATCATGATGGGCTCCGGCGCCGAAGCCTGCCACGAAGCCGTCGAAGCCATGACCAACGCCGGCGAGAAGGTCGGCCTGCTGAAGGTTCGCCTGTATCGCCCGTTCAGTGTGGCCGACTTCGTTGCGGCCCTGCCCGACAGCGTCAAGGTCGTCGGGGTCCTGGACCGCACCAAGGAGCCCGGCAGCGGCGGCGAGCCGCTCTACCAGGACGCCGTCAACGCGTTCGTGGAGACCGGCCGCGATATCAAGGCTGTCGGCGGTCGCTACGGCCTATCGAGCAAGGAGTTCACCCCAGCGATGGTCAAGGCCGTCTTCGAAAACCTCGCTGCGGCCGAGCCCAAGAACCACTTCACGGTCGGCATCAACGACGACCTGACGAACATGTCTCTCGAGTTCGACGCCAACTTCTCCACCGAAGCCGACGACGTTGTCCGGGCGATGTTCTACGGCCTGGGTTCCGACGGCACGGTGGGCGCCAACAAGAACTCCATCAAGATCATCGGTGAGAACACCGACAACTTCGCCCAGGGCTATTTCGTATACGACTCCAAGAAGGCCGGCGCCGTCACGATCAGTCACTTGCGGTTCGGCCCGCGGCCGATCCGGTCGAGCTACCTGGTCAGCCACGCCAACTTCGTGGCCTGCCACCAGTTCACCTTCCTGGAAAAGTACGACATGCTCGCCTCGGCTGTCGAGGGCGCGACGTTTCTGCTGAACTGCCCCATGGACCCGGCCGAGGTCTGGGACCACCTGCCGCGGGATGTGCAGCAGACCATCATTGACAAGAAGCTGAAGTTCTACGCCATCAACGCCTACGAGGTCGCCAAGGCCACCGGCATGGGCGCTCGCATCAATACCATCATGCAGACGTGTTTCTTCTACCTGGCTGGCATCCTGCCGCCTGATGACGCCATCGGCGCCATCAAGAAGGCCATCGAGAAGACCTACGGCAAGAAGGGCAAAGAGATCGTCGCCAAGAACTTCGAGGCCGTCGATCAGTCCGTGGCCGGCCTGGTGGAAATCACGGTTCCCGCCGAGGCCACCAGCACCATCGAGAAGCCTCCGGTCGTCGCCGACGCAGCTCCCGAGTTCGTCCACGACGTGACGGCCACCATTATGGCCGGTAAGGGCAACACGCTGCCCGTTAGCGCCATGCCCGCCGACGGCACGTGGCCGACCGCCACCACCCAGTGGGAAAAGCGCAACATCGCTCTGGACATCCCCGAGTGGGACCCCGAGGTCTGCATCCAGTGCGCCAAGTGCTCGATCGCCTGCCCGCACGCGGCGATTCGCGGCAAGGTGTACGATCCGGCCCTGCTGGCCGACGCCCCCGGGACCTTCAAGAGCGTCGATGCCAAGGGCAAGGACTTCAGCGGGCTGAAGTGGACCATCCAGATCGCCCCGGAAGACTGCACCGGTTGCGGCCTGTGCGTCCAGGCGTGCCCGGCCAAGAACAAGCAGGTCGAGGGCCGCAAGGCCATCAACATGACGGCCCAGTTGCCGCTGCGAGACCCCGAGGCCGACAACTACGCCTTCTTCCTGGCCCTGCCCGATTTCGACCGCACCAAGCTGAACGTCAAGACCATCAAGGGCAGCCAGCTCTGTCAGCCTCTATTCGAATACTCCGGCGCCTGCGCCGGCTGCGGCGAAACACCCTACGTGAAGCTGCTGAGCCAGCTGTTTGGCGATCGGGCCATCATCGGCAACGCTACCGGTTGCTCCAGCATCTACGGCGGCAACCTGCCGACCACGCCTTATGCCGTCAACGCCGACGGCCGCGGGCCGAGTTGGAACAACTCTCTGTTCGAAGACGCCGCGGAGTTCTCGCTGGGCTTCCGCCTGACCAACGACAAGCAGGCCGAGTTCGCCCGCGAATTGGTCGAGGAGCTTAGGAGCGTCGTTGGCGCCGATCTGGCCGAAGGTTTGCTGACGGCCGATCAGTCTGATGAAGCTGGTCTCGCCGATCAGCGGCAGCGTGTGGACCAACTCCGCGAGAAGCTCTCCGGGTGTGACGACGCCAGGGCCCGCCAGCTCGATTCGCTGGCCGACCGGCTCGTCAGCAAGAGCATCTGGGCCCTCGGTGGTGACGGCTGGGCCTACGACATCGGTTACGGCGGCCTGGACCACGTGCTGGCCAGCGGCCGAAACATCAACGTGCTGGTCCTGGACACGCAGGTCTACTCCAACACCGGCGGGCAGTGCTCCAAGGCCACGCCCATCGGCGCGATCGCCAAGTTCGCCGCCGGCGGCAAGCCCATGCCCAAGAAAGACCTGGGCTTGATCGCCATGACCTACGGCAATATCTACGTCGCGCAGATTGCGATGGGCGCCTCCGACGCCCAGGCCGTCAAGGCCTTCGCCGAAGCCGACAGCTACCCCGGGCCCAGCCTGATCATTGCCTACAGCCATTGCATCGCCCACGGGTTCAACCTGGCGGCGGGCTTCGAGCAGCAGAAGCTGGCTGTCAGCACCGGCGCGTGGCCCCTGTACCGGTTCGACCCGCGGCTGGTCGACGAGGGCAAGAATCCGCTGCAGTTGGATTCCAAAGCGCCGACCGGCTCGCTGGCCGACTACATCTACAACGAGACGCGGTTCAAGATGCTCCAGGCCGCCGATCCGGCTACCGCCGAGCGGCTGCTCAAGCTGCATGAAGCCTCCATCGCCGCCCGCTGGAAGATGTACGAACACCTGGCCGCCATGGACTATTCGGCCGAGACGGTGCAGGCGTAGCAACGCTTCACTCGTACCCCCAAACGCCCCCGTCGGCCAACACCGGCGGGGGCGTTCCTTTGCGCGAGATGCGTAGGGTGCGTGCGGAGCACGCACCCCACACGACTACTTGATGGGGGGCCGCCCGGGATGGTACAAGACATTTCCGGACATCCGTCCCCGGGCCCTTAGCTCAGCGGTTAGAGCAGTGGACTCATAATCCATTGGTCGCTGGTTCGAATCCAGCAGGGCCCA
>CAYRZU010000149.1:0-3536 GCA_964428895.1 uncultured Planctomycetaceae bacterium
ACTCAACCACGGCGGTGCGGCCGCGCGAATGGGGCAACGGCGTCGTCGGGCGCCCCTACTTCTTCGAGCCAGACCATGAACAGCCGGTCGAGCTTCTTGACCATGTTCGGATGAGCGGCGGCCACGTTGGTTTCACAATACGGGTCGTCGGCCAACCGGTAGAGCTCCCGCCGGCCGGTTGCGCCGATCGGCGCGTAGGCCCAGCTCTTGGTGTAGAGCACGGGGGTAACGGCCCGCTTGACGCTCTTGGCGCCGTCAAGCCGCAGGAAGCTGCCGGATACGACGAAGTCCCGGGGCTCCTTCCGGGAACGCCCGCGCAGCAGCGGCCCGACCGACGTGCCGTGGAACGGTTCGGGCGGCTTGACCTTCACGCCGGCCAGGTCCAGTAGTGTCGGGAGGATGTCCGCGGGCTGCATGAAGAACTTCACGGTCTTGCCCGCCGGCAGACCCGGCGCGGCCACCATGAACGGGATGTGGGCGACTTCCGGATAGAGCGGCCAGTTCCGGCTGTCGCGGTTGTTGATGTTAGACTTGCCGGTGCGGTTGTGCTCGCCGAGGCTCTTGCCGTGATCGGTGGTGAAGACCACCACCGAGTTGTCCCACAATTGCAGATCGTCGATCTTCTGGAGCACACGGCCGACCCAGCGATCGACCAGTTCGGCCTCCGCGCAGTAGTGGGCGCGAAGGTTCTTCAGTTCCGCGGCGGTGAGGTCCGAGGCCTTCCCGTAGTTGGGATGGATCATCGGCGTGCCTTTGTAGTTCGGATCGTAGCGCTTGACCATGTACTCCGGCGCGTCCCACGGCTCGTGCGGATCGAAAAAGTCCAGCCACAGGAAGAACGGATTGAAACGGTAGTTCTCCTCCAGCCATTCCACCGCCAGGCCGGCCGTGCGCGGGGGGAAGGTGTCCTCCTCGCGGTACCATAGCTGGTTGACCCATCGCGAGAGGTCCGGCAGGTTCCGGTCGCGGAAATAGCGGTCGCTCCGCGTCTTCCGGGCCGGGCCGGTCGACTTGATCTTGCGGTTCATCCGGAGGAAGAACAGGTCGCCTTCCTGCCCTCTCAGCACGCACGAGCCGTCAAAGCCTTTCTCCATGCCGGCGCCGAACAGGTGCGGGCAGTCGCAGATGAGCTGGCTAACGTAGCCCGCCTCGCCGAGCAGTGACGGCATGTGGTTTTCGCTGCTGAGCGCCCGAGGTTGCCACGGGAACCACGGCCAGCCGAGCCGGCCTGAGGTCATATCGGTTCGCTGGGGGATGGTGGGGAAACTTCCCGTGTACATCCGTTCAACGCTAACGGCCCGCTCTGCGAAACGATCGAGTTGGGGCGTTCGAACCGGCATGGCGGCGCGGTCGAACAGGTTGTCGTACCGAAACGTATCGCTGACGATGAGAATGATGTTCTTCATGGGGCGCCTCCCGGGCGTTCGGACCACAATAGCAGAGGGCGCGGGATCGGTCCAGCCTAGCCGCCAGCGCGAGTCATGCGTTCACTCCGGACGAACGCGTCGGGCTGTCCGTTCGACCTTCCTGCCACCAGGCGCCAAGGGGGCGAAGCTTGAGAAGGACCTTTCGAGCGTGATAAGGTGTTCGGGACGGGAGGCAGGAATACCATGACCGCCATATCCAAGAGCACGCGAGCGATTGCAGCCATTATGTGCTGCGGCCTGATGCTCATGGCCCTCTCTGGTTGCGCCACCGAGACCGAAACGATCCGGGCGTTCCCCACGGCCGAAGGCTATGGGGCCTGCGCCAAGGGTGGCCGCGGCGGGCGAGTGATTCAGGTTACGAACCTCGAAGACTTCATCCCGGACAAAGAGGCCGTCATCCCCGGCAGCCTTCGGGCCGCCTGCATGGCCGAGGGGCCACGGATCATCGTCTTCCGGACGTCGGGCACGATCCATCTCAAAGCGCCGCTATGGATCACCGAGCCTTATTGCACCATCGCGGGCCAGACCGCGCCGGGCGATGGCATCTGCATTCGCGACGATGTCCTCGGCGTTGAAGGCACGCACGACATCGTGATCCGTTATCTGCGCGTCCGTTGCGGGCCCGGCCGCCGGCGCGGATACGGCCCCGACGGGATGTCCGTCAACGATTCCAGCAACGTCATCATCGACCACTGCTCGGTGACCTGGGGCGTCGATGAGGTTCTATGCATCACGGCCCATCCGATGGGATACGCTAACGCCGGGCGTGAGAAAATCGAAGACTTCGACCGCGAGCTGGCCGTCACCGAGAACATCACGGTCCAGTGGTCGATCGTCGCCGAAGGGCTCAACGACAGCACCCACACCAGGGGCGACCACAGCAAGGGGCTGATGGTCGCTTACGGCCCGACCCGCGTGACGCTCCACCACAACCTGATCGCCCATAACACCGACCGCAATCCCTACATCCCGTCCGAGGGCGAGCTGCCGTTCATCGTCGACGTCCGCAACAACCTCGTTTACAACTGGGGCGACTCCCCGGCCGTCGCCTACGACAAGATCAACCACAACGGGCGCCTCAACTTCGTCGGCAACCGCTATATCACCGGCCCCAGCACGCGCAAGCCCAAGCCCAGTCTCGTTCTCGGGGTGCACACTCAGGTCTTCCTGCAAGACAACCTCGGCGCCGTCCGCACGCGGCCGTCCGACCCGCAGCACCTGGCCATGATCGGCGCCGGCCATGAGGTTGATGAAGCGTTCGACTGCCCGCCGGTTGTCACCCATACCGCCAAGGACGTGCATCTGACCGTTCTGCCCTACGTCGGCGCCATGCTACCGCAACGCGACGCCGCCGACGCACGGCTGCTCCGGCAGGTGCACGAACGCACCGGCACAATCATCAGCCACCCCAGGCAAGTGGGCGGTTGGCCGGAATTGCGGGCCGAGGAGCCCCCACCCGATGCTGACGCCGACGGCATGCCGGACGCGTGGGAGAACGCCCACGGCTTTGACCCGACCGACGCAGCCGACGGCAATGGCGACGCCGATGGCGACGGCTACACCAACATCGAGGAATACCTCAACGCCACGGATCCGCGCCAGCCGGAAGACCACAGCCGCGTCCCGGCCCAGCCGCCCATGGCCAAGGCGCCAACGCCGCAGCTTTACGACGGCGACCGCGACATCCGGCGGGAGCCCGTCTTCGTCGAGGCGCTGGTCTTCGGCATTCCTCGCTTAACCGACATCACCATCGACGGCGACGTCAGCGACTGGGGCGACCGCGGCCTGTGGGCGCCATTCCTGCGGCCGCTCGGTCCGAGATCGCTGGAAGACTTCGACCCAGCCTTTCGACTGGGCTGGAACGAGCGCGGCCTGCTGATCGCGGCGGTCGTCACCGACGACGAGATACTTGAGCAGACGGACCGAAAGCTGCTTTGGGACGGCCAAATCGACGGCGTCGGCTTGTACGTCATCGACGAGCGCGGCGTGGGTCGCATGCTCCGGGCTGTGATCGCACCGGGAATCGCCCGCCGGGATGGAACGCCCCAGATCGACGCCCGGTTCATCGAGGACGGCCACGAAGACGAGGTCGCCAGCCTTATCGCAGCC
>CAYRZU010000150.1:0-3363 GCA_964428895.1 uncultured Planctomycetaceae bacterium
AATCCGTGACTTAGTTCAACGCCCACGGATTACCATTGTCGCTGACGACGTACAGACTCCGCCAGGCCTCTTTCCAATAGCGGCATCGACGGTTCCAATAGCGGCATCGACGGCGCCAGGTACTGCTGATATCGCTCGGGCTCGAGCGCGTGGTGATACGCGTCGATGTTGGCGTCGATGGGGGTGACGGATACGCCGTGGGTCTGCAGATAGCTCTTCAGAGCCAACAGCGCCAGCGGCGGCGTAAACGGTGAACACTGTGGCGGCGAAATAATCGCGATGTTCATGACGGCTCTATCCCATGCGGCGAACTGAATTCATGGTATGCCAACACCCAAGGCCGCACAACCGTCCGGGCCCGGCACCCGATCGGCCCGAGAGCTCTCCGGCGCCATTGACCGGTTGGCGCCGCCCGAGTAGCATTCGCCCCAACACGGATGCCCCATACCCGAAAGCCCGGAGGCATCACACGGTGCCAACGGTATTCCTATGACCCCCGAGACCACGACTCACCATCATTGTCCATCGGACGACGCGCCCCAGGCGCAGCCGGAACGCTCCCACGGGAAGACGGCCCTATTCAGGGGGATGGCAATCCTGTTTGGCATTGCCGTAGCCGAACTGCTGCTGCACGCGCTGACCTGGGTCTCGCCGACCATCCATGGGGCCATCGTTCCTTACAACAATCACGTGTGGTCGCCCGAAATGGGCTTTCGTCTGCCCAACCCCCGCTTCTATGACCATGACGAGTGGGGGTTTCACAACACCACCGTTCCCGACCGGGCCGACATCGTCACGCTCGGTGACAGCCACACCTACGGCTACAACTCCCGCGCTTTCCAGACCTGGCCGGCCGTCCTGGGTGAATCCCTGGGCAAAACGGTCTACAACCTTGGATTCTGCAATTGCAGCCCGGTCAACTCGCTGTACCTGTGGGACAAGGTTGTCAGCCTTAAGCCCAAGACCATTGTTGTCGGGCTCTACACCGGAAACGACTTCCGCGACGCCCTGCTGCTGTTTGAGACCCACCACCAGGATCCCGTCCAACGCGTCAGCGACCTACTGGGCGACCCCGACGGCCCCAACCGATACGACGCCCTGGCCGCCGAGGTCAGCCGGATGGCCGACGCCGATCGGCCCCCCAAGCCTCGCCACGAGAGCCGCGGCAAGGCCCTGGGGAAATGGTGCCTCACGCACATCCGCCTGGCCGGCCTGGTCGATCGCATTGGCAAATACCTGCGCCGCAACGAAGAGAAGTGGTCGTGGGAGAAGCTGGCCGAAGACGCCCGCACCAATTACGCCCCCGACCAGCGATGGCCCTTCGAGTGGAGCGGGCATCGGACGATCCTGACGCCCACGCATCGCATGGCTGTACTGAATCCCAAGTACCCCCGCATCCAGGCGGGCAAGCACGTCCTCCTGGCGTCGATGTTGGCCATGGCCGGGCGAGCCGACGCCCTCGGCGCCGAACTGGTGGTCCTGCTGATACCGACCAAGGATTTGGCCTTTGCCGACCTGGTCGCCGAATCCGGCCTCCAACCGCCCCCTTCCTACAAGCGCCTGCTCAAGGTGGAAACCGCGACCCTGGCGGGCCTTCAGGCGTTCTTCGCCGCTCATAACATCCGGACAATCGACGCGCTGCCCATTATGCGGAAAGCGTTGGCCGAGTCCGACGAGCCCGTCTATCGGGTCTATCAAGGCGGACACCCCACGTCAGCCGGGGATCGCTTCATCGGTCAGGCCGTCGCGGAAATCCTCCGCAACCACACGCCTGGCTCCCCCTAGCACCAAGGCCCACCTCCCTTACCGGCGACGGCGCAGCAATCCCACGCTCGCCACGATCAGCAAGCTCAGCGTAGCCGGCTCGGGGGCCTCCCCCACTCCGCCGCCGCCAATCGGCCCGAAGGCAGCGGCGAAGGCGGCCAGGTCCGTTCCGTCGATGACGTCATCGAACGTCACATCCCCATTGGGCCAACCGCCCGCAGCGCCAAAGCCGCCATCGAGCAGCGCGAAGTCATCCGTACCCACAACACCATCGAGGTTGAAATCGCTCGGGCTCGTACCAACGCCGCCATCGGAGCGTTCGACCAGGTTCTCAAAGACGAACGTCACATCGTCGGCGTCCACATCCCCGTCGCCATCGAAGTCGTACAGAAGAGGCGCCGCGCTCTGTCCGCCCGGGCCGGTCATGTTGGCCAGGATCAGGTCGACATCGTCGGTGTCCACGTCCCCATCGTCGTCGAAGTCGCCCGGCAAGGAGACCGCCACCTGAAGGACACTGTCAAACCATTGGCCGGCGCCGTCCGTGGTGCGAATCGTCAGGTCGGCCGACCCCGTGGCGCCGTCGGCCACGTCCAATGATAACGAACTCCCGGTGAAGGCCCCGGTCACCAGAGACGGATCGGAACTCCCAAGCACCTGGTAGGTCTGGCCCGTCACCTGTGAGATCGAGCTGAAGGTGACGAAATCGTCGTCGCCGACCGGCCGGGACCCATCGTAATCGTCACTAAGCGGCAGATGGGTGAAGGCCGAGTAAATGCTCGAACCATTCCACACCGTTAGCCCGGCAATGCCGCCGGGCTGGCCATCCAGGCCGACGATATCCATGCCGTCATACAGCACCTCGCCGAACACCGTGAAGCCACCATTGTTGGCCGGCGTGTCCAGAGCGACGGAGTTGTCGGCCGTGTTGAAGAACCACTGATTGGTGCCTGAGTCCGGATCCCCGCCCTGCTTCGCCACCGCGATCGTGCCCACCGTGTTGGACAGACCGGGCTCATTGACGACCGCCGCAACGCTCGGAACGAATCCGGTGAGGGAAAACCCACCGCCCTGGACGACCCCCAGGCCGGACGAGGCCGCGGAAATCGATCGGTGGATAAAGGAGTCGGTGTAGTCGCCGCGATCGGCGTAGCCCCGGAAGTTGGCGGCCGTCAGAGGCGTTCGCCCCTCAAACAAGGCCACGTCGTAGGCGCCGAACAGGGGCGTATCGAACCGGTAGACGGACAAGAAGTCGGCCATGTCGACCGAAGGCGCCGCCGCGGTGGTCCGAAGGCGGGCCGTACCAAGGTGATTCTGAAGCGTGCCGTCCGCGCGAACGCTACTGGCCGCCATCGCCACCGCGAGCAACAACGTCAGGACCTTCAAGCTATGACTGGTCATGCAGCGCCCTCTCGTGGCCCCAGCGCATCTGAGGCCCAACAGGTAGTCGTCACGACAAATCGAATTTCGGGCAGCCTGTGGCCCGACACACCTCCATGTGTAAGATCATTATCTTAGTGAAATCAGGTCAAAATGTCAATCGCCCCGGCTGCCACTCCGCCCGTCAGGCCTCCTGGGACAATACGCAGATAGAGATATAAT
>CAYRZU010000151.1:0-3160 GCA_964428895.1 uncultured Planctomycetaceae bacterium
AAGCGGCAACCTGACTCTCATTCACATTGGTACAGGAATCGGGGGCAGGTCAGGTATCTTCGAGCGCGACATCTTCGGCCAGTACATCCGCCAGCGCACAAGTGAGGACGGCGCCGACTTGGGCATGCACCTGGCCAAGCTGTTCGAAGTGCTCGACACCCCCGAAGACACCCGCAGCGCCAACCTGGATCAGGACCTCCAGGCTTTTCCCTACGTCAACGGCAGCCTGTTCGAGGAATCTCTGGGCATCGCCGATTTCAACGCCCGTATGCGCGAGACCCTCTTGGAGTGCTCACGCTTCGACTGGGCCCAGATCAGCCCAGCCATCTTCGGGTCGATGTTTCGGTCCGTCATGGACGCTAAGCGACGCCGGGACCTCGGCGCGCACTACACGAGTGAAAAGAACATTCTCAAGCTCATCCGCCCGCTGTTCCTCGATGAACTGGAGGCTGAGCTCGCACACATTCTGTCCCTCAAGAGTGGACGCCGACAACGGCTGGAGAAGTTCCACGAGAAACTCGCCTCCCTGCGGTTCTTTGACCCCGCCTGTGGCTGCGGGAACTTCCTGGTAATCGCATACCGCGAACTGCGTCGGCTTGAGCTTGAGATACTCAAGGCCCTTCATCAGGGCAAGCGAGAGACGCAACGAACCATCGCCATCGATCTGCTTTCCCGTATCAACGTCGATCAGATGTATGGCATCGAGATCGAGGAATTCCCAGCCCGGATCGCCGAGACCGCGCTCTGGCTGACCGACCACCAGGCCAACGAGCAACTGTCCAAGACGTTCGGACAGTACTTCGTCCGAATCCCCGTCCAGAAGTCCCCGCATATCCTCAACGCCAACGCCCTAACCACGGACTGGGAATCGTTCGTGCCCCCAGAACGAGCCGACTACATCATCAGCAATCCACCTTTTGGGGGGGCGAGGTTGCAGAACGCGGAGCAGAAGCAAGAAATCAGAGCTCTCTTTGGTGGGAAGCCTGGGTATGGGGCGATGGACTATGTTGCGGGATGGTACATCAAGGCGGCCCAGTACATCCAAGGCGCGAGCATCAAGGTAGCGTTCGTGTCTACTAATTCCATCGCCCAAGGTGAGCAGGCTGGCATTCTCTGGAGAGAACTATCCAGCCACTACAGCATCCACATTCACTTCGCTCATCGTACCTTCCAATGGCGCAATGAAGCCCGTGGCAACGCAGCCGTTCACTGTGTCATTATCGGCTTTGCGAGTTTTAATACGGCCGAGAAGGCCATCTATGACTACGAGGACATCAGAGGGGAACCCCACAGAACAGACGCAGCCAACATCAACCCCTACTTGGTTGATGCGCCACTGATCATCGTGTCGAACCGCACTACGCCGGTGTGTGATGTACCGGAGATGAGCTTCGGCAGCATGCCGAATGATGGTGGGTACTTGCTTCTGACTGACGCGGAAAAGGCGGAACTGATCGCGCAAGAACCTGGCGCCGAGAAATACATCAGACCGTTCTTGGGGGCCAGAGAGTACCTCAACAAGTTGTCACGCTGGTGCATCTGGCTGAGAGAGGCGACTCCTCAGGAATTGCGGGCCCTCCCCTGTGTTCTCACACGGGTAGCTCGGGTGAAAGAACATCGCGAGAAGAGCAAGAGAGCCGTAACAAGGAAGCTAGGCGAGTACCCATCTTTGTTTGCGGAAATCAGGCAGCCGAATACTGATTATGTGCTAGTCCCTAGCGTGTCATCTGAGCGCCGCCAGTTCATCCCCGTGGGCTTCATGGGGAAAGAGACCGTCATTGGCAACTCGTGCTTCTCAATTCCAGGCGCAACGCTCTATCACTTGGGCGTCCTGAGCTCGTCCATGCATATGGCTTGGGTCCGGGCGGTCTGCGGACGGTTGGAAAGCCGATACCGCTACTCCAACAAGGTCGTCTACAACAACTTCCCCTGGCCGAAGAAGGTGACGGCGAAGCAGCGGGAGCGAGTCGAGGGGGCCGCTCAGGGCGTCCTAGACGCGCGAGGCGCGTTCCCCGATTCATCGCTGGCGGATCTCTACGATCCGCTGGCCATGCCGCCGGTGTTGGTGACAGCTCATCGAAAGCTCGACGCAGCCGTCGACGCTGCCTATTCTCGCAGGCAATTCACTACCGAAATGGAGCGGCTGGCCTTCTTGTTCGAGCTTTACGCAAAGTACACGGCCCCATTGGTGGCCAAGAAGGCCAAGAAGAGAAAGAGCAAGAAAAGGAAGAAGTGAGGCCCTTCCGGCCTCTCTCCATTTCTACGCCTGTTCGCTGGCGCCGGCGCCCACGAAAAGCGCGGCGCCCCGATGAGTCGGGACACCGCGCTTGGGTGGTGCGTGTTGGCGTGGGTGCAAAGCACCCACCCTACATTGGCCGCTATGCGTCCAGCTTCTCGATGGCCGCTTCGCGGGTTTGGATGGCGTGGATTTTGGCCATGTCGAACTTTTCGGAGCGGTCGAAGTTGTAGATGCCGTTCTGTTCTTGCCAGACGTCGGTTAGCTGCGTGTAGCAGTAGCCGAACTGGTGGGGGTCGTCCAGCAGGCGGTCGCACAGGCCAGCGAAACGCTCGTAGAACTCCTCGATGGTCTTGGGCCGATTGCCGTAGCCCCAGGAGTCATCCGATTCGCTCTCGGGCTGCCACCAGATGCCGCCGAACTCGCTGACGAAGTACGGCTGACCGTTGTATTCCCACGAAATCGGGTTTTCACGGCCGCCGTTGACGAACGGCTTGCCGTTGGGCAACTCGTCGTGGTTCTTGCTGAAGGTGGCCACGTCCTGCTCGTAGTCGTGGCTGTCGTAGATTTCGCACTCGCGGACGAAGTGCGAATAGCCGGACGAATCCAGCACCGGCCGCGTGGGGTCCATAGCCTTGGCGGCCAGGTACATCGCGCGGGTCACGTCCATCAGGGGGGTGATCTTGTCGGTGATGGGCTCGGCCGTCTCGTTCAGGCCGCACCAGCCGATGATGGCCGGGTGGTTGTAGTCGCGGTGCAGCTCATCGAGCCATTCAGCGACCATGGAAACCGGCGGGTTGTCGCGGTCGATGCCCCAGTCGCCGAACTCGCCCCAGACCAGGTAGCCCAGGCGGTCGCAGTGATAGAGGAAGCGTTCTTCAAAAACCTTCTGGTGCAGGCGGGCCGAGTTGAAGCCGGCCGCCA
>CAYRZU010000152.1:0-2995 GCA_964428895.1 uncultured Planctomycetaceae bacterium
TTTCTTCGTCGTTCCGAGCGCTTGAACGACTGTAGGTCGGTGCCTTGTCTCGCCATCGGGCCTGAGTCTCCTCCAGCCACTCGATGAACTCTTGGCTGTTGACGCGCCGCCAGTATGCCATACTGCGTTCGATGTGCGAATGGACGGAGTTTCCTAGGTACATGGCTATTCCAGCGCTGGCAGCAAAGACGGCGGCGGCTGCGCCGAAGCATGCACCCAAGACGCGGGCATGCTCGCCTGCTTCATAGGTGTCAGAGGTCATGTTCGCCACATACACAACAAGGGGCGTGAAGAAGGCGAGGGCAGTCAACACGATGATGACTAGAACGCCCAAGGCTATTCGCCAGTTCCGGCCCAACGGGTCACGAGGAAAAGCTCTCTTCATTTGTCGTGGTTCCTTCAGCCTTTCTCGCCTGCGGCTGCCCTCATGTCCATGTGCCAGTGTTTGGTCCCTGCAAGCCAACAGCAAGACGCACGTGATGTTACTCCTTCGATTCCAGTTGTGGAAGCTCCATGCCTTCGATCTCGGTTCCGCATTCGGGGTGTGTGATCGTCGCAATCACGGGCGTCTCCCTTTCATTCTTTGGTCTTGGTAAGCCGCCAAAGGGCTTCGCTGCGACTACTTCTTCGGGCCATCTCTCGCTTGGTCGGCTGATGTGGAGGCCTTGACCATCGCCAGAATGCCCGCCTTGATGGCGTCGGGCAGATCGGGCCAGACTTCGACTACGGACGCCAGACCGACGTCGTCCGCTGAAAGCTTGTCGTCCTGCTTGTCGGGGCTTGTTACGGTGGGCGCTGTCTCCGTGTCGGCTTCTGTCGCCGAGGTCCCCTCCGAAGGCGCAGAAGAACAGCCAGCGTCACGCTGCGCAACTCCTAAGACCTCGAGGGCCTTAGTCGGTTCCTGACGCTGACTGTCGTCTTGTGCCGGTGAGGTGTTGTCTAACGCGCCCGGGAGGACTCGAACCTCCGACCTGCGGTTTAGAAGACCGCTGCTCTGTCCAGCTGAGCTACAGGCGCAAAACGGGGGTGACGGTTGTCTACAGTAGTTTATCGGCCAGAGGCCCGCGGGGCGCTAGAGTTCTATGGGTCGCAGGCGTCTGCGGGTGGCTCTAGTCAGCGCCCTCGGGCGGGGCCGGACTCGACGGGCTGGCCTTCTGCTTGCCCCGGTTCCATTCGTCCAAGATACGGGCCCGGTGCGTGGAGGTGGGGGGCAGAAGCGTGTAGGCGTTGGCGAAATCCTCGCAGGCCTGGTCGTAGTTGCCCAGGACCACGTGGAGCCGAGCCCGGTCGCGGTAGGGGTCGGGCTGTGTGGGGTTGCTGGCCAGGAATCGGTCCAAGTGGGCGACGGCCTCTTCGCGTCGGCCTTCCTTCTTGAGGGCTTTGACCAGGGCGCGGACAAATCGCGGGGCTTGCGGCCTCTGGGCGACCATCCGCTCCAGGCTGGGGATGTCGTCGATGACTCGCCTTTGCCAGGCGGCGTGCAGCCCGGCGGTCTCCTTGGGATCGTCCTTGGTCTCACTGAAGACCGGCGAACTGGGCCCGGCCCCGGCGTAGCCGAGGCTTTCCAGTTCGGCGAGGGTCTCAGGGTCTTGGTCGCGTTGGATAGCGCCGATCCGCATCGTGGCTGCGGCGGTCAGGACGTCTTCCAGGTGGCTGGCCATGACCCGGGCGCGGTTGGGCTCGTCGGCCACGAGATTGTTGGCCTCGGCCGGGTCGGTTCGCCAGCGGAACAGCTCCGGTTGCGTGGTGTGGATGTACTTGTAGTCGGGCCCGACCAGGCCGAACAGCATGTTGGTGTCGTACATGCGTTGGGCCATGGAGCTTTCGCAGTAGAGGTAGCGGGGCTGCCGGTCGGTGGTCGGCGGGGCCCGAAGATAGGAGCTGAGATCCTGACCGGACAAACGTGGGGGGGGGGATGTTCAGTAGCGAACAGACCGTTGGCAGGATGTCAATCAGACCGACCGCGTCCTCCACGCGACGGGCCTGGGTCTGATTCGGCAGGCGGATGACCAGGGGGACGCGGATATTGGATTCGTAGATGAAGTACCCGTGATAGTCCTCCCCGTGCTCGCCCAGCATCTCCCCGTGATCGCCGGTGATGATGATTAGCGTGGACTCATAAAGGCCGAGCTCTTTGAGCTTGTCGATCACCATGCCCACGCAGTGATCGGCAAAGGCGACGCCGGATGCGTAGGGGTCGTTGGTGAAGTCTTCTGTCAGCGGCACGGGGCTGAAGAAGCTACCCTTTGTGTCGACGTAGGATCCGAAATGGGCGTGAGCGTCGAAGTAATGGGCGAACAGAAACAACCGGTTCGCGTCGGCGTTGTCTTCCAGCCATTTCATGGCGCGAGCGGAGGTCTGGTCGCCCGGGCGGCGGCGCGCGTTGTAGGGGGAGTCGGGGAAATCATCGTCGTAGGTGTCGAATCCTTGATCCATCGAGAAGCGGGAATCGAGGACGAAGGAACTGGTGAAGGCCCCGGTCGTGAATCCCTCCGTTTTGAGCGTTTCGGCCAGGGTGTGGGCGGCCGGTGGCAGGAAGACTCCCTGGCTGAAGACGCCGTGGATCGGAGGGATCTGCCCGGTCATCATGGAACAGTGCGCCGGCAGCGTGGTGGGAATGGGGGTGTAGGCGTTGGCGAACAGCACGCCATGGGCGGCCAGGCGATCAATGTTGGGGGTGGTCTTCTTGGGGTAGCCGTAGCAGCTGAGCCGGTCGGGCCGGCAGGTGTCGAGGCTGATCAACACCACGTGGCGGATCGCATAGTCCGGACGTTGGCGCAGAAGCCGCAAGCTCGCCAAGGCCGCCAGCGCAGCGGCGACCAGGCACAGAGGCACAAGCCAATACCAGATCTTCCTTCGGGTCACGCCGATGTTCTCTCTGACCGGGCCTTGCCGGGGGGCGGGGAGGGCCTGTCCCTTCCTGATCGCTCCGCGCGGCAAGGGGAAGACTATATGCGGACAGGCCCGGCCAAACAAGGCCCGGGATGACCCCAAG
>CAYRZU010000153.1:0-2984 GCA_964428895.1 uncultured Planctomycetaceae bacterium
TGCATGTGATCGGCGAGGACGTCAGCGAGATGCTGGACGTCATCCCGGCCCAGTTGTAAGCGGCCTGGGATCCCCACCTTGCGATCCCCGTGATGCCGGTGCGAAGGTCGTTTCTCGATGACGAGGAAGGGTCGGTTTCGTGACTGGTGTTGGTAATAATTCTAACACGATGGGTGACGTTTGCCGCCGCATTGAAGTCCTGACGGGGCCGGAGCGGCGGCGGCGGTGGACTTGGGAAGAGAAGTCGCGGATCGTTGCCGAGAGCTATGCGTCGGGTCCGAGCGTTTCGGCGGTGGCGCGTCGTAGCGGTCTTCATCCCAACCAGCTGTTCACGTGGCGCCGGCAATTCCGCGAGGGAAGGTTTGAAGGCGATGGCGCCCGCCTGCCGCCGTTCGTGCCGGTGGTGGTGGGCTGCGGCGCCCAGTCCGGCGAGACGGGAAGCGGTGCCATCGAGGTGGCGGTGGGTGGGATGACGGTGCGGCTCGTGACCGATGTCGACGAGGGCGTCTTGCGCAAGGTTCTCGGTGTGGTCCGGGAGTTCGCATGATTGCCGTGCCTTCCGGCGTGCGGATCGTGGTGTGCTCGCGGCCGGTGGACTTCCGCAAAGGCATGGATGGCCTGGCCGCCGTGGTGCAGGAGGCGTTGCGCGGCGATCCATTTTCCGGCGATGTATTCATCTTCCGCCCGAAACGGGTCGATCGGGTGAAGATTCTGCTTTGGGACGGCTCGGGCCTTTGCCTCTACCACAAGCGCCTGGAGGAGAGGCGGTTCACGTGGCCGCCGATCCGGGACGGCGTTGTCCGGCTTTCGGCGGCGCAGCTGGCGATGCTCCTCGAAGGCCTGGATTGGTCACGGGTGAGGTCGCACAAGGTTATGGCGCCGAAAGTGGCGTGTTGACGGCGATTATCGGTGTATTTTCGCGCTGGATGTAGTAATAAATCTCCATGTCGCATGCTGTCGATATGGATAGCCTCGGAAGAGATGAGCTTCTATTACTCGCGTCCAGCGTGATGGAGCAGAATTTCTCCCTGACATCCGAGCGTGATCACTTGCGTGCCGAGTACGAGAAGCTCGTTCTTATTATCAAACAACTTCAGCGAAGCCAGTTCGGGCGCCGTTCCGAGAAGCTTGATCCCGACCAGTTGCAGCTTGGCCTCGAAGATGTGGAACAGGACCAGGCTTCTGAGGATGCTGCCCGCGATGCCGAGCCTGCACAGGCGGAAACGACCCCACGCCCGGCCCTACAACGCCGTCGCAATCGGGGGGCCTTGCCCAAGCACCTGCCGCGCGAGGACGTGGTCGTCGAGCCCGAGGACAAGGCGTGCCCCTGCTGTGGCGGCGCTCTGCATGTGATCGGCGAGGACGTCAGCGAGATGCTGGACGTCATCCCGGCCCAGTTCAAGGTCAAGGTCATCCGCCGGCCCCGCTACGGCTGCCGAGCCTGCGAGGGCGCCGTGGTCCAGGCCTCCGCCCCGGCCCGTCCCATCGACGGCGGCATGGCCACCGAGTCCCTGGTTGCCCACGTGCTGGTCGGCAAATATGCCGATCACCTGCCGCTCTACCGCCAGGCCCAGATCTTCGCCCGCCAGGGCATCGAACTGGACCGGTCCACCCTGAGCGACTGGGTCGGGCGGGCGGCTTGGTGGCTGAAGCCGCTTTACGAGCGGCTGCTGGCCGGGATCGTCGCCTCGGACAAGATTTTCGCCGACGACACCCCGGTGCCGGTGCTCGATCCGGGGCGGGGGCGCACCAAGACAGGACGCCTTTGGGCCTACGCCCGCGACGACCGGCCGTGGAAGGGCACGGACCCGCCGGCGGTGGCCTACGTCTATACCGAGAACCGGAGCTACGATCATCCGGGCATCCACCTCGTGGACTTTACCGGCACCCTCCAGGTCGACGCCTTCCAGGGTTTCGACAAGCTCGCGGGCCGGCACGGGGCTGCCCCTGTGGTCCTGGCCCATTGCTCGGCCCACTGCCGGCGCAAGTTCTATGACATCTACAAGGCGACCGCCTCGCCCATCGCCGCCGAGGCCCTGCGCCGTTATGCGGAACTCTACGTCATCGAGAAAGAGGTCCGGGGGCGCCCGGCCGAGGAGCGCCAGGCTGTCCGTCAGGAAAGAAGCCGGCCGATCATGGAGGCGCTCAAGCCCTGGCTCGAAGAACAGCTCGGCAAGGTCTCGGGCAAGAGCCCGATCGCCAAGGCCATCCGCTACGTCTTGGTACGCTGGGACAGCCTGACGGTGTTCCTGGACGACGGAAGGGTCGAACTCGACACCAACACGGTGGAACGGGCCATCAGGCCGATTGCTCTGGGCCGCAAGAACCATTTGTTCGCTGGCTCCGACGGTGGTGGCCGGACATGGGCGACCGTTGCTTCGTTGATCCAGACCGCCAAGCTCAACGACGTCGAGCCCTTCGCCTACCTCAAAGACGTGCTGGAGCGGATCGTCTCAGGCAAAACGCCCAACAACCGGCTCGACGAACTCTTGCCATGGGCCTGGAAGGCCGAACAGGAAAACGCCGTCCCCGTCAATCCCTGACCGCAGTGCTGCTCCCACACCGCTTACGAGGGAGCGCAATTCTGCGCGCCAGCAACAATGCTCGCGTGTCCGGTCGGGGCCGCATAATTGGAGGGTTTACAAAATAACAGAAAATATCTAATATGTAAACCGAAGGGAGAAGGCCATGTTCAATGAACGTCTCAAGCTCGCCAGAAAGCGCGAAGGTTTGTCACTTCGTGATCTGGCAGCCCGGATCGAAGGTGTCGTTTCCGCCCAGGCGATCGGCAAGTATGAGCGTGGGGAAATGATGCCGAGTTCGACCGTATCCATCGCCTTGTCAAAGGCTCTTGGTGTCTCGATGAGCTACCTCCTGAGCCCGTCCGACGTTTCGCTGGAGGGCGTGGAGTTCAGAAAGCTTGCTTCGACCAAAGCCCGTGAACGCGCCATGGTGGAGGGGGCTGTGCTCGACCATGTCGACCG
>CAYRZU010000154.1:0-2881 GCA_964428895.1 uncultured Planctomycetaceae bacterium
AGAGCAGTGGTATTTGACCACGGGCAACGGCTTCCCGGCCTCGCTCTACACCGTGTTCAAGATCATGTGGCTTCGGGACAACGAGCCGAAGGTCTTCGCCGGGTTGCACAAGGTGCTGGGCTCGAAAGACTACATCAACTTCCGCATGACCGGCACGATGGCCACGGATTTCTCCTACGCGTCCGGCTCGGGCGTGTGGGATTTGGCGAATTGGCGATACGCCGATGAATTGATTGCTGCGAGCGGGCTGGATGCGTCGATCTTTCCCGAGGCCTCTCGCTCCAGCGAGATAGTCGGTACGTTGACGTCCGATGCCGCCGAGCAGTTGGGCTTGCCAGCGGGCGTCAAGGTCGTTGCCGGCGGCGTGGACAACAGTTGTATGGCGCTGGGGGCTCGGGCCTTTCGCGACGGCGACGTCTACAACTCCATGGGCTCGAGCAGTTGGATTGCCGTGACCGATTCCAAGCCATTGCTGGACGTCGATGCCCGGCCCTACGTGTTCGCCCACGTCGTGCCGGGCAAGTTCACGTCGGCGTTGGGTGTGTTTTCGACGGGGTCATCCTTCCGGTGGCTGCGTGAACAGATCTGTACCAACCTCGACGCCGAAGACGGTGACGGCAGCACCTATGACGTCATGCTGGCCCGGGCGAGCGAGTCGCGGCTTGGCGCCGGCGGCTGCATGTTCCTGCCGCACTTGGCCGGTGGGTCGTCGCTAGAGCCCAGCCAGAACATCCGTGGCGCCTTCGTGCACATCGACTTGGGCACAACCCAGGCCGACTTGTGTCGGGCCGCCGTCGAGGGAATCGCCATGGCCCAGGCCGTCGCCTTGCGGCGACTGGAGGCCATGTCGCCGGTGAGCGAGGAAATGCTCGCCGTCGGCGGCGGAAGCCAGAGCGACCTGTGGATGCAGATCTACGCCGACCTCTATGGCAAGAAGATGCTACGCAGCCAAGTCGGCCAGCAAGCAGCCGCGTTGGGCGCCGCCGCGGCCGCCTTCGTCGGTATCGGGGAATGGGACAACTACAGCGCTATCGCCGACGTGCATACCATCACCGACGTCAAGATGCCCATTGCCGCGAACGCCGCCGCCTACGACAAGCGGCTGGCTGTCTTCGAGAAGCTCAACGTCTGTCTGGCCGACGTCGGCGACGACATCGCCGCTCTGGACGCGTAGGTATTCTTGGCACAGGAGCCGCTCATGCCGGCGACCACACAAGACAAGCACGTCGTTCAGGACCTGGCCGAACGCGTATGCGAGATCGCCGCGCTGCCGGTGATGGCCGAGAAGAAGGACCTGTGGTATCGGCTGAACTCTTTGGAGCGCGTTCGGCCACTCATTCATTGTCAGGCCATCGCCCCCGACATCTGGGACGAACTCATCCCTCCTGAGACGCTGCAATGCACCGATGATCTTGCCCGTAAGGAGGAGATTCGCCTTCGCTCCATCATCTACGCGTGGGAGAACTTCCCCGACGACCGCGTGGTTGATCCCCACGCCTACAGCTACATCGTGGTCTGTGGCGATTCGTGGATTACCGATTACGGCATCACGGCTGAATACATTCGGCCTGACGATCCGCACGGGTCGGCCACGTTCAATCCCGTCATCAAGTCTGAAGCCGACATCGAGATGATCGACTACGAGCCCAAGGTCCATGTCGACTGGGACAAGACCAACGCCGACCACGATGCCCTGTGCGACCTTTACGGCGACTCGACCACGGTTAAACGAATCTGTCCCGAGTATGGGCTGGGCGTGGGCTTCATCGACAGCTTCATCCGCTGGCGGGGGATCGAGCAGATGTTCCTCGACCTGCTCGATCGGCCCAAGTGGATCCATGAGGTATTGGAGCGAATGCTCGCCGGCGCGATCAGCAGTATGTATCAATGCGAGGAGCTCGGCATCCTCACGCTCAATAATACCTACTGCATGCTGGGCACGGGCGGGTACGGCTGGACCCACGAGTTGCCGCAAGAAGGCTTCGACGGCCAGCGCGTTCGCGTGAAAGACCTGTGGGGACGGACCTCCACGCAGATCTTCACCGAAGGCATTTCGCCCCAGATGCACTGGGAGTTCGCGATCCAATACGAGAAGCGATTCCTGGAGCACTTCGGCCTGGCCGGCTACGGCTGCTGCGAACCGTTGCACAACAAGATGCACTACGTCAGCCGAATCGAGAATCTGCGGCGCGTGTCCATGAGTCCGTGGGTGGATGTCGACGCCGCCTCCGAAGCCGTCGGCGACAAGTACGTGTACTCCCTTAAACCTCACCCGGCCGTCATTGCGATGGAGACGTGGCATCCGGACCTGGCCCGACAGCAACTCGAGGACGCCCTCGCCAAGACGCGCCGCAACGTGGTGGAGGTCAATCTCCAAGACATCCACACCGTCCGCGGCGAACCCCATCGCCTGGCGGAGTGGACAAAGATGGCGATGGAATTGTCGGACAAGTACGCCTAGGGAAAGGGAGGTAGGATCGATGTCGTCACTTTCTGATCCGGAACTGGTACAGATCGATCTATACGACGGCTCTCAAGGAGAGACATTGCTGTTCATCACGGAGCATCCAGATGCTCTGATGCGAATCGTTAGGCTTTGCGAATCCTTGTCCCAAGGGGTGGAGGATTCTGTCGTCCTAGAACATGGTGGCCCCTTCGTCCTTCACGGCTGCGTGTGTGTGACGTGTGACGTTCGCCCCGTCTACATTCCGACATTCGAGGCGACGGAAACCGGCCGTGGGGTGGAAGTGCTGTGGCGCCAATCGACGGATCAGTGGGATGACTGTGTGGGGCTGTTGGAAGGGCTACTGGAGGGCAGTGGGCATGGTTGACCTGCCCCCCGAAACCTGTTCCAGTCTTGAATGAGAGTCCCTGTTGGCCA
>CAYRZU010000155.1:0-2742 GCA_964428895.1 uncultured Planctomycetaceae bacterium
TGGTCGGCTAGGAAGGCACGCTGGGGGTGTTCACCAAGATCATCCTGAAGCTGATTCCCGCCCCGCGGAAGACCGTGGACCTGCTATGCCTGTTCGAGTCCACCCACGATGCGATCTCGGCGGTCCCGCGCGTGATGACCGAAACCGGCCTGATCCCCACCGCCATCGAATTCATGGACCGCGAGGCCGTCTTCGAGAGCTGTCAATACCTCAATGAGTCGCTGCCCTACGAACAGGCCGGTGCGATGCTGCTAATCACGGTCGACGGGGCCGACACCGCCCAAGTTGAGAGCAACTATGAGGCCATCGGCGAATTGTGCCTTTCGGCCGGCAGCATCGAGGTCTACGTGGCCGACAACCGCACCACCAGTGAGCGCATCTGGAAAGTGCGGCGCAATATCGCCGAAGCCTTCGCCCTGCACTCGGACCTCCAAGCTAACGAGGACTTGGTCGTGCCTCCTGCGGCCATTCCGATGTTGGTTGACGGCATGGGTGTTATTGCCGAGACGTACGGCGTGATGATGCCCAGCTACGGCCACGCCGGCGACGGCAATCTGCACACGCGGATCACGCCGCCGGCGGATTGGGACGATGCCAAGTGGCTAGCGACCGTGCCGAGCATTCAGCAGGAGCTTTACGAACTGACGGCGGGCCTGGGCGGGCGCCTTAGCGGCGAGCACGGCATCGGCCACAAGCGAAAAGAGCACATGAGCACGTTCCTGTCGCCGGCAACACTAGACGCCATGCGGGCGGTCAAGCGGGCGTTCGACCCCAACAACATTCTGAACCCCGGCAAGATGTTCGACCTGTAGATCGACCTAACACGAACGGGCGGCTCGAATGAGTCGCCCGTTTCCTATGCGCTTAGGGGTGTGGGTTACCGTCGTCGCCGGAGCAAGGCGAGGCCGCCGATCGTCAGCAGGCCGATCGTCAACGGCTCGGGAACGGCCCCCGCCGCCGAGCCGAAAGTGGCTTTCATGATCTGCAGGTCGGTGGCGTTGACGACATCGTCGCAGTTGGCGTTGCCCGCGGCGTAGCCGACGCCGCTTTCGCCGAAGAAGCCCTTCATGATCTGCAGGTCCGTAGCGTTGACCACGCCGTCGAGATTGAAGTCGCCCCGGTAGGAGCCGGCCCCGTCGGGCGTACCGTCTCCGTCGGTGTCGTACTCGACGATGGTTTCGACGTATTCGATCAGGTCGTCCTCGTCGACGTCGCCGTCGTTGTCGATGTCATAGGTCGACGGGTCTCCGCCCATGTTGGCGCAGAGAACGTCGATGTCGTCGGCATCGAAGTCCCCATCCCCGTCGAGGTCACCGATGGGGGCGCTAACGGCCGGGCCGATGATGGGAGCGTTCTGCTGCTCCCAATAGAATGCCCCGTACATGCTGTAGGTGATGTCGCCGGGGGCCAGGGGGTGGACCAGACGAATGGTCATGAACAGACCCGATCGATAGCCGTTGCCAATCGCCTGCCAGAAATGGATGCCGTCCTCGCTGGATGAGCCGGCATACATGGAGTTGTTGTTCACGCCGGAGTATTCATTGGGGGTGTGGAGGGGATTGTCCATGGCCCAGTCGGTGGTGTTGAGGGTCCAGACGTCCGGGCCGGTCTTGTCGGCCCGATACGAGGGATAGTCACCGAGTTGGCCGAAGATCGTGTATCCGGCGCTGGCCGAGTCCCATCGTTGGTATAACGTTCCGCCGTTGAGGTTCAGCGTTTCCGTGCCGTCAAAGCCTTCCAGCCATAGCTGGGTGGGTGCGGCGATGTCGCAATAGACGTCGTACCAGTACTCCCAGCCTACCTGGCCGTTCTCGGTAACCTGCGTGGGCGTGCCAACCAACTCCATCCATCCGGCCTGGGCGGCAACGCAAGAGACCAGCAGACTGGCGACAATGACCGTGATCTGGGTCCGCTTCATGACGCTAGTTCCTCTTCTCAATTGGGCTGGCGTGAGCGATGGTGTGCATTATAGCGGGCGTCGGGCCCTTTGCCCTGTTGCTTGGTCGCAATTGTCGCTGCTGAGCCATATTGTGGGGCCAATGGACGCTTTCAGAAGAGCCTGTATGTTAAGTAACATTAATGTAGTCGCCTGCAGCCAAATAGGACAGAGATGTCACTTCATTGCTGTATTCCTTCGTATTTGTTAATGTCATTTCATTTGTGTTTCTAATGGGTTATGTAACTTCCTTTGTTTGGCACGGCTAGTGCAATACTTCTTAGTCTGATCTGGCTTGACTCTCAGCCGGCCGAGAGATATCGGAATGGACAACCTATTCGGCCAACAGGCCGACAGTGGAAGGAAAGGGATCATGGCAAAGAAGGCGTCAACACCGAAGGAGTTCTTCGACTTCGCCAAGAAGCACAACGCGGACATGGTGGACTTGAAGTTTGTGGACCTACTGGGCACATGGCAGCACTGCACGTTCCCCACGGACACGTGGGGTGAGGACACGTTCGTTGACGGCGTGGGGTTCGATGGCTCGTCGATCCGCGGCTGGCAGGGCATTCACATGTCCGACATGTTGGCTGTGCCCGATCCGACCACGGCTCAGATCGACCCGTTCTTTGCTGAACCCACCGTCAGCGTGATCGCCGACATCGTCGACCCGATCACCAAGGAAGACTACCCTCGCGATCCGCGGCACGTGGCTCGCAAGGCCGAGGAATACATGAAGTCCACCGGCATTGCCGACACCTGCTTCATCGGCCCCGAGCCGGAGTTCTTCATCTTCGACGAGGTCC
>CAYRZU010000156.1:0-2681 GCA_964428895.1 uncultured Planctomycetaceae bacterium
GCCTGAAGGACAAACCGGATTACCTGAAAGATGTCCGCAATCGTTCCCAGGCAAAGCTATACCTCACTTTCCGCACATCTCGATTTGATTTTCTCGGAATTTCGCTGGGGCGGCGAGTCAGTGTCCGTAGCTCTTCGGCGTTAGCCCGAGCAGGGTGAGGAGGCGGCGTTGGGGGCGCGTCAGGTCGGTCACGAGAACCTCGGCGGGGCGTTTGCCGTGGGTGAGCGTGTGACGCTGGACCGTCTCGAACAGATCGAGCATGCGCCGGGCGGTGGGGCGGCGGCAGGGACGTCCTTCAGGGTAGATCGGCAGAGAGTCGATCTGGTTGCGTTGCATCGCCTGGCGGAGTTCGCGTTCCAGCAGCGATTCGGTGAGCAGGGCGAAGAAGTAGACCGAGAGCAGGGCTTGGATGCGATGGACGGCCTTCAAGTACACCGGCGCCACCTCGAAGTCGGTCTTCAACTGGGAGAACCGCTTCTCGATCGTTGGTTGCCGTTTGTAGGTTTTCAACAACTCCACCTCGGAAAGGTCTGTCACGTTGGTGATCAACGGAAAGACTCCGTCGCACTTGGCGTCTTCGGCCATGCGCAGGTGATCGATGCTCCAGGTCAGGTCGAACCGCGTGGCCACTTTACGAACGTACCGCGTGTTCTGTGTCGGACGTCCGCGACGCGCTTGCCGAAACGTCTCCTCCTCCTGCCGCTCGATCTCGGTGACGACCCAGTGCTCGACGCCGCACGAAGCGAGGATCTCGGCCACCGCCTCGGACACCTTGCTCTCGTCGCGGTAACGGGTGCGCGGCGATTGGAGTTTGTCTCGAAGCGAGGCCAGTTCTTTCAACGCCCGTTGGAGTTGGTTGTTTCTGGCGATCGCGTCCAACTCCTCCTTCCGCCGGCTGTGATACCACACCACCCGATAGCCTTCGGCGCTGGTCGTCGCCTGCTTGCTGACCGAATAGCGGTCGATCACCTCGCCGTCTTCGTCGGTCTTTTCCCACAACGGCTTCCAGGTCACTTGTCCCGCCGTGACCGAGGCGCGGAACGCGGCGTCTTCGGAGCGGGTTTTCGGCAACACCGTGATGAACCGGCCCTGACGCTGGTGCAGATAGGCCATGTTCTCACGGGTCGCCAGCTTCGAATCGGCCACGTAGAGAAAGTCTCGTCGGCCCGTCAGGCGGCAGAGCAAGTCCCAGGTGTCGCGATGGGTGACGTCGTCGGTTACATTGCCGCTGGTGCTGCGAAAGTGCAGCGGCACGCCGCCGTCGGCCGTGACGGTGAGGATGAACAACAGTTGCTTCAGGTCGGGCCGGTGGTCCTTGCTGTGCCCGAACGTGATGGCCGCCGTCGGCCGGCACGCCACCTGTTTCTCCTGGGCGGCGTCCAGGTAGGCCCCGAAGAACGAAATGCTGGTCGAGTCGTTGTGCAGTTCGTCCAGATCGAGGCCGAACTCCTTGACCACGTGCGTGGTCACCCGCAAGACGAGCGCGGCCACGTCGGCGGCGAACAGCTTGTCCAGTGCCCGGCCCACGCGGTCGTCGTTGAGCAGACGGGTTTCTTTTTCCGTCACCCCCAGCAAATCGGGAGCGTAGCGGACGGCCCACTCGCCGAGGCCGTAGATCGGCTCGCGGGAAACGAGCAGATTCCGCAGCAGGATGAGCAGGGCTTTCGTAGGCGACAGCTTCGTGCGGCCGTCTTCCTTGGGCAAGGCGTCGCGGAGGAACTCCTCCAGCCGAACCCGCCGCAGCAGTTGATCGATCATGGGCAATGCGCCCACGGTGGTCGAACGCAACACCGCACTGCCGCCACGCGCTGCCGGCGCGGAGGGCGGCGGCGCCGCACGGCGCTTGGCGTCTTTCGATCGAGAACGTTTGGCCGACATCGGTGGAGGCTCCTTCCCTGCGAGGCGATCGCCGCCGGCCGATCCGTGTCGTTGCTCACCCCGCGGCGGCGACGGATCTTGAGAACAGGCGGCTGGTCACCAGAAGGAAATGTCCAACACGTCCCGAAATCAAGTGGCGTCGGCAGGCGTAATCGCACTTACGCAAACGGCCATGGACGTAAGTCGAGTGGCACACGACTTACGTCGATGGCATGCGTCGTAAGTGTTTCTGCCCCACTCGCCCGCCACTCCGATGGACATTGCCCGCGGTGGGAACCAGTGAAACAATCATCGGGAGGCGACCGATCCCCCGACATCGCCAGTCTCGTTATCGCCAACCCGACCGATTCGTTCAAGCCATCGCCGAGACCGGAAATTCAGAGAAAATCAAATCGAGATGTGCGGAAAGTGAGGTGTTGCGGTTGCCTCGGCGTGGGAAAAACCGTACCATAAGCGTGCCAACGCATGTCGACCGGCATGCCGTTTGCACGCAGTGGAACCCAACTCGACGAAGAGACCCGGCGCCAAGCCGACCCAAGCGGGATGAAGCCACTCAGGTTCACCGATCGCTTCAAGGCACTCTACAGCCTGGCAATCCGCATGTCGGAGATGTCCGGGGCGGACGCCGTTTTGCTGCTGGTGGAAGGATCGGCCGACTGGCTGCGGCTGAAGAAGCTCTCCGGCAAGGAAACGCTGCTGGTGGCCGCCGACACGGCGGAGCAACTCGACGGCGTCGAGGAAGCGGGCCTGAAAGCGGGCGTGCTGGACATGGCCGACAGTCCGGTCTACGATCGGCTCACCCA
>CAYRZU010000157.1:0-2659 GCA_964428895.1 uncultured Planctomycetaceae bacterium
TCTACTGCGACGAGACCGGCGGCGATTACTTCGACTACATCGATCAGGACGAGCTGGGCGAAGGGCAGCTCGGCATCGCCTTGGGCGATGTGACCGGTCACGGCATTAGCGCGGCGCTATTGATGGCGTCGGCCCGGGCGGTGTTGCGCAGCCATGCCGAGCAGCGCGGCGGCGATTTGGGCGAGCTGATGGAAACGCTCAACCAGCACCTGGCCCGCGATACCGATGACAAGCGCTTCATGACGCTCTACTACTGCGTGCTGGATGGCGCCGACCGCACGCTGCGATGGGCGTCGGCCGGGCACGATCCGGCCTTGTGGTATCGGCCGGCCACGGACGACTTTGAGGAGATGCCCAGCACGGGCATTCCCTTGGGCGTGATCGACGGCATGGCCTACGAGGAACGGGGGCCCCTGGCACTGAGTTCGGGCGACGTGGTGGTCACCGCCACCGACGGCGTCTGGGAGGCCGCCAACACCGACGGTGAGATGTTCGGCAAGGATCGATTGCGCGAGATCATCGCCACCCACGCCCGCCAGAGCGCCCACGAAATCGAGCACGCCATTCTCGACGCGGTCAATCGCTTCCTGGGCGCGGCCCCTCAGGAGGACGATGTGACGCTGGTGGTCATCAAGGTGCTATAGAGTTCCGCCACGAATCGCCGATCAAAGAGATGCGATGAGCATCAAGGCGGTTCGTCAGACTTCCACGGAGAAGATCCACAATCCACGTCGGCATGCAGCCGTGCGGACCACGGATTACGTCTTCAGCCAGCTGATCCCCTACATCGGCAACAAGCGCAAGCTGCTGCACCTGATCGCCGAGGCCGTCCGGATGACGGGCTGTCGCGGGGGGGTGTTCGCCGATCTCTTCGCCGGCAGCACGGTGGTCGCCCGCTGGGCCAAGAAGGCCGGCTTCCGGGCGATTACCAACGACTGGGAACCTTACTCGTATGAGATCGCCCGTGGCACGGTGGCCTTGAACGCTCCACCGGCGTTCGAGCAACTGGGCGGGTCCGACGCGGTCTTCGCGCACCTCAACAGTATCGGGCCGCTTTACGGGTATGTATCGGGCCATCTTTGTCCGGCCGATGACGACCACGCCGACCCCATGACCGAGCGGATGTTCTTCACCCGCGCCAACGGCGAGCGGATCGACGCGATTCGCGAGCAGATCGTCACCTGGGAAGCAGAGGGCCTGGTTTCCGCCGACGAACGGGCCTATTTGCTGGCGTCGCTGCTATACGCCGTCAGCTATGTCTCCAACACCTCCGGGGTGTTCAAGGCCTACCACAACGGCTGGGGCGGCAAGACGGGCACAGCCTTGTACCGCATCCTCAGCGACCTGAAGCTCACGCCGCCGGTGCTGCTCGATAACGGCCGAGACAACCTCGCCGTCTGCGGCGACGCCCAACAACTCGCCGGCCGACTCAGCGCGGTCGCCGGCGGTCCGGTGGACATCGCCTACATCGATCCGCCGTATAATCAGCATCCCTACGGCAGCAACTACCACGTGCTGAACACGGTGGCCTTGTGGGATAAGCCCGCCGTCAACCGCCGGATTCGCGTCGACGGCAAGGTCGTCAACAAGTCCGCGATTCGAACCGACTGGCGCACCGACCGCCGCAGCCCCTACAACCACCGTCAGACCGCCCTAGCGGCCATGAACGATCTGGTCAGCCAGGTCGACGCGCGGTGGGTCATCGTTAGCTACAGCACCGATGGCAATATTCCCCTGGAGGGCATGCTGCGTTCTCTGGCTGAGCGGGGCTCGCTCCAGGTAGTGGTCGAGCCCTACAAGCGCTATCGTGTGTCTACCCCGCGCATGTCAGCCAAGAGTCACAACGTGGAGTTCGCCGCCGTCATCGACCGCCACGCCCGTCCCACCCCCGGGCTGGTCGAACCCATCGCCGAAGAAATCCGCCAGTGCGAACAGGCGGCCCTGTCGGCCTAACCCGCCATATCCCCATTATATGTCATGCAAGAAAGTCGCCGCTGACCATTACCCCCGGACGAGTAACACCTTGGCCGCCCTGCCCATTTCTTGGCGACCTAACTTCACAGGCGAGAGACCATCCTAGGCAAGCTTGACAGCCCCCAGAGGGCGGCATAGTCTGCCAAGAACTTCACCTCTGGGTAGACTGCTGGAAAGGGGCAATAATGATCGAGTTCAAGTGCTCGAAATGTGGCAAGGGATTTAGGGTCGATGACAACAAGGCAGGGAAGAAGGGGAAGTGTCCTAGCTGTGGAACAATGATTCACATTCCGGAGCCTGACCTGGCAGACGAGGCTTGGACGGACGATCTGGTCGTCGAAGCTATCGGCCCTTCGCCTTCAGCCAAGGAAGAGCCAGTGAAAGCCCGAGCGGCGGCCCAGCCCGACAACAGTATCCCCCACGTTCCCGAGGCACCCGCCGAGCCAAGAGAAAGGCCTGGGAAGCAGGACGGGGGGATATGGCGAAAGTTGAATAGCCCGATGCTAGGTGGCAAGACCAGAAAGGCAAACTCCAGAAAGAACGCGGGCAAGATCGAAAGGAAGCAGTGCCCGAAGTGCAAAGAAGGGATCAACAAGGGGGCGACCAAGTGTCCGCACTGCCAATCCAAACACTGTACGTCGTCAGCGACAATGGTAATCCGTGGGCGTTGAACTAAGTCACGGAT
>CAYRZU010000158.1:0-2582 GCA_964428895.1 uncultured Planctomycetaceae bacterium
GTAACGGATGAACTTGTGCGCAAAGGAATGCGAAGTGGCGGTCGATGATGAGTTTCGAAGCCTGATCCCGCCGCTGGCGGGCGAGGCGCACGCTGGACTGGAGGAAGGCCTTCTCCGCGACGGGTGCCTCGATCCGCTGATCGTTTGGGCGGAACGGCGGGTGTTACTCGACGGCCACAACCGCAAGGAGATATGCGACCGCTACGGCATCGACTACGACACACGCGAGTTGAGTTTTCCGAGCCGTGATCGGGCCAAACGGTGGATCATCGAGCATCAGTTCGGCCGCAGGAACCTGACAAAGTACCAGCGGTCCGAACTTGCGCTGAAGCTCAAGCCGTTGATCTCTCCCGGCCAGGGCGCTCGGACGGAACTTTGTCCAACGTTGGACAAAGTTGACACGAAGCGCGAGCTTGCCAGTATCGCCGGTGTAGCCCACGGCACCATCGCCAAGGTTGAGTACCTCGCCGAGCAAGCGAGCGAACGGACGAAGAAGAAGTTGCGGGCCGGCGAGACGACGATCAACAAGGAATACCAGAAGCTCAGAAAGGCCGAGAGACAGAAGCAGCGGAAGGCGAAGAAGGCGTCGCGCCCGCCGGTTGCAGATTGCCCATATCGCGTGTTCACCGCTGATATCGCCACGGCGACCCGGCACGTCGATGCCGAATCTGTCGACTGGATCATCACCGACCCGCCTTATCCGAAGAAGTACCTGGGCGTTTACGACCACCTCGCCGAGTTTGCCGCCCACGCCCTGAAGCCGGGCGGTTCGCTGGTGGCGATGGTCGGCCAGTCGTACCTGCCGGAGATTCTGGCCAAGCTGACCGAAACGCTGACGTACCACTGGACGCTTGCTTATCTGACGCCGGGCGGGCAGGCAGCACAACTCTGGGCGCGGAAGGTCAACACCTTCTGGAAACCGCTGCTGTGGCTGACGAAGGGCAAGCACACCGGCCAGTGGATCGGCGATGTATGCCGGAGCGACGTGAACCACAACGACAAGCGATTCCACCACTGGGGCCAGTCTGAAAGCGGAATGGCGGACGTTATCGATCGGCTCACCGATCCCGGCCAGGTCATTTGCGACCCCTTCCTCGGGGCGGGAACTACCGGTGTCGTGGCGATCGGCATGGGCCGCCGGTTCATCGGATTCGACGTGGATCCGGACTGCACGGCCATCGCAGACGAGCGGCTGGCGAAAACGATTGAGGTGTCATCATGAAAGCAGTTCGTCAAGAGCGCACCGGTTGGCGCGACGAGCGGATCAGCAAGCGGCACAAGGCGTGGGGATGGGACTGCCCCGCGCTGGATATCGACTTCCTCATGCTGGAATACGACAGGGGCAAGGCCGTCGCGCTGGTGGAGTACAAGCACGAGGACGCCCAGGTGGTGCGCCTCGGCCATCCGAGTATCCGGGCGGTGGTCGACCTGGCTGATCGGGCCGGCCTTCCGGCCTTCCTGGTCCGCTACGCCGACGATTTTGCGTGGTGGTACGCGACACCGCTGAATGAACGGGCCCGAACGCTGCTGCCCGACGCGCGGATGACCACGGAGGCCGAGTGGGTCGAGATCCTCTATCGATGCCGCGGGCGGGAACTGCCGCCTGAGTGGAGGCAACAAGCATAGTCGCGACAACGGCAACGTGCCGGGCGATGCATGGCCCTGAAGTGAAACCCCTTTTTGAGGAGAATAACAATGACTCTTTGCGAAACGAAACGTGACATGGCGGCCGACCAGGAGTCGGAATGCGTCTGCGCCGACTGTATTGCGGGGAAGACAGCCTTCACGAATGTGGATGCCTTTACGGTTGTCGGCGACAACGTGCTGATCCTCCAGTGGAGAGACAGCAAGGAACTCGGCGCCGGCGAGCGAATTACCTTCGAGCGGATCACGGCGCAGCGTACGGCCACTGTGATGATCATCGAAGGGGATGCTGAGGACATGACGGTAAACAGCCTCTGCGTAGTCCGGTGCGGTGGTATCGGCCCTTGTGAACCGGCCAACCTGGAGAGTGTCCGAAACGCCATCAGGAAATGGTCCGCCCACGCTCTGGCCAATTCGGCCGGTCGCCGACTTTAGGAGATTTCGTGCAACCCACGGCCACGACCATCCCTGACGCCGCTCGCGCCTATATTGCAGCCGGCCTGTGCGCCCTTCCGGCCAAACGCGCCGAGAAACGCCCCACCATCGCCTGGAAGCAATACCAGGGACGCCTGCCAACTCAGGCCGAGATCGATGCATGGTTCAGCAACAGGCCTGACGCTATCTGCATCCTGACCGGGAAGATCTCCGGCAACCTGGAGATGATCGATTTCGACAACGGCGGTGAACTGTTCGACGCCTGGTCGAGTCGCATCCCGCCCGATCTCCTGCAGCGATTGGTCATTGAAGAAACCCAGTCAGGCGGTTGGCACGTGATCTACCGCTGCCAGACAGAGGTCTGTGGCAGTCTCAAACTGGCCCAGCGCAAAGAAGGCGGTAAGGTATTCACCTTAATCGAGACACGAGGTCAGGGCGGACTGTTCCTCTGCGCACCAACGAACGGCTACGAACTGATGCAGGGCGACCTGACCGCCCCACCG
>CAYRZU010000159.1:0-2554 GCA_964428895.1 uncultured Planctomycetaceae bacterium
GCGCCGTGGATCATGTTGAACTCGCGCTGCTGGTCGGACAGGATCCAGTACATCTCGCTCTTACGGCCGTGGAAGTTGTACGGGGCGTTCCGGTAGTTCTGGAAGCGGGACATGTAGAGCAAGTACCAGGCGATGCCCTTGAAGCCGCACGCCGCTGCGGCGTTGATCTGCCAGCGGATGTCGTCGCAGTTGAGGTCCGGAATGTACCCGTGCGGCACGCAGCACAGCGTCACCCACGTCCAAATGTCGCCAAGCTCGCGGGCCTTGTCGGCGTACATCTTGAGCGTGGTGAAGAAGCTGTCGACGTGGTCTTCACCGTTCTTGGCCGCCAGGGCGTAGTTGTTGTGGAAGAACACGCGCGAGCGACCGACCTCGGCCAGCTCTTCCAGGTAGCGGCCGTAGCTTCGGATCTGCATCCACTCCAACGCGCCTTGAGAATAGCCGCCGATGGACAGGAACGGCGTCAGGTGCGGCGCCATCTCCCGCTGAATGCCGTGCGTGCCGAACACGGGTGTGATCTTCTGCTGGGCGGGCTCATCACCCACTTCAAACCCCATCAGCGCCGGGTGGTCGCCATAGTCCTTCAACGCCGCCTCCATGCCGCGGCGAAGATCGTCCTCACTACCGCCGCCTAGCAGCACGTGCCCGGCGCAGCGGCTGTCGTTGACGAAGCACATCATGTCCAGTTCAGCGCACCGATCCAGCATGGCCCGGACCAGCGAAACGGACTCCCCGCCGGACTGGGCCGGCGTCTTGCCGACCGTGATCCCAAGCTCATGCCAATCGTCGACGGTCTGAACGTTGCCGCCGTTCTCGCCCATGCCAACGTAGTTGTGAAGCGTGACGGGGTATCGCCCATCGCGGGCGCAGATATCGAGCGTGTCCATGTGCCACTCCTACAGCCGTTCGGCGTCGTCGGGTTCGATGCGGTACAGTTCCATTTGTCCCGGGCCCATCCACGGGCCGGTTTCCATGGTGGTGTTCGCGGGGTTGTTGTGGTCGAAGTATTTGCGGTGCGGGGTCTGGTCGCCCTGCCAGCCGACCTTGAAGACGTTGGGCTGTCCGTGCCAACTGATGACGACCTGGCCGTAGCCTTCGCGCGAATTATTCAGCACGGCCACGTAAGGCCGTCCGTCGGCATCTTCGAACTCCGAGACCAGCAACGGGAACGGGCCGCACTCCTGCACGCGGACGCCTTTGACGTATTCGCTATCGATGGTGTTGGGGAAACCGCCCAGCCGGTCGTTGTCGATATGATAGGCCTGCTGCCACTTGAGCTTCAGCAGTGTGGGCCCGAAGGTGTTTTGCAGCCGTCGCAGGTGATAGCTGAGCCACTCGAACGTGTGGGTCCGCTCGCCGAACTCATTGATCGGCGGCCAACGGTAGTTCTCTTCCTGCGTGGCGGTGTAAACGTTGAACCACGCCAGGCCCTTTTGACCCAGGCAGGCGGAGATGTTGATCTGCCAACCCAGGTCCACTTCCGACGGGCAGCGGTAGGTGTAATGGCCCGTGCACAGCAGCGTGGTCCACAGCGGGAGGTGGTTGTGACGCAGCATGGCGTCGTTGTACATCTTGTAGGTCAGGAAGTGCATGTCCATCGCTTCCGGCTCGTCGGCGCAGAGACCGTACGACCCGTGGAACAGCAGCAGCGGGTCCGAGCCTTCCACCAGCCGGTCGATGTAACGCTTGTAGCTCCGCAGGCCCATCCACGCCGCCCCGGCCGGGGAGTAACCGGCGCAGCTCATGAACGGCGTCCCATGCGGGGCCATCTCGCGCTGGATGGCGTAGGTGCGGTAGGCCATGGTGACCTTGTCGTGGGCGGGCTCGTCGCCGACGTCGTAACCGAAGAAGGCCGGATGGTCGCCGAAGTCCTTCAGCGACTTCTCCAACCCGCGACGATACGCGTCCTCGTCGCCTTCAAGCTGGAACATCCGACCCATCGAACACGAACTGTCCGTCACGAAGCTCATGATGCCCGCCTCGGCGCAGGCGTCGAGGATGGCCAACACGTCGTCGGCCTTGTGGACGTCCGGATCGTAGCAAGGCATGCGGCCGACGGTGATGCCCAGGTCGACCCAGTCCTTGACGGCCGAAGCACGGCCGGCCGGCGAACCCCACGGACTGTAGTTATGAAACGTGACCGGAAAGACGCCCCGATCCATGATCGCTTGAAGTGTGTTCATGGCTAGAGCCTCTCCGGCGCGTCGGACTCAACGCGATACAACACCACCTGCCCCGGCCCCATCCACGGGCCGGTCTGCTTGGCGGGGTTCTCGGGCCACTTGTCGTCGAAGTAGACGCGGTACTCCTTTTCTTCGCCTTCCCAGCCGACCTTGTAGACCGTGGGCTTCCCGTGCCAGGTGATCACGCACTGGCCGTAACCGGTCTTGGTGTTGGCCAGCAGGGCCACGTAGTCGCGGCCTTGGGCGTCCTTGAACTCCGAGATCATCAGCGGAAAGTCCATGGTGCGGGCGTCGACGGCCTTGACCAACTCGCTGTCGATGGTGTTGGGATAGCCGCCCAGCCGCTCGTTGCCGATGTGGTAGGCCTTCTG
>CAYRZU010000160.1:0-2521 GCA_964428895.1 uncultured Planctomycetaceae bacterium
GCAATACCACTGAGCCATTGACTGCGTTCCTTTCTGCCAAGGGGCCCGCGAGGCGAATCTATGACGCCGCCGCCACGAGCAAGATGACCGCATAGACGGCGAAGACGACGATACACAGGATCACGTGAATCATGCCCAGAATCCGCCCGGCCTCTGTCGAGCCCTGACCGGCCGGGTCCATGCGCCCGGCCTTGATCTCGCGCAAGTCGCTATTGCCCATCGACCAGGCAATGATCCCCAGGATAAAGCATAGCACCCACGACAGAATGCCCAGGACCAGAATCGTGGTCCCTCGATGCGGGCGGTAGCGCTTCCGTTTCGTCGGGGTCGTCCCGGGCGTCGGCGGCGGGCCGTCCCCGGTCGCCGCAGCCAACAACTCCAAGGCCGACGGCGCATGCCCAAGCTCTTGAACGGCATTGATCGCCTGCCATTGATCCATGCCTTCACGCCAGACCAGATCCGTCAGGCTGACGCGGCCCTCGCCGATCCACTGCTGGAGGACATCGACCTCAATTGGCCCATGCCGTTGCCCCGACACCATGCAATACCATTGAGCCATGATCCCGCACCTTTCCTACACATGAGACGTCGCGACCGGCGCCTTTATTCGGTCGGACCGGCAGCCCTGCAGCTCCCCGGGCCATCATTCGGTCGGACACCTACAGAATGTTCGACCCGAACTCCGCGAACGTTCTGGCGGATTCCTCCACCTGCTGCCACGGCAGAAACGCGATACCCACCAGCACCAGAATGATGATGATCATCGCCAAGGATAGGGCGATCAGCGACAGGACCAGACCGGCCTTGGCCATGCCACCGCCGGCGCCTGTCTGCTTGCTCTTGCCCAGGCCCACGATACTGAGAATCAGCCCGGTGACCGCGCAGGGGAACGATACGTACCAAATGCAGAACAATGCCAGGGAGATAATGCCCAACACCATGCCGGCAACGGCCAAACCATTGCCCTGCTTGGGTTGAACAACTGCGGTCGGTTGAGCCGGTGTGGTTGGTTGAACGGGAGGGGTCGGTGTTTCGCTCATGTTCGTGCCCTTTGCTCCTTTGCGAGACGCTTCGTGTCCCGCGGCCTCGGGAATTGATTCGGCGCCATCGACGCCCGCTGACAGGCGGTACGACCACGGTTCCGACGCAGGCCAACGGTACGATTGCCCGTCGCCTCGATCAACTGTTTTCCAGGCCCGCGGCCGGGGCGCTCGCTCCGGCTTCCGGCGCGGCGGACGCATCGCTCTCGGCCGGCGGAAGGAGATCGTCATGGAATCTCCCCATGCTGACGCCCGCATAGGGCGCCAGCCACAGAAAGCCGATGAACAACGTCAGGACGCACAGCAGCCCCCAGCCGAAGAACCGCAGGCCAAGGCAAAACAGCTTGCCCTTGTAACCAACCATCATGGCGCGGCTCTGGCGCAGGGCCTTGGTAATCTCCAGGCCTTTGTCGTCGGCCAGGAGATAGAACGCCTGGGAGTACATCAGGGCGGCGACAACTGCCGCAATTTCACCGGCAATAAACCCCACCAACGCCCCCACCCCAACGCAGACACCCATCTGGCCCGACACCAAGCCAACCAGGAGCCCCAGGATGACGCCCGGGATAGCGACGCACACGAGCCACCCCAGGATAAAGATGCCTCGAAGGATCAGCAGCCCAAGAGCCCGACCGAAATTGTTGAACCCGACGAACATCATGTTCAGGTCGGCGGGCCGACCACGGCCGACACTCAGGAAGAAGGTGGTCTTACCCAACTCGAAGGGACCTGAAAGAACCATGCCGATCAGGCCACCGATATACGGGACCATGCCGACCCCCATCTGAAGCAACCACAGCAGAAAACAGAAGCCGACGCCGAGCCCCCACTTGTCGCGCAACGCCGCTCGGGCCTGGGCTGTGATCTGCCCATTAGGGGTGCGCCCACCCGTGCCGCCCGGAACGGTCGACGTGACCATCGACGCGGACCGCAGACGGCCCGACCCATCGAACAGCACCGCGCGAGTGGGAGCCCAATCGTCCATGCCCGTCGCCCAGACGAGATCGTCCGGGCCCACGCGGCCGTCCTGGACCCACTGGCGCATGCCGACTTCGTCGGTCGGGCCGTATTGCTGACCGTTAACTAGCGCGTACCACTTCCCCACAGCGTGGCCGTCCTTCTAGCCTTCTGCCGCGGGCGGAGCATCCTGCACCGGCGGCGCCGCAACGGCGCCCTGATAGGTGGCGCTGCCGAAGCCAAGGATGGGATAGAAGATGCAGCCAAGCAGCCACAGGCCCACCCAAAACGCGCCGGGCTTGCCGAACTTTTCGGCCACGGCCATCGACACCTTGATGGCCGCGACGATGTTGGCGATGGGGATGAAGAACAGGATGAACCAGAGGATCCAACTTCGCGACGCCGCACGCCAACACGTAGCAGTTGTAGAACGGCACGATGGCCGCCCACCCGGGCTGGCCGGCCTTTTCGAAGACCTTCCAGAGACCAACAATGATAAGAATGATAAACGCCAGATAGACAAT
>CAYRZU010000161.1:0-2005 GCA_964428895.1 uncultured Planctomycetaceae bacterium
TACCTCAGCCAGGAGGCCGAGGTGGCCGATCACAGCCAGGCCGACCGGGTCGCCCACGAGGGATTCACTTACATGATGCGCCTGCTGCAGGCGCAGGAGGACCCGTTATGACGGCCTTTGCGAACGTGGGCTTCGTCGGCTGTGGAAGCCATGCGACCAACAACCTCTACCCGATGCTGAAGTACTCGCGCTGCCGGCTGGCGGCGGTCTGCGATCTAGACGAGGCGTTGGCCCGGCGAAACGCCCAGATCTACGGCGGCCAGAGCGTCTACACCGACGTGGACAAGATGCTCGCCGAACAGACGCTCGACGGCGTGATCGTGGTGGGCCCGCCCCAGATGCACTACGACGTTGGGCTGAAGGTGCTCCAGCGCGGGCTGCCGCTGCTGATCGAAAAGCCCCCGGCGCCGGACTTGTCCAACACCGAGGAGTTGGTGCGGCTGGCGCAGGACAAGGGTACCTTCGTCATGACCGCGTTCATGAAGCGGTTCGGCCTGTGCTACGCGAAGATCCGGTCGTTCATGACGGACGGCCGCTTCGTGCCGTCGTCGGGAGTGTTCCGCTACACCCACTGGGCTGCCGGCGACCTTCGCAGCATGCTCATGGGCATGTCCATCCATCCGATCGACCTGGCCATCAGCTTCTTCGGTGACGTGGCCGAGGTCCATTCGGCCATGCACCAGGACGACACGATTTCGCTGGGCCTGACGCTGCGGTTTGCGTCGGGGAAATTCGCGCAACTGGTCCTGGGGTCGGCGGTCCGAATCCAGGAACACGTCGAAATCACCGGCGCGATGGACGGCAAGAACGCAATGTTCGTGGTGGACAACGTCCAGCACATGGAATTGCACACCGAAGGGCTCAACGGAATCGACCTGATCGCCTGCAAGAACGGGCAGTGGGGCACACCGGAGCTGTACGAGATCGAGCCGCAGTTCGATCTCGACGACGTGAAGGTCTGGAGGCCGGACTACGCCATCCCCAACCAGGGGCAGAACAGCCCCTGGCTGGTCGGCTACGCCGGGGAGATTCGTGAGTTCGGAGAGGCGATCCTCCAGAAACGTCAGCCGTATCCTTCGACCGAGGACACCCTCAAGGCAATGCGCGTGATTGAGGCGGTCACCGCCAACCCCAACGGAACCACGCCGCTGACGTAAGGAAACGGCGCCGGGCTTGATGGGCTCTGCCCTATGGCGCAAGCGGAAGCGTGACGTTGTCGCCCCAGGCGCTGCCGGCGCCATCGGAGGCCTTGAGAATGGTGATCGTGGCGCTCTGGGCGTCGGCGCCGGTCGTGAAATCGACGATCAGGCGCGTCCATTCCGTTGACGACGTGGATGCGGTCACCTCGTGTCCGCCGTAATCGGCCACACCGACCTCCACGGACTCGGCTGCATCCGAAACCCTCACCCAGGCCGATAGCGTGTAGGTCCTTCCCGGCGAGAGGCCCGAGACGGCTTGAGACACGCCGTCACGCCCGGGCCCAAGCTTGAGTTCAAACTTGGAGGTCCCGGTTGGTTGCGCTGGGCCCTGCCCCCAGTTGTTGCCCCAGTCGTTGCCCTTTACCAGTTCGGCGCTTCCGGCGTGGGTCTTGCTCCATCCTTCAAGTGTCCCGAACTCGAAGCAGGCGTTGGTCACCGTGTTCATCCAGGCAATGCGCGGCGGGCGGTACACGGGCAAGGGGTCCGGCGGGTCCTCTAGATCACAGCCGGCCCGCCACAGCGGCTCGCCCGGTTCGTACGCTCCGACGCCTGGGGGAGCGTCTTCGGCCAAACGGAAATCCCCGGCGGCCGGATCTCGTAGCGGCGGATCCGGATCGATCAGGTTGTTCGCCTGGACCACGTGATCGGGCACTCGGAATGGTTCGTTGACTATGTTGTTATCGAAACGGCAGGCGAACAGGTCGTTTCGTCTGGAGTGATCGAAGGTCCTTACAGCCCCGGTTCGCCAACTGGTGTTGTTGAAGACCAGAGTGCCGTAGCTGGGGTTGCTGACGCGGATCGGGTCC
>CAYRZU010000162.1:0-1964 GCA_964428895.1 uncultured Planctomycetaceae bacterium
AGACGACGTGTTGCCCTGGCCAATGCCGCATCTGCTTCTTCAGGCAGCAGTGGTACCTGTTGCAGGTTGTTATACTGGCCGGCCAAATCAGCACCTGCACCACGAGCCAGGTACGCGCGACCGCCCACTCGCACGCAAAAGCCGCACGCCAGCGGGCGGACCTGGAAATGTACCAAGTCGTCCCACGCGTACGCCGCGCTCATGTGCTGGTCACCATCCTCGGCCACGGCAAGGAAAAGACTGTCAAACAATTCCACGATCTCCGGCCTGGCGCCTTTCAGGCGCGTTACACGCGGCCTGCTCCACGAGCGACCGTGGTTGCTTGATACCGTCACAACCAGCTCGTTACCTTTCCCTTGGCCGCCCGCCTGCCGGGCCAGCACGACCCATCGTCCGTCTCTGGCCACGGCAAGCGAAGGTTCGATCAATTGCTTTCCAGCCGTATCGGGCTTCGGGCAATTGGCCAGACACCGCCATGTCGTTGCCCCATCGGTCGAACGAAAGATGCCTGGTCGCGCTTCGTCATGGCTCGGTCCGCCGATCCCTGCCACCAACCATGATCCGTCTGCGTCCTCGACAGGCGGCGACGTCAGAAGGAAGCCGCCAGGCTCGTCCCCCACCAGGCGCATTTCAGCCTGCGGCAACCATGTCATCCCGCCATCGCGCGAAGTTGTGACCATCATTGTGGCCGCACCATCGGCACCGACGGGAAATGCGCAAAGCAGCGTCCCGTCCGCCGCTTGGGCCAGGACCGGATCGCCGCCGGTAGCCGACGCCTTGGCGACGATCCGTGGGCAGGACCATTTTCCTTCGGGGCTGCGAATGACACTGACAATCGCCTCGCCATCATCGGTTGTCGTTCGGGCAACAGCGAGGACCGGCCAGTTGGGTTGTGCCAGCAGCGGCGACAGTCGCCGGTCGCGAGGCTTGCGAACACGAATCGCCCGAAACATTCCACGCGGTTTCAACTGTGATGAATCGACCTGGCCGGCGAGCGAACCGTTGTCGGGCGGCGTCCCCCTCCCGCGCTGCGGCTTAGAGGCATTCTCCAAATTCAAAGTAGCAGGCACAGTCCCTGTGCCGTTCGCCAAAAAATCAGGGGTTTGAGTCTTGGTTACGGCACTCGGAGAGTGCCTACTACTATTTGAAGACTGGCTGTTGTTCTGTTCGACTTCGGGAGGCGTCGCAGCGCCGTCCGGGGGCGGTGTGCCCTTGGTTGGTTTGGTGAGGCTGAATACTCGCCCCTGCATGCCGGCCGCCAGCGTGGCGATGGTGTTGGGGGCGATTTCCAGAAGGTTGGGATAATAGCCACAGTTGATCGCCTGTGGCTCCCATGTCTTGCCGTCATCGTAACTGAAGGCAACGCCCGTGTTGACCGCGAACACAACGACGCCCGAGTTGGTCTGGAGCAGAAACGGAGCTGTGGAGCCCTGCCACGTGAAACTGAATGGCAGGCGTTCCGGTTTGCTCCAGGTGCGTCCTTCGTCGGTCGAGATACAGATCATGGTCGGACCGACTGTGTAAGGGTGAGTGCGTCCGGGATGTATCGGGACTTCGGTGCGCGTGACGGCAATCCACTTGCCGCTACGAAGGCGTGCCACCGCCGGCTCGACAAACGAGATGCGGTCCTCCGGGTCGTAAGCGATGGTGCTGTAGTCGCCCCATGTCCGGCCGGCGTCGCGCGATCGCAACAAGCCGATCTCTGGCAGCGCCCGGTCCACGCTGCTCAAGCAGTGGACGGGCATGACCAGGGTGCGGTCCGGCAGCTCGGTCGGCGGGACGGTGAGCGAGAAGCCGCCCCTGATGCCCAGCTTGTTGGGCCGAGCGGGCTTGCCGCTCCGCACGCGCACCGGGTCTTCCCAAGTTGCCCCACCGTCCATGGAGCGGCTGACGAAATTGAACTCGCCGGGGATCCCAAACGCCACAGTCTGCACCCACCAGATGGAAAGCAGATCGCCGCCCGA
>CAYRZU010000163.1:0-1876 GCA_964428895.1 uncultured Planctomycetaceae bacterium
CGTTTTGATCTAACGGGAAGCATCGAAACCTTCGACCGGATGGCAATGGAGCTTTTAACCCCTCACCCCCGGGCCCGACGGCCGGGACCAGGCGGTATTGAATTTCCTATCAGTTTCTACCCCTCCTTGGTGCGAATTCAAGGAAACGGACTTCCACCAAGAATGCCTCGCAGGACAAGCTTGGGTCCCCAGCTAAGGTGTCCCCGGCGCGCAGATGGGACCCACAGAGCTATTAGCCGGAGTTTCTCGCGTCGTTTGCGTTTGAGCCAGCCGAACATCACGAGATTGTGGCGTGGTCGGTTGATTGTGGCAAGGGGTTGCGCAGGTGCCCGGCCAGCCAGGCGCCCATTCCCCCGCCGACGGCGAAGCAGAGAACGTCCGTAATCGTCGGTTCACGCGTGACCACCGCGAATTGGCCGAGTTCGAGGACCAGCCCGATCGCCCCGGCGGTCACAGCCGCGCTGACGGGCGTGGACCAGAGGCCCGACCGCTCATCATGCTGCTCGGCCAGGCGCCCGACGAAGGCCAACGCCGCAGCCAGGACGAGTGATCCGAGGAAGTTCTGCACATCCGCCGGTCGGCCGCCCGCGGCGTAGTGGTACAGCGGCAGCCATTCCGGGCCGCGGGGGATGTTGCCTGCGATGGACCGTCCGCCGAAACTCAGGACGAACGGCTGCCAGGCCGCGTAGATCAGATAGGCCAGGATCGCCCGCTTGGCCAGGCCGATCTGCCCGCGAACCGGCAGCCCCGCGAGCATCGCGCCCAGGGCCAGCCCCACCAGCGCCCCGCACCCGGCCGCAGCCACGTTGGCCAGATTGAACGATCGCGAGACGACCAGCAGCTTGAGCACCTCGATGCCGGCCGCGAAAGCCGTCGCCGCGACCGCCCCGGCGAGGCGTTGGGGTCGGCGCGATCCGGCCTGGGCCCCTGCCAGCAGGGCCGACAGCGCGGCGTAAACGGCCACTCGCCGCACCAGCCAGTGATGCCACGGGTGCAGGTCCAGGCCTGTCGATAGCGACAGCGTTGAGGCCTTGACGTTGCCCCAGACGGTCGAGATGTCGAGCGTCGGGCGGAACGGATAGACCGCGTCGGCTGCCAGCAGGACCATCAGCGTGACGGCGACCAGCGCCACCGGGCGATCGCCCCGCCATCGCCGCGCCCCGCCGGCCAGGCCCAGCCATAACCGCCGGCCGAATAGCGCCGCCAGTGCTCCGCCAATCGCCGCCCCGCCGACATTCATCGCCACGTCGGCGATGCTGGGGACCCGAGACGGCGAGAGCAATTGGAGGGCTTCGACGGTCAGGCTGACCGCCAGCGCCGCCGGCAGGACGGCCAGCATCGCGATCCCCGGCCTGCGGCGGCCGCCCAGGGCCCCGGCCGTCACGGCCAGGAAGCCCAGCGGCAGATAGGCCAACACGTTGCTGATCATGTCGGTCCTGCTGGGCTGGATAGTTCCAACCGGCCAATAGTCCAACGCCGAGTCCAGTCGCCCGGAAGCGTTCTCTTGCCCCCACTGGAAGTCATAGGGCAGCAGCGAACTGTAGAGGATCAACAGGGCGTAAATCCCGCACAGAAAGATGAGGATTCGTCGGTCTCGTGCCTCAGGCATGGACATATCTATCCGATACTAAACTCGGAGCGCCCTCCGCGAAAACGTCGGCCGGGAATGTAAGCCGAGAGGGGTAATCGTGGGAAATTGTATCCGGGAAGGAACCCTTCGCTGGCGAAGTATCTATTTGAATTTCTCAAGAGCTTTTGTTATTAAACGCCATCGGCCAGTTGGACGATCACATCCCGCTTGGCGGTGGTCTTCGACCAGTTGCTTGTACGTCGTCAACGACAATGGTAATCCGTGGGCGTTGAACTAAGTCACGGA
>CAYRZU010000164.1:0-1818 GCA_964428895.1 uncultured Planctomycetaceae bacterium
GTCCATTTCCAAGTATTGTTGTGCGACCTTAGCCATGGCTACTGTTCCTTCTTCTGCAGATTGGGTGCGTGCTTGGCGTGGATGTCGCGCAGGGCGGCAACATCGACATCGCTCAGATCGTTGATCAGGTGGTGGGCGTGGGCCAGCAGTTCCGGATGCCCCATCCCGAGCGCCACGAACCCGCCATCCAGGGCGGCCGTGATGCCGGCGGCGGCGTCTTCGACCACGATGCACTCGTCCGGCTGGACGCTGACCATCTTGGCGCCGGTCCAAAAGACATCCGGGTGCGGCTTGCCGCGTTCGTAGCAGTTGCCATCGGCGATGGCGGCGAAGCGGTCGATAATGCCCACGCCTTCCAGCACGGTCCGCGCGTTCTTGCTAGCTGAGCACAGGGCGATCTTGATGCCGGCCGCATCCAACCCATCGAACAGCGCCAGCACGCCCGGCAGCAGGTCGTCGTTGGTTAGATTCTGGACCATCTCGAGGTAACGAGCGTTCTTGGCGGCCGCCATTTCGTTCAGTTCATCTTCGCTGAACCGCGAGAGACAATCGCCCAGGGCGATCTTCAGCGATTCCATACGGCTGATGCCGCGCACCTGGTCCTTGATGTCGGCCGGCGGGGTCGCGCCCACGCTGCGGGCCATCTCCGCCCACGCGTTGGCGTGGAGTGCCGAGGTATCCACCAGCACACCGTCCAGATCGAACAACACCGCTTTCAGTTCCGGCGTAGTCGCCATCGTGAGTCGTCTCCTTTGAGGCCAACGAGAATCGCACACGATAGCCGATGCAGATGGCCAGTCAAGCCCCATCGAGCCCCCTTGACCGGGCCCGCCCACTGACATACAACGCCCCTTACGCAAACCCACCCATGACAGGAGATCATCATGGCAGACATGGCAGTTCTATACGACAAAGACGGCTCGATGGACGCGCTTGATGGCAAGACCGTAGCCGTGGTCGGCTTCGGTAGCCAGGGCCACGCCCACTCGCAGAACCTGCGGGATTCGGGGGTGAACGTCGTGGTGGCCGAACTCGAGGGCACGGACAACCACAAGCTGGCCGTCGAAGCCGGCTTCACGCCGGTTTCCGCCGCCGAAGCGACCCAACAAGGCGACCTGATCATCATTACACTCCCGGACGAGATCCAGGCGGCCGTCTATACCAAGGACATCCTGCCGAACCTTTCGTCCGGCAAGACGATGGGCTTCTGCCACGGCTTCAACGTTCACTTCAAGCAGATCGTGCCGCCCGACGGCGTGGACGTGATCATGGTCGCCCCCAAGGGCCCCGGCCACACCGTGCGGAGCTGCTTCCAGGAGGGCTCGGGCGTGCCCTGCTTGCTGGCGATCGAGCATGACAACCACGGCACCGCCCGCGATTTGGGCATGGCCTGGGCCATCGCCATCGGCGGCGGCCGAGCGGGCATCATCGAGACCACCTTCAAGGATGAGACCGAGACGGATCTTTTCGGCGAACAAACGGTCCTGTGCGGCGGCCTGACCATGCTGATCAAGACCGGCGCGGAAGTCCTGATCGAGGCCGGCTACTCGCCCGAGATGGCCTACTTCGAATGCCTCCACGAGCTGCTGCTGATTATCAAGCTGATCAGCGAGGGCGGCCTCAGCTACATGCGCTACAGCATCTCCAACACCGCCGAATACGGGGATCTCGCCGTCGGCCCGCGCATCATCGGACCCGAGGTCAAAGAGAACATGAAGAAGGCCCTCAAGCGCATCCAGGATGGTTCGTTCGCCAAGGAATGCATCGACGAATGCGCCGCCGGCAAGCCGACCTTCAACAAGCTTTACGAAGCCGACA
>CAYRZU010000165.1:0-1808 GCA_964428895.1 uncultured Planctomycetaceae bacterium
CGCCCGGTTCATCGAGGACGGCCACGAAGACGAGGTCGCCAGCCTTATCGCAGCCGGCGCTCGGACCGACGACGGTTACACCGTTGAGGTGTTCGTGCCGTGGGAGGCCGCGCAAGTCGACGCCGCGCCCGGAACCGAACTGGGCGTGCAGGTCTTCGTCGGCGACTTGGATTCGGAGGGGTGGATGGCGTCGCTGTGGTATCCGTGGGCGAAGACATTGACCAAGACAGAGAGGTCCCAGCGGGTGCGCCTGGCCGAAACGGTCGAGCAGCCGTTCAAGGCGATCGGACAAGCCACGCGCGATGACGGGGTCGGCTTCCGCGTTCGCCTCTTTGCCGTCAAGGAACTGGCCGGTAAGACGCTGCAGGTCGCCGACGGGTATGAGGTGCTGGCCGAGACGCAACTAACCGAGAACGCCGGCCGCGTGACAGGCCAGGTGGTGGCGCCGGCCCTTCCGGATGGTCGACACTACGGCCTGCTCCTGCTGGTCGCCGATGACGAGATCGTCGGTGAGCTGGAGCTTCCACGGCCGCAAACACCGTGAGTCCACTCACTTGGGAAGACGATCATATGGGACGGACAGGAAAGGCCGTTGACGTGTCGAGTAAGGATTTCACAGTCAGAGCCGTTCGTTGCGATCACACCGCCAACGACGAAGCGGTCTACGAGGCCCTCGAGCGCGCCACGGCGCCGCTGACCCAATCGTGGGACAAGCTGGAATCGGCCCGGCGGATCGCCGTCAAGTTCAACCAGGACGGCGCGCTAGACTCCATGGCCTACGCCGCGGGACACCGGCAGTATCTGGTCAGCGAGGCCGTCGTTCGGGCCGTCTGCCGACTGCTGCGAGCCCGAACGGATGGGAAAATAGTCTGTGCCGATATCAGCCTGGTCGCCCCGGCCGACAAGCCCGGCTCGGAGGAGACCACCACCATTGCGGGGATCCTGGATGAGTATGGGATCGGCTACGTCAGCGGCAACCTGCCGCCGTTCCGCTGGATGGACGTCCCCGGCGGCGGACAGATGTTCCGCCGCTACGCGGTTATGGGCGACGTGGCCGACGCCGACTGCGTCGTGTCCGTCGCCAAGATCAAGAACCACGCCTTTACCGGCGTCACGGCATGCCTGAAGAACTTGTTCGGCCTGATGCCGACCTATCCGGCAGGCCGGCCTCGCAGCTATTACCACCACCTGGTCCGCCTGCCGTACGTACTGGCCGACATCGGCCGGCTGTTCGATCCGGTCCTGAATATCGGCGACATGATCGTCTCCCATGCCGGCTCGGAGTGGGGGTATGGCGGCAGCGAGCCGCGGACCACCGATACGCTCATCGCCGGCGACAACGTCATCGCGACCGACGCGTGCACGATGCGGCTGATGGCGTACGATCCGACGGCCGACTATCCCACGCCGTGGTTTGTTCGCGATCGAAACCATGTGTTGATCGGGGCCGAAGGAGGGCACGGGGCGGTCGATCCTGAGACGATCGATTTCGAGTCCGAAGTCGATCCCGCAGCAAAAGGGGAGTTCTTTACCACGCAGCTCGATCCGCCCGAGACGGTGGCCTCGTGGCGGCAGACCATGGCCACCCAGGCGCTTTTCTATCGGGACAACCCGAAGCTCTTCGAGCCCTACCACGGCCAGTTCATCCTGCTGCAGGACCGCCAGGTTATCTGGCACGACACCAATCCCCGCCTGGACCAAAGCCGCCGCATCCTGGCCGGCGACAAGCCGGATGAGTCCCTGTTCTTCAAGTACGTCGACCCCGACGACGCCGAAGGCGAACACTACGAAGTCTACGAGCCCGTCCT
>CAYRZU010000166.1:0-1693 GCA_964428895.1 uncultured Planctomycetaceae bacterium
GGTAGGTGAAGTGCCCGCAGCACAGCGGCGAGACCATCCAGTCGATGTTGTGACGGCGGGCGGCGTCGGAATACATCTTGAGCGAGCCGAAGTAGCCGTTGATGCTCGCCTCGCCCGGGGCCATCTGCCAGTAGACGTCGTGGATGAGGTAGTCGGGCTTGCCGTCGCGGCAAACGCGGTCAAGGAAGTGCGAGTAGTCCGGCTCGCCGATCCACCCTTCGACGCCGCGCGAGTAGGGGCCGAAGTTCAGGAACGTCGAAAGGTCCGGAGCCACCTCGCGGTGGATCTTCAGCGTCTGAACGGACGCCTCGGTCAGCCCTGTGGTGGGTTCATCACCGGCGTGAAAGCCCAACAGGCCGGGATGATGGCCGAAATCGGCGACGGCTTCGCGGACGCGCTTCCGCATGGGGGCGCCCTTGCGCTTGACGGCATCGAGGTCGAACGTGGCGCGGGTGTCGCAGAAGATCGCCTTCAGGCCGGCCCACTCGATGTCGTCCAGCATCTTCAAGGCGCCTTCTTTGGGGGCGCTGGGGTTGTAGGAGTGGGGGGTCATCACCACCGACGCGCCGATATCCTTCCAGATCGAGAGCGCGCCTTCATCCCACGCGCCGCCGTAGAGCCAGAAACTGATCGGCATCACGCCGGCCTTTTTCATCTGTTCGTATCGAGTCATGGTGGTCTCTCACGATTACTTCTTCGGCGTCTTCTTAGCGGTGGTCTTCTTCGCCTTCTTCTTTGCGACCTTCTTGGCCGCCTTCGGCTTGCCTAGCCGATACAGCTCCATCTGCCCCGGCGCGAGCCAGGCTTCGACCTTCGCGTCCTCGCAGTAGTTCGGGTCGGTCCGCTTGGGCGAGCCCTTGACCTTCACGCCGGTCTCGTCGCCGCTCCAGGCGATCCGCTTGATGTCCGGTCGCCCGCGGAAGCAAATCATCGCTTCGGTGCTGTCGTCGCGGGCGTTGTTGACCAGGGCGACGTGGTCAACGCCCTTGCGGTCCTTGAACTCACTGACGATCAGCGGCACGTGCTTGCTGTCGGCCCACTTGACCAGCGGCGTGCCCCCTAGCGGCTCGATGCTCCGATAAGTCTTGCCGGTGTGGTACGTTCCCTTGAGCGTCAGGTTGGCCGTCGCGGCCCCGTGCTGCTTCGCATAGGTCTTGTTGACCCGGGCCAGCCATTCGAATGTTTCGGTTCGCTGCCAGTGTTCGTCGATCGGTGGCACGCGGTAGTTGTCGTGCAGGTCCCGCATATAAAGGAAGAACCACGCCATGCCGGTGCAGCCGTTGGCGATCGCCGTGTTGAACTGCCAGCGAAGGTCGTCCTCGGTGGGGCAGCGGTAGCGGTAATGGCCGACCGAACAGAGAGTCGACCACATCGGCAGCTTGTGGCGCTTGGCCGCCTCGCGGAAGGTCGTCATGCAGGCGAAGTAGTCGTGCGTGCCGTGTTCTTCCGGCAGCATCTGCCAGTAGACGTCGAAGCACAGGAACTCCGGATCGCCCTGGGTGCAGTAGTCGTCGAGGTAATGGTCGTAGTTGTCGTAGCCCACCCATTCGGCCGAGCCGTCGCCGGCCGGGCCCAGATTCATGAAGCACGACAGGTGTGGGGCCTCCTCGCGATGGATCTTGGAGGTCTTGAAGGCCTGGTCGGTCAGCCCCTTGTGGGGCTCGTCGCCGCCGTGGAAGCCGAACACCGCCGG
>CAYRZU010000167.1:0-1578 GCA_964428895.1 uncultured Planctomycetaceae bacterium
GGTCCAGCACCACGTGCTCGACGATCCGCTGGACCATCCAGTCGATGGTGTCGACGGCTACGGCCGCCACGCCGTCCGGCGGCGCGGTGGCCAGTTCGGCCAGCCACTCGCGCATCTGTGGCCAGGACTGCAGGTACGGCGTGCGAGTCAGCCCGGGCACGGCGCCGGCCCCATTCTCGCAATCCAAAAGGATCGCGCCAGCGGAGCCGGCGAAGGTGGTCTTTCCGACGCCAGGCTGGCCGTAGACGATCATTTTCGGCGGCGCCGGAGTGGTTGTCTTGATTAGCGAGTTCATCAGTGTCATGTCGTTACTCCTGGTTCGCTTGGTTTCATGGGTTGGTGGTTTGTTTCGCCGGCCGGCGAATGGCAGGTGCGGGAGTCGAACCCGCGTCCCCAGGGTTATGAGCCCCGGGCAGCCCGGCCCTGCCGGATATCAAAAAACGCCCGGGCGGGTGTAGGGAGTCCGGCCGCGTTCATCCGTGATGGCATCCCTGCCGTACGGCACGCCGGCCCGCCCGGGCGCAAGATTGGAATCAGGGAAAATCGAGGATGCGGATCACCTCGTAGCCTGTCGGAAAGGCGTCGATCTCCCAGGCCCGGCGCAGACGGTCGATGGCCTCCTCGTTTTCCTGCCGGGCGATGGCCAGCGTGTTGTCGCCGACGCGCCACACGCCGCAGCGGAACGGTTCGGTCTTTTCGACCGCGATGAGGTATACGGGAGGGAACTGGCCGATCACCTGGGCCAGGACGGCCTGGTAGAAAGCCAGTTGGTTTTGATAGCGCCGGCGCCTGGCGTCGTTCTCGAACCATGTCAAGTCGGCCGTGGTCTTGAGATCAACAACGCCCCGGTGCGGATGCACCCAATCCAGGCGCGCCTGGCAAGGGGCGTCGCAGTAGGTCGTGCGGATCACACCCTCCGACCGGCCGTAAAGAAGCAGGTCGACCGCCTCGTCGTTCATAGCCACGCCCGAAGCCATCTGTTCTATCAGCTCGACGTTGTCGTTGGAGAGGACCGGTTTGCCCTGAGCCTCGGCCCACTCGGCAAAGGCCTTGGTGGTCGAGCCAAAGGGCTTGTTGGTCTTGGGATTGATGGGGCCTCCGAACGCAAACTGCGATTCGTAGGCGTCGCGGCCTTCGAGGATGCGGACATGCGCGGCCCGGCCGACCAGCATCGCGGGGGTGTCTGCGTCCCCGATCAGGCCGAGCTGCTTCTTGCGGTACAGCCAGGGGCAGGCCATGAAGTCGAGCAGTTGATGGCTCGACAGGTATTGGCCGGCCTTGGCGTGGTACTCTTCGGCCGGTTCGGCGCTGAGCACGCCAAGGTCAATCGCCAGGTTGCTCTCTACGGTTTGCGGCATTTTCGGACTCCCATACTTGGGGCAGGCGTCGCTGCCCTGCGTCCGTAGTGCCTATTGCCGCAGAGGCCGAAAACTTCGCAGTGCCATCCAAGATCACATGAGCGCTCACATGACGATCATGTGAGCGCTTTTGGCACCGGTGCCGCGTCATGTGACCGTCACATGACGATCACGTGATTTTTCCAATTCACATCGACGGCCAGATACGTGGCCCCGGCCG
>CAYRZU010000168.1:0-1517 GCA_964428895.1 uncultured Planctomycetaceae bacterium
AGAAGAAGGAACAGTAGCCATGGCTAAGGTCGCACAACAATACTTGGAAATGGACCCGTGGGTCGTCACCGAGAAGGGCTTCCATCCGGGGCGTTCGCTGGTGTCGGAGTCGATCTTCTGCCTCGGCAACGAGTTTATGGGCGTGCGTGGCTACTTCGAGGAAGGCTATTCGGGCAAATCCGAGCCGGGCTGCTTCTATAACGGCATCTTCGAGGATGAAGACACCGACCACCCGGCTCCGCACATCGGCATGGCGCTGCGGTGTCACTTTCTAGCCAACACGGTTGATTGGCTGTACGCGCGGATCAGCATCGGCGGCGAGCAGCTCGACCTGGCCAAGAGCAAGTTCAGCCAGTTCACGCGAACACTGGATATGGGCGCCGGCACGATGACGCGGAGCTTTGTCTGGACCCTCAAGGGCGGCGTCAAGAAGGTGCGCGTCACGTTCCAGCGGTTCACCAGCATGGTTACGCCGAACCTGAGCGGCCAGCGGATTACGTTGGAGGCGCTGAACTTCACCGGCAAGGCCACCGTCAAGCTCGGCTTGGACTTCAACCCCGTTCAGTACACGCGGGACGAGCGCAAACTTTGGCCCACCGTGCAAACGCGGACCAGCGGCAAGACGTTGGCGACGGTCGGTCAGACCGAGCGCACGGGCCATCGCGTCTTCGCAGCCGCGCACGTCAAAACCCCCAAGGGCGCGACAAGCAAGGTGGTCAAGGACGCGCGAACTGTCGCCCACGACCTGACGCTGCCCCTCAAGGCCGGCGCCCCGGTCACGGTCGACAAGATCGCGGTCCACACCACGGAAAAGAGCACCAAGGTCAAGATGGCCAACTTCTGGAAGCGTGGGATGTCCCTGGCGAGCAAGCACGCCAAGGTCAGCTACGATTCGGCCCTGGCCGCCCACAGCGACTACTGGCGCAAGCAGAGGGAAACGCTCGATATCGTCATCGAGGGCAGCCCGGCCGACCAGCAGGCCGTCCGGTTCGCCATCTACCACCTCAGCCAGATCAAGCACGGCGTGGACCCGGACCTCAATATTGCAGCCAAGGGCCTGTCCGGAGAAGACTACGAAGGCCACACCTGGTGGGATACCGAAACCTACTGCCTGCCGTTCTACATCTTCAACAACCCCAAGGCCGCCCGCGATCTGCTGGTCTGGCGCCACGCCCGCTTGCCGCAAGCGCGCGACCGGGCCGCCGAGATGGACCTCGAGGGCGCCCGCTACCCGATGGACACCATCGACGGGACGGAAAGCTCCCGCTCATGGCAGAACGGCGACCTGGAAATCCACGTGCCGGCGGCCATCAGCTTTGGGGTGTGGCACTACACGCTGCTGACCCAGGACAAAGAGTTCCTCTACGAAGAGGGCATCGAGATGCTGCTGGACGTTAGCCGCTTCATGGCCGCCCGCGGGCAGTTCCGCCCGGACCGCATGTTCGGCTACTGGTGCGTGGTCGGCCCGGATGAGTTCCACTTCGCCGTCCACAACAACTACTACACCAACATCATCG
>CAYRZU010000169.1:0-1517 GCA_964428895.1 uncultured Planctomycetaceae bacterium
TCGGGCAACGCATTGCGGATCGGACGCTGAATGTCCTTGAAGTCCTGGTCGAGGCGGCGTATTCGCCGCGCAACGCGGATCTACTGACGCGGTCGGGCAACTCAGGTCGCGCGTTCCTGTTGGTTATTCTCCTGATTTTCATCCCATAGTTACGTATGCGTAACGATTTGCCCCTTTACCCCATTTCCTCGTTGACTCCCCTCACCCCCGACGCCAATACTACCAGCAGAAGCGAAAGAGCCGGTCCAATGTGATCGGCGGTAACAGACAACCGAATACGACCGAGCGACACCGGAGTTGATCCCTTCGGTGATGCCATAGAACACAAGGCCGTATGGGGCCATACCCCCGTACGGCCTTTTTCTATGCCCGCTCGGACACAGCAGGGTAGAGCAGCCTGGTAGCTCGTTGGGTTCATACCCCGAAGGTCGCGGGTTCAAATCCCGCCCCTGCAATTATGGCAGACGACGTAAACATGGACGACGTGCTTTCCCAAGCGGCACAGGGCCCCAAGCGGGTCGACAGCGACGGTGTGTCCGTCGAGGGCCATCCCCTCAAGGACCTGATCGCTCTGGACAAGCACCAGACACGTAAGGCCGGACGGAACAATCCGGCAGCAATGCTCACTCACAGCAAACTTATCCCACCGGGCACGACATGACCCAGACGGCAACGAAAACCCGAGAAGCGCCGAACCGGCGGACGGCGTCCTTGCCCATCCGCTCGAAATACGACGCCGCCCAGACCACCGGCAACAACCGCCGCCACTGGGCTCTGGCCGACGCCCTCTCGGCCAATGCCGCCAACTCCCCCGAGATCCGCGCCATCATCCGCGCCCGCGCACGTTACGAGATGGCCAACAACTCCTGGGCTAAGGGCATGGCGTTGACGCTGGCCAAGGCGACTATCGGCAAGGGGCCGCGCCTACAGATGAACACGCCCAACAGGGAACTGAACCGCACGGCCGAAGCTATCTGGATAAGGTGGTCGCGCCGAATCCGTCTGGCCGCCAAACTCCGGACCATGCGAATGGCCCGCGTCAGCGACGGCGAGGCGTTCGGTCTTATCGGTATCAACAAAGGCCTGGACTCTCAGATCAACTTGGACCTGCGACTGATCGAGGCGGATCAGATCGCCAGCCCGCAGAGGTTGGCCCGGAACCTCCTCGGTGGCGCCGAGATCGTCGACGGCATCGAGTCCGACGCCTTCGGCAATCCGACCGCCTACTACGTGCTTCCGAACCACCCCGGCAGCGATTCGCTCGACATCGACCTCACCGCCAGACGGATCGAGGCCCGACAGGTGATCCACTGGCAGCGGGAAGATCGGCCCGGCACACATCGCGCCGTCCCCGAGATAACACCCGCCCTCCCCCTGTTCGCACAACTCCGGCGGTACACGCTGGCGGTCGTCGATGCGGCCGAAACCGCCGCCGACTACTCCGTGATCTTCTACACCGACCTGCTCCCGCCCGACACCGGGGCGGCGGAAGTCCCCGAGGCCAGCGAGTTCGGGAC